>NZ_JABBYO010000002.1:0-317555 GCF_012958305.1 Tautonia rosea | reverse complement strand
TTACATTATATTAATTTTATGTTTGCGTGACGCAATACCATATTACGTCTCCTCTAGTGGGGTCGCCTATGATTAAGATGATGGCCAGAAAGTCCTTTATGGATCAGACGTCGTTTTGCATACTATGAACGAGCGGAATATGCATATTAAGAACTTGCTATCATTATGTTTCACGTGTATTATAATATGATGTGATTTTTATAACACACAAATACAGGTTTGGTTTTGTAATGGATATGGCGAGGGAAATATGCTGGTAAGATCGATTGCTCTTGCATTATGCATTACATTTATATCTGGCATTTCCCATGCTTGCGATAGAGCAACCCCGGGCGTGGAGCTGTTCGATCCGGACGGCAATCCTAGTACCAAACCGTATTGCGGGGTTTGTCCTGCTTCAGGGCCTAGTGACCCAGCTAATTGCTCGTGCCCGGCAGGTCAGGAGCCCGTTGCACGCAGGAGAGTTCACAGGATCTATGGCACGCCAAGGTCATACACCTTTGTCAACTGTATAAATAAGTGCGCTGAAGGCGAGACGCGTAATCAGATGGGTCATTGCGCAGCGCCAGGCGAGAACACTGAGTGTGGCGGAACTGGGAGAGTAAGGATACAGGCGGGAGGACGGGAGGGGAGGAATCGTTGGGTATGTGTTTGTCCGACCGGAACGAAAGATGTACCGGATCGTAGCGCAAGAACCGGCCGCAGTTGTGTTCCATGTGAAAACCCCAACTGCCGTGGAGAAAGACCTGATTGTCCGCGGGGAACGAAAAGAGAATATTACCCAGATGGCCAATCACTTTGTGTGGCATGCTCCAACCACTTGGACCCAGCGTGCCGTGGAGAGTTGCCGGCAACATCGTCTGGTGATCCAGCAAATCCAGGCCTACCCTCTGGTAATACAACAGGTCAACGAAGTCGAGATGGCTCCTCTGGTGATCCAACAAATCCAGGCCTACCCTCTGGTAATCCAACAGATCCAGGCCTACCCCCTGGTGATCCAACAGCAAGAAGCCGAGATATTGATAACCCATGCACTGTACCTGTAACCAATCGGGGAGTTAGCCCTGTTCAGCGGAATCTAAATAAACGAAAAAGCAAATCGAGGGTCACCTCGAGGCCATCGCCCAATAGCACGCAAAAAACACGGCCATCTCGCCCATCAAGACCAACGCCGGTCACCGGCGGCGCGAGCTCAGGCACGCCCGGTTCCACATCCCTCGGCTTACCGCATCGGTGACCATCACCAGCGCCTCGGGCATCCGCCAGACGCCACCGTGGAATACTGCTTATGGCACCGCTACACGAATACTGCGACTGGCCGAGTGCACAACCAACTCTCCCAACGCCATAGCAGCCTGCAATACGGGCAAGAGCAATCCGCGTTCCTGCACTCGGCGGATAGCTCCTTCAACGCCGGCACGTAACCGGCACCTGCCCGACCATGGCGAGCTCTACGTGATGTGGGTCAACCGGGCGGCCCATCGGCAACTTCCTGCTAGGCGGTCAAAAATACTGGTCTTCCTCTGAATTTTCCTTCCAAAGAGCGCGGGTGATCCGCTTCAGTGACGGCGTCCATGACAACGAATGGAAGGATGTGAGCGACCTCGTCCGGTGTGCCCGGAGATGATAACGGCCCGTTCGTCTTATGACTGTGAGTTCCGCGACGTTCTTCACCTGAGCCGCTGACCTGAAACGCGAAGACGTGTGCCGCTCAATACAAATGAAAGATAAAGGACGTTATCTTTCATATGGTGCGTTCGCGCCGTCGGCTGCATTGCAACGCAATTCGCTTAATTGAATTGAACGAAAATAGATTATATTGTAATATATCATATTGCGAGGTATCATGGAGAAGGTCAACGTTACAGTGCGGATGGACAAGGACGCGGTCGCCCAGTTGGATGAATTCGCAAAGTCGGACGATCGCGACCGCTCCTACCTGATCAAGCAGGCCGTCGACAGCTACATCCGAATGAGGAAGTGGCAGATCGAGGATATCAAGAAGGCGGTCGCCGAGGCCGACGCTGGGGACTTTGCCTCCGAGGGTGAGGTTGAGATGATGTTTCAAGAGCTAACCCGGTGAAGATCCGCTGGCTGCGGGGCGCCATCCAGTCTCTGCGAGCAATACACGCCCACATCGCGATCGACAGTCCGGAGGCCACCGGGCGGGTCGTCCGGAAGATACAATCCGCGGAAAGGCGACTGCTCCTCTTCCCAAGCTCCGGACGGCAGGGACATGTGGCCGGAACCATGGAATTGGTCATCCCGGATCTCCCATACGTCGTGGTCTATCGCATCGAAGGCGAAACGCTGGATATTCTGCGCGTCGTCCATACGTCGATGGACTGGCCGGAGCACTTGTCATAAAGCCCCGACCGGTTTCTGCTCGGGAGCCGCAAATGATTCTTGCCACAATGGACGAAACGGGCTAGACTTAGCTAAGCCAAGGAGAACATCATGGAAATCGCGAACATCCACGAAGCCAAGTCCCGCCTCTCGAAGCTCATCGAGCATGCCCTGAGCGGCGAGGAGGTCATCATCGCCAAGGCTGGGCAGCCGATGGTTCGCCTCGTCCCCATCCGGCCCGACGAGAGCCCCCGCAAGGGAGGCCAGTGGAAGGGCAAGGTCCAAATCGCCGAGGACTTCGACGCCTTGCCCGACGACATCGCCACCGCGTTCGGGATGGACACAGAATGACCCTCCTGCTCGACACCCACGTCTTCCTCTGGTGGCTCGACGATCCGAACCTGCTGGCCAAGCCGGCCCGCAAGGCCGTCGGCGACGGCAAGAATCCGGTCTATGTCAGCGCGGCCGTCGCCTGGGAGATCGCGATCAAGCGATCGCTGGGCAAGCTCGACGCCCCGGAGGACCTCGAGGGCGCGATGGCGGCCAACCGCTTCCTCCCCCTGCCGGTGACCATCCCTCACGCCCTGTCGGTCGCAACGCTCCCCGACCATCACCGCGACCCGTTCGACCGCCTCCTGATCGCCCAGGCACGCCACGAGGGATTTCGGCTGGTCAGCCGCGATCCCGTCCTGAAGCAGTATGACGTCCCCCTCCTCGAAGCCTGAGCAGGGCGTCATCGAATCGGTGATGTCGGGTGACCTCGCCTCGGGTCGCGACGGCCGGCACATGGTCATCCCGCACATCCTCGCCTCCGCCGGCGAGGACGCGATCACCCGATTCGCCGAGTATTTCACGGCCCACATCCGCAACGCGAACACGCGGAGAGCCTACTTCCGCAACGCCCTCGCCTTCCTCCGCTGGTGCGAGGGACGCGGCATCTGCTCACTGAAGGACATCCGCCCCATGACGGTCGCGGCCTACGTCGAGTCTCTGGGCCAGTCGCACGCGAAGCCGACCGTCAAGCAACACCTTGCCACCATCCGCATGCTCTTCGACTGGCTGGTCACCGGCCAGGTCGTCCCCACCAACCCGGCGCACGCCGTCCGCGGCCCGAAGCACGTCGTCACCCGGGGGAAGACACCCGTCCTCGTGGTCGAGGAGACGCGGGCCATCCTCGATGGCATCGGGACGGCAAGCGTCGTCGCGCTGAGGGACCGCGCCCTCATCGCCGCGATGTTCTTCACCTTCGCCAGGGTCGGGGCCGTAGTCACCATGGCCGTAGAGGACTACTATCCCCAGGGCAAGCGCATGTGGCTCCGCCTCCAGGAGAAGGGCGGCAAGGTGCACGAGATGCCCGCTCATCACACGCTCGAGGAGTTCCTCGACGCCTATGTCGCCGAGGCCGGGATCGCGTCGGACCGCCGCGGGCCACTGTTCCGGACGGCGACCCGCAGGGGCGATGCCCTCACGACCAACCCGATGCTCCCGGCCGACGTCTGGCGGATGATCCGGAGGCGGGCGGCGAAGGCGGGGATCGGCACGCCGATCGGCTGCCACAGCTTCAGGGCCACCGGGATCACCAACTACCTGGAGAACGCCGGCACGCTGGAGAAGGCGCAGCAGATGGCCGCGCACGCCAGCCCGCGGACGACCAAGCTCTACGATCGCACCGATGATCGGGTCACCCTCGATGAGGTCGAGAAGATCCGACTCTGACTCGATTCGAGAGCGCGGTCCTGATTGGCTGATTTCTTATCGACCGTTCTGCTTGAGAGGGGAAATCGCCTTGTGATTGGTCGGCTTACCCTTGGGCATAATCGGAGGACGCTTGGGGGAGGTTGTCGGGTTTATTGGCAGAGGCGGCTTCTCAGGAACCACTTGGCCATCGGGCAATCGAATGTATGTCGGACCATCACGGCCCGCGTGCGCGGGTGTCGACGAGACAACGAATAGTGCAACAATTGCAACAACTTGATAACGCATACTTACCTTATAAATTTTGGAAAATTAACATTGCGTTGATCTGCATTTGCGGCTGCAGATGCTCCGGACCTTCGCCGGGCCGAGGTAGACGGCCCGCCAGCCAGTGGGCGATTAAGCTCTACGATCGCACCGATGACCGGGTCACCCTCGACCAGGTCGAATAGAACCGGCTCTGGGGGCCCGTCGGCAGGCCGGGTTGCTCCCGGGGCTCGCTCACGCTGCCGTCCCGGGCGGACCGGCTGCGCCGCCCTCCCGCCCCCTCCTGCGCCCCGATACCGGGACCGACCTGTCCCGAAGGGCGCCGCCCTCTTCGTCAAGGGCGCTCCCTCCGCAGCTTCCGTGTCGCTGCGCTCCGTGTGCAGCCGCTGCGCCCGACCCTGTGACGAATTCACCCATTCTATGGGCACGGACCGGTGCCGCCGTTGGCCTGGCGAATGTCGCGCGTGCCGACATTCCCGACCAACAGGCCCTCCGCATCAGGAGACCGGACCATGCAGATCGTCCACGGCACCTCCCGCACCGAGAAGATCGCCTTCACCTCCAAGCCCGACGCCGCGACCCGCAGGGCCCTCGCCGAGGCCGGCTGGCGCTACAACGGTTTCCACTGGTGGCGGAACGTCAACGAGACGGTCATCCGGAAGCCCAAGGAGCTGTCCGCCCTGCTGGCCCCGATCGGCGAGGCCGGGGCCGTCACCGCCTGACCCGACCCGGGGCAGGGATGCCCCCAATCCCATCGATCACCATCCATCGACCGCACACCGAGAACGACGAGCGAACGAGGAGCATCATGATGACGACCATCACCCCGAACCCGACCCCAGGCCTCTCCCGAGACGAACTGCGCCGCCTCGCCCCGAGCGTCTTCGCCGACCGCCCGTGGCGCGGCATGTCTCCCCGCTACCGCATGGTCCCCACGATCGACGTGGTGGACATCCTCGGCGAGCGCGGGTTCTTCCCCGTGCGGGCCTCCCAGTCACGCAGCCGGAGCCCCGACAAGGGGGCGTTCACGCGGCACCTGCTCCGATTCCGGCGGGAAGCCGACATCGGCCGCCGCGATCCCTGGGAGGAGGTGCCGGAGCTGGTGCTCACCAACTCCCACGACGGCAGCTCCGCCTATCGGTTCATGGCCGGCGTCTTCCGGCTGGTCTGCGGCAACGGCCTCACCGTCCAGTCCGCCGACTTCGGCAGCGTCAGCGTCCGTCACGCGGGGGGCTTTCCTTCCGCGATCAGGTCGCCGAGGCCACCCGACGGATCGCCGGGGAGACCCCCCAGACCCTCGAAACGATCCGTCGTTGGAAGCAGATCGAGCTGTCGCCGGGCCAGCGCCTGGGTTTCGCCGAGGCCGCCTGGGGGCTGAAGCCGAACCCGAGCATCCGGCCCTCGCACCTGCTCATCCCCCGCCGCCTGGACGATGACCGGCCCGACCTCTGGCACACCCTGAACCGCGTGCAGGAGAACCTCATCAAGGGCGACCTGCGCTCCAGGAACGCCTCAGGGCGACGGATCCGCACGCGGCCGATCCGATCCGTCGACGGGGACATCAGGATCAATCGGGGCCTCTGGAGCCTGGCCGAGGGGCTCGACCGCTGACGAGGAGGGGCAGGAGTCGGAGCGGGCGAGGAGCGCGGGGTCGATGGCCAGGGACGGCCAGGCCGCCCCGCGAGCTTCGCTCGCGGACGCTCCCCGATCATCCCGAATCCTTGAACGTGAGGCGCTCGACGACCGTGGCAACCTCCGCCGCCGCCACCTGCTCGGCCTCGCCCATCTCGCGGATCCAGGGCACCCTGTGGTTCTGGATCCCGCGGAGGAGCTGGACGCCCGGCGTCGACTCCGCGGCGAGGTTCCGGCCCTCGATCCTGACCGTCTCCCCGTCGAACTTCAGCGTGATGCCCTCCGAGGGGTCGAAGATCACCTTGCGCAGCAGGGTGTAGTCGAAGGCGACGGAGCGCCCCTCCCTGAGCCGGAACTCGATCATGGTCGATCGCTCCCGCAGGCCCCTCAGCCAGCTGTAACATCCGAGGTCGTCGACCTGCGGGTCGTCGTCGTCGAGCGGGTCCCGGCCGGGGAGGATCGGCCCTCGGGTCCCCGAGTAGCGTTTCAGGATGCTATCGTTCATGCTCTTTCTCTCGTTCTCGCTTGGCGGCACGGATCAGGAGGCGGATATCGAGCTTCTTGCGCTGCTCCTCCCGCTCCCGGCGCCGGGACCGCAGCGACCGTCGGGCCATCCCGTTGGCGAGCAGGTCGCGTCCCATGAGCTGCTGTTCGGAACGCATGAGCGAGGCCCTCAGCGTGGCCTTGTCGTCGGTGTAGACCGTCGCCGCCTTGCGGCCCCGCGAGCAGCTGACGTAGAACTGCTCCCGCGATGTCGCCGCCAGCGAGGAGGCCGACTGGCCGACGAAGACCCGGTCGACCGTCTTGCCCTGCGCCGCGTGCGATGTGACGACATAGCCGTGGTCGATGTGGCCGTAGTCCCGGGCGACCTTCCAACCGTTCGCGAGCACGAGCGCACCGTCGGAGTCGAATCCGCGCACCCGGTGCAGGTCCCCGTTGTGCAGGGCGTGCCGCCGATCGGCGGTCGCCCCGTTCCGCGTGATGCGGATCATGTCCCCCGGGGCGAGCATGATGCTCCCCCGGTGGAACACCTCGAAGCGGCCTGCCAGCCCCGTCGGGGCGGGACCCGGACCGATCTGGAGCCGCTGCCCCCTGCGGAATCCCGGCGCGTTCTGGTGGAACTGGATCACGTCGCCGGGCTGGTACTCGGCGGGGTCGGCCTTCTCGGCGAGCGTGAGCTTCCTCGGGATGAGTACGGGGACGACGTGCGAGTCGCCGTCGAGGAGCCCTTCGGCGGACAACAATCGGCGGATCTCGCCCGTGATCCGGTCCTTCTCCAGGTGGGTCGGGGAGACCACGAGGGAAGATTCCCCGGCCCTGACGGCCTCCACGTAGTCCGAGGCGAGCAGACGGTACCTCTCGGCGTCGCCGATCTCGCGGATCCAGCCCAGCTCGTCGAGCCGATCGAAGCCCTCGCCGGCCCTGCCCTCGCCCATCGCGGCGATCGCCTCCCGATAGGCCCCGCGCTGGCGACGGATGTCGCGCACCTCGGCCGGCAGGATCCCGGCCTCCTCCTCCAGGAGGTGCAGCGGCGAGCCGCGTTCGACCGACTTGTGTTGACGCCTGTCCCCGGAGAGCACGACCCGCGCGTCGTTCCGCGCGGCGAGGTCGAAGACGCGGGCCATGGTCCTGGAGCCCAGCAGGCCGGCCTCGTCGATCCAGATGACCTGCCCTCGCGTCCGCGGCTGGACGGATCGATCGACGAGGAGGCGGGCGACCGTGTCCGCGGAGTCGAACCCCTCTCCCCGGAGCACGCCGCGGCTGGCCCCGGCCGTCGGGGCGAAGACGTGCACCTCCCTGCCCCCTTCGCGGATGCCTTCCGCGGCCTCCCGCATCAGGGTCGTCTTCCCGACGCCCGCTGCCCCCCGGATCATGATGACGCGGTCCCGGGAGCCGAGCACGTGTTGCACCGCCCGCCTCTGGTCCTCGTTCAGCCATTGCCTGGACGATGGCCGGGCCGGGTCTCCCAGCGGCTTCCGGGTCCCCCGTCCTGCCCTGGCGAATTCGACCATCCTTCTCTCCTCGGCCAGGATATCGGCCGTCGTCGCCATGCGACGGCCCTCGACCGTCCCCACGACAAGCCCCTCGGGCTTCGCCTGTCCGAGGATTTCTGCCACCGAGGCCCGCCCGACGGAATGTCGCAGCGCCTCGGCGAACAGCGTCCGCTCGGGGACGACCGATCGGCGTTCGAAGCAATGCTGGACGGCATGCTCCATCGCCTCGGCCGCGGCTCGGCCTTCGCGGTCCCCGGCGTGCGAGACGGCCGCCCTCGCGAGCCGATCCAGCCCGTCGCGATCCTCCGGCGTGATGCGGGATCGCCACTCGGAGAGGAGCAAGGACCCGGGCAGCTCCCTCGCCTTGCGTTCCCGGGTCCTGGCCCCGAGCCGGTCCTTGGACGCGTCGTCGCTGATCCCTTCCTCCCGGGCGACCCGTTCGATCACGTCGCGCCTGCGCGAGAAGGCCGCGATCACCCGTTCCGGGACGCCGTCGACTTCCCACCCCTTCCCGGCCCTCCTGATCGCGTACCCGTGCTCCGCGAGGAGGCGGGCCATGTGCGAGTGGAAGACGGCCTGGAAGTACGGAGCGTCACGCTTGATCCCGCGGAACTGGGCGGCCTTCCAGGCTCCCTCCTCGCGGTCCCAGGTGGCGTTGAACGCGAAGCAATGGGCGTGCAGGTGCGGGTCCGGTATCCCGTCCACGGGACGCGAGGTGAAGTGGAGGAACTCGCCCCAGACGAGGTTGCCGGTCGTGCGATCGGCGTCCTTGCGCCCCTTGCGGACCCTCGCCTGGGCCTCGGCCTCGATGTCGTCCATGGTCCGCCTGACCGCGGTGCGGAAGGCGTCCAGGATCCGACCCTCGCCGGTCAGGCCGTGGATCACCGAGACGCTCTTCGGCACGTGGAAATTGATGTCATATCCCACCGTGCGGCGGTCCTTGGTCCGCATCGTCAGCGCGGCCCCCGTCCGGGGATGGCGGTTGTCGCAGAGCGATTCCCAGTCGGCTCGGCCCACCTCGCCGTCGAGCCCGAGCAGGCGGGCCCCGCGGCCACGCCAGCGGCCGGCCAGCTCCTGTCCCTGGACGAAATAGTCCGCCGTGCTGTAGTAGCTCTTCGCCCCGGCGGCCGATCTGTTCTGGATGATTCGCAACATCCCCGATGCACCTAACAAACTGTCTGCCCGACCGAGAATGTGCTGCGCGTCTCGCGTCATCCGCCCCGACGTCGCACGGGGCCGATGTGCCAGGCTCGCCCCGCGTCCTCGCGGGGGATGTACCCAGACGTGCGACCCTATTTTCATTTTATGATTCGGTCAAGTTTTATCCTTGTATTTCACAATCTTGGCGTGTGGATTTGGTCCCGATCCGGGTCCTTTCGCCACCCGGTACCGGGGACGCTCGGGGTCGTGTCGTCGGTCCTGGAGGGGGCATGCCTGCGGCCTCCTCGTCGATTAGGGCGGGCCGGCGGCCGCGGGTGGTGATGCCCCTCCCCCCCACGCAGGACGGGCTTGATGGCTCGGCGTCGCGGGCGGCTCGATGGAGTTGCGTGCTCGTCGGTTCGGCCGGCTTGCCGGCTCTCGAATCCGTGCATCCGGCCGGACGCAGGCCGGTGGAGACGCCCGGGATCCGTCCTCCCCGTCGATGATGCGCCGCCCGGTCGGAGGGCTCCTCCCCCTCTCCTGCCCGGCGCGACGTGCGGCCCTGGTCATGTCACGCCTAAAGCCGCCGCCGGGCCGCGCAAGCGGGAAATCGGTTCCCCCGGAGGTCCCCCCAATTTCCCGCTTGCCCGGTCGCTGGCGCTCGCTCCGCCCCGGGCTGGGCGGCTTTCCTTGGGGTGACATCGGGCCGCGATGGTCGCGGCCGGGACCACGAAGAGAAGGAGAATCGCCATGTCTGACGGCAAGATCAACGAGAACGGCTCGAACGCCCCGAGCCACGTCGCCTACCAGGTCCGCGACCGGCAGGGGCGGAAGGGCTTCTGGACGCGGATCGGGAGCGCCTGGCCCCACGCCGACGGCCAGGGCTTCAACGTCCAGCTGGAGGTGGTGCCGCTCGACGGCCGCGTCACCCTCCGCGTCGCCTCCGAGAAGAAGGACTGACCGCAACATCAACCCGGGCGGGCCGGATGCCCGCCCCCCATCAGGAAGGAACCCGATCATGCAACACACCTACGATCATCAACCCGACCCCGTCGACCTCATCCGTCGGATCGACGAGCTGGAAGCCGGCTGCGACCCGGACTTCGACGCAGGGCTGGAGGAACTCGAGCGGGAGTTCGCCGAGCTGCGTCTCCGCTTCGGCGACGGCGCATAGGGGGTCGACGATGGATTACCGCAAGCTCATCCCCCCGGAGGCCGGCCATCGCGCCACGCGCGAGTCGGTCCGGCTCGACGCCCACGGCCGCCCGATGCGGGACGATCCGTCTCGTGGCGACGCTGGCCGGGAGTCGCTCGGCGCCGCCGATCACCACAGTCAAACCAATCATGGAGAAACCATCATGAACATCATCGCTGAAAACATCGAGCGTCACCGCAACGGCATCTGCGGCGCCCCGTTCCACGTCCTCATCTTCCGCGACCCGGAAGAGGGCGGGATGCTCGGGGTCGTGTTCGACAGCCCGGGCCACGTCGCGGTCTTCAACCTCGACAAGCTCGCCTGTGGCAGCATCGCCTTCGGGGTCAATTCCTGGCGCGGCGACCGCTACGAGCCGACCCTGAGGGCGGCCATCGCCCGCTGGGCCCGGGAGGAGCAATGCCATGGGTAATCGCGCCTGCGTCCTCTTCTTCGACCCCGAGCGCGTCTCGCCCACCGTGTACCTGCACTGGCACGGCGATGCCGTCCCGGCATGGCTGGAGGAGCTCAGGCACCTCATGTCAGGTCGAACCCGAGACGCTTCCTATGCCACGGCCCGGTTCGTCGGCATCTGCCACTCCCGGATCGCCGGCAATCTCAACCTCGGGATCACCTCGAACGGCCTCTCACCGTCAGACCTGAGGGACCGCGGCCTGCTGGCCGGGCTGAGCCCGGGCAATGCCGGGATCGTCGTGGTCGACACCGCGGATTTCCGCTGGGCGGCCTACGGCGGTTACCTGGCCAACCATCGCAATCAACCAACCCGAAAGGAGCAAGATCAATGACGGACAATCGACGCCGCGCGATGCGCATCGGACACATCCTCACCTGGTGCGCGGACTGGGATGCCGGCCGCGAAGGGCTCATCGACCTGCTCACCGACGCCCGCCACTGGTGTGACCGGCACGGCGAGTCCTACAAGCGGCTCGACCGCCTCGCTTCCGAGCACTACCTCGCGGAATCCCGGGCGTGCCTCGAAGCCGCCGAGCCCGAGGAGGACGAGGCGACCATCGACGTCCACAGAATCCTCGAGAGTCGCCGGCAGGTCGCCGCGATCTGGTCGGTCGAGGACGTGCTCGAGGTGCGCCCGGACCTGACGCCCGAGCAGGCCTGGGACGTCCTCCGATTGTGCCGGCGGAGCCACGACGCGAGCCTCGGCATCAACTGGGACGTCCTGAAGGTCGCCGCCGAGTGCCTCTATCCAGAACCTCAATCCAACCTCGACCAAGGAGCATCGCATGCATAGGACCGCCATCAATCCCTTCTACGCCGCCCGCCTCGAGCGGATCCAAACCCCTGTGACGACGACGCCGGGGCGCCCCGTCTACGCGCGGCTGCCGATCGCCCCGCGGAACGCGAGCCCCGTCCCGCACCTGACCAGCCTCTACCACTTCCATCGGGCCGGCGAGTATGGCGACCGGAAATGGCCGGGCAACTGCGGCGGCAACCTGATCAAGGACCTGCTGCTCTACTTCCGGCCAGGGTTGGTCTTCGACCCGATGACCGGCAGCGGCACGGCCCGCGACGTCTGTCGCGAGCTCGGCATCCCCTGCTTCGCCTTCGACATCCATCAGGGGTTCGACGCCTGCGACCCGCACGAGTTCCCGAGGGCGGACTCCTTCGACTTCATCTGGGCCCACCCGCCCTACTGGCGGCAGAAGCTCTACGCCGAGGACCCGAGGGACCTGTCCCGGTCCCCGACGCTGGCGCACTTCCTCCGGCGGTACAACCGGTTCGTCGTCAACTGCGCCGGGGCGCTGAGGCCCGGCGGGAAGCTCGCCATCCTCATGGGCGACTACAGCGACCGCGAGGCGGGATACGTCCCCCTCGTCTTCCACACCAAGCGACTGGCCTTCGCGGCCGGGCTCTCCCAGCATTGCACCGACATCATCCGGTTCAGCCACGGCGCCAGCAGCAGCCGGAAGGTCTATCGGTCCTGCTTCATCCCCGGCCTGCACGACGTCTGCATGATCTTCGAGAAAGCCAGCCAACTGACTCAACTCCAACCACGGAAAGGAAACTGCCCATGAAAAGGAAACCGCCGATGAATCGACTCGATACGCTCCTCGCCGACATCGCCCGTCGCCACCTCGACATCCCGACGCTCGAGTACCGACGGTCCGATCATCTCGACTTCCACGACGTGGCCGTCTGGTGCCTCGAGGACGCGCTCAGGGCGGCCTACGATGCCGGGCTCCGGCAGGCCGCGCAACCCGCAGGTCGTGCCGAGCCCGGCCTCCCGGCCCCGTTCGACGATTACGAGATCGGGCCCTGCCTCCGCTTCGAGGAGCCGGATAAGCCTGGCCACTTTCACTTCGAGCCGTGCGAGCCCCGCGATGCCGACGTCTGGACTCTCTACGGCCACGTGACCGGGGAGGGTGTCCACGCGATCGGCGACTTCGACGCTCGTGAGCATGCCGAGGAAGTCTTTGCCCGCATCACCGGCAGGCGCTACAACGACGTGACCGACGAAGGGCAATCGTCATGACCAGCAACCTCGACGAGATCCTCGACGACCTCTTCCACGCTAGAGGCAATTACGGCCCCGGTCAATTCCCGATTCGGCCACCCCGGCTGACGCCGGTCGCGTGCTCGCGGGATCCGCTCCCGCTGCCGTCCCTCGCGAGGACCGGCTGCGCCGCCCTCCCGCCCGCTGCTGGGCCCGAGGGGGTGATCCCCCGGTGCGGTCAAGGATGCCCTCGCGGCGTCCGAGGCGGTCTCCGCCCGGCCTTCCGCGCTCCGCTTGTGCAGGCCGGTGCCCCCCGCCTCGGCCGTCCCTGACCTCCCTCCCCCCGATGCCGGACTCGCCTTCGTCCCGGTTGAATGCCGCGCGCATTCATCCGGACACCACGAACGAGGGAGAGGACCCGATGCAGGCCACGCGATCCGACGTCTACATCCGCGTCACCGAAGCCATCGTCGCCGAGCTGGAGAAGGGCGTCCGCCCCTGGCTGAAGCCCTGGGACGCCGAGCACCTCGCCGGGCGAATCATGCGGCCGCTGAGGGTAAGCGGCGAGCCCTACAAGGGCGTCAACGTGCTGATGCTCTGGATGGCCGCCCAGGCGCGGGGCTTCACCTCGCCGACCTGGATGACCTTCAACCAGGCCAGGGCTTTGAAGGCTTGCGTCCGCAAGGGCGAGCGGGGAACGCTCGTCGTCTACGCCGACCGGCTGACCCGCACGGAGACCGCCGAGGATGGCGAGGAGACCGAACGCGAGATCACCTTCATGAAAGGCTACACGGTCTTCAACGTCGAGCAGATCGACGGGCTGCCCGGACGGTTCCGCGAATCACCCGCCCCCGAGCCGCTCGACGCCACGCTGCGTATCGAGGCGGCCGACCTCTACTTCGCGAACACCGGGGCCGACGTCCGCCACGGGGGGAACCAGGCCTACTACGCGGAGGACACGGACCACGTCCAGATGCCGCCCTTCGAGGCGTTCCGCGATGCGGAGGCCTACTGCGCCACCCTCGCCCACGAGCTGACCCACTGGACCAAGCACCCCACCCGGCTCGCCCGCGACTTCGGCCGCAAGCGGTTCGGGGACCCCGGCTATGCCCGCGAGGAGCTGGTGGCCGAGATCGGCGCCGCCTTCCTCTGCTGCGACCTGGACATCACCCCGGAGCCGCGGGCGGATCACGCCAGCTACCTCGCCCACTGGCTGGCGGTGCTGAAGGAGGACAACCGGGCCATCTTCCAGGCCGCCGCCCATGCCCAGCGTGCGGTGGACTACCTGCACGGCCTCCAGCCGGGTGAGGCGTTGACGAATCTTTAACTCGGACCTTCTATCGTTGCAGGCAGTACTCCTAAGTCGCTTGGGCCCGATCCGTTCGGGGCCTCTTATTCTTCGACATCCCCCCTCCTCGCCCCCCACCCACGAACGGCAGCGTCCGGTCCCCTCCGCCAGTCGACGCCGCGATCCTGCCCGGCCTCCGTGCGGCACGCTGGCCCCGCCGCCGTCCCGCGCAAGCTGCCAAGGCCGCTTTCCGCGGGCGGAAGCCTTCGGCCTTTCGCTTGCACGGGGCGCTCCGCCCGGCTGGCCCGGGGCCGACCTGCGAGCCGCGAGGCCGCGAGGGTCGCGGCCCGTCAACCCGATGGAGGAGGTACCCATGACTGACCAACTGACGACCACGGCCGCGAGGCGGCGGCGATACCACGAGATCCGTTGCGACGCCAGCCGGCTCGGCGACCGGATGGCCCATCTCGAGGAGCAGGCCCGCCGGGCCGGCCTCTTCGACGGGGCGTTTATCCCCGCCGATCCGAAGTACCACATCGAGGGCCGCGGCGACCGGCTGCTGGGCATCTACCACGCCCTGACCATCGTCGCCGAGCGGGCGAATTGCCGGATCAACCCGGAGGCACTGGAGGCCTTCCGGGCCGAGATCGAGGCCGCTGAGGCGACGCTGGCCGAGGAGTGGGCCCTGGAGCTCATGGACTCGGATTTCGAGCCAACGCCCCTTGCCTGAACCCGGACGGGGCCGGGCCCCCGTCCGGCCCCCGAACTTTCCCCCCTCGTCCCGTCTCCGCCCATCCGTACGGCCGACTGCTCCGGGCGACGCTCGCGAGCAGGCAATGTGCCCTTGAGCCAGCGAACTGACTGATTTCCAACCAGCAACGAATGGGTCTGTCAGACATCTTCCCTAAGCGGTGCTTAGGCCCTTTTTCACCGTGGAAACAGGATTTCATGACGGAAAGCCAGCAAGATTTCCTGCTGTCTCGATGGCCTTCTTTCTGTCTCGCAATTCGTCATCCCTTCCGCCATTCAGGCTTGATTTCGGGGCGACCGAAGCGGCGGTCTGCAAGAATGCTCGTTGGGCCGGTCCGAGAGTGCCACGCTATGACGCAAATTCGACCGGTCGAGTCGTCGGCCAGCCGGCCTGCATTCCGGAGCGCTGTCCGGCCGGCTCGATGTCCAGAGAGCATTCCAGCTTGCTTTCCTGAAAGACGTCTTTCATTCAGGATTGCCAGCCAGGTGAGCGTTCGGAACACTGACGCTCTTCATGGACATCTGACTTGTTGGCTTGCCATCCCGCTTTCCTGATGGATTTCCAGCGGGATTTCATGCAATCCAGCTTTCTTGATTTATGGGCAGCAGAAGCCGTGCTCCGCAATTCCGTCCGGTCGGACAGCTTGCAAGATTGCTTTCCCGCTTTCTTTCCATCAATCCAGCATTCTGTCCATCCAGCTTGTTTTGTCCGGGCGAGGATCAGTCACGCCTGATGGGCCGTATGTGGTAACTTCAAACTGGATGGAATGACATCTGGCTGACTTGCATTCTTTCTTTCAAGCTTGCTTTCTTGTGCCGCTTGAGGCTGCGGTCGCATTCGCAGCGGCCAGCTGGTGGCGGAGGTGGGATTGTCGTGCGGGGAGGTGCCGACGGAGGGTGTCCTTGCTTGCTGCTGTCTGTCTGTCTGTCTGTCTGTCTGGCTTGCATTCTTACCGGCTGGCTGGCTTGCCGGCCTGAAAGACTGGAGGACAGTCATCCTGATGCACATAATGCTTGCCAGCATAAAAATTATCGTTTATAAGATGGTTCATGATTATTGTAGTCGCAAATTCCAAGGGCGGAGTGGGGAAATCCACCCTGGCCGTCCACCTCGCCGCCTGGCTGGATAAGCAGGGCCACAGCGTCACGCTCGCGGATTGCGACACCCAGCAATCCTCGTCGGAATGGGTGCGCGAGGCCGTTCCGGGGGTGAGGGCGGTCCGCCTCGACAACCCCGACATGATCCTGAACGACCTCCCGCAGCTGGGCCAGGAGGCGGATTACGTGGTGGCGGATGGGCCGGGCAGCCAGACCGAGACGAGCCGGGCCTTGCTGCTCCGCGCCGACCTGGCCCTCGTGCCGTGCAAGGCGAGCATGCTGGAGGTCCGGGCCCTGGCCAAGGCGACCGACGTGCTCCGCCAGGCCCAGGACATCCGCGCGGGCCGGCCCGAGGCGGTCATCGTGCTCAGCATGATCGGCAAGAATTATCGTCTCACCAAGGACATGAAGGATGCGGCCGCCGCGTTGAATCTCCCGATGGCGAACCGTGCCCTGATCCTGCGTCAGGTCTACGCCGATGCCCCCGGGCAGGGATCCGTCGTCTGGAACCTCGGGGCACGTGCCAAGGATGCCGCCGCAGAGGTCGATCAGCTCTTCCGCGAGATCCTGCCGGACGCCGTCGCGCCCAAGGGCCGGAAGGCGGCCCTCGCCAAGAAAACAGCCGTCGCGTGAAGGAGGGAATCATGGCCGAGCGTCGCTCACTGATCGAGGGAATCAAGAATCCGAACCCGCCCGTCGACCCCGAGAAGGAGAAGGCGTTCGTCTTCCGGGACAAGAAGGATGCCAAGCCCGACGAGGGGGGGCCGCCGATGGCCGCGAACACATCCAGGACGCAGTCCAACCCATCGCGCGTCCCGCTGAGCACCCGGATCCGCGCCGACTTCGCCGCCGCGCTCAAGCGGGCATCGCTGGAACGCCAGCTCGAAGGCATCGAGCCCAACACGCTCCAGGACATCCTCGAGCAGGCCATCGAGCCCTGGCTGCGGGACAACGGCTACCTGAAGTGATGCAGGGACGGGGAGGGGGCCGCCCGACCCGCGGGCCCGGTCGATCTTTTCGATTGATGCGGGGCCCTTCCTGGGGTATCGTCCGCCCGATCAATGCAACGACACGCGAGCCATGACCAAACGCCTTCCCCCCCGGGGCGACCACCAGCCCGACCTCTTCGCCGCCAACTTCGCCGACATCCCGATCCGCGACCAGCGGGACACGATGGAGCGGCCGTTCTTCAGCCTGGCGAAGAAGCCCAGGTACAAGCCCATCGAATATCACGTCGGGGACGTCTGGGTCGAGGTCTCCGGCAATTCGAAGTTCGGCATGGCGACCATCTGGGACGCCGACATCCTGATCTGGGCCTCGACCCAGGTCACCGAGGCCCTGGACCGCGGCCGGACCCCCAGCCGGACCATCCACTTCCACCCGCACAACCTGCTCAAGTCGATCCGCCGGCCGACGGGGGGCGATCATTATCGGCGGCTCCGCGCCGCGCTGGAGCGGCTCACCCACACCGCCGTCCGCACGAACATCCGCGCCGAGGGCAAGAAGAAGGCCGCCTCGTTCCACTGGCTGGAGAGCTGGACCGAGGTCGTCGACGAAGATAGCGGCGAGACCACGGGCATGACCATGACCCTGCCCGACTGGCTCTTCGACGGGATCGTCATGAAGGGAGGGGTGCTGACCATCCACGAGGACTACTTCCTGCTCACCGGCGGGATCGAGCGTTGGCTCTACCGCGTCGCTCGGAAGCACGCCGGGCAGCAGGAGCATGGCTGGCTCTTCACCATGCGGCAGCTCTACGAGAAGTCCGGGTCGGCCTCCAGGTTCTCCGACTTCGCCATCGATGTCCGCAAGGTGGGCGCCGCCGATTCCCTGCCCGAGTACGCGATGACCCTGCACAAGAACGATGAAGGGGAGGAGGTCGTCCATTTCATGCGCCGCGAATTGCTCGCGATGGACGACCCGCGGTTCGAGTCGGCGAGACATCCGCGTCGGAGGATCGCTCGCGGCATCGGCTCCAAGGGATTGAAATTCCTGGAGGCCGAAGGCTAGGACGCACGGCCGATCGGGCGTAGGAGATGAGGGGAATCCCGGCCCGAACACGGCCGATTAGACGTAAATCTACTGTGAATTTGCCACAGGAACGCCTCAAAGTCGCGCAAGATCCAGGGTATCCATCGATTTCGCGTGCGGAAAGACGGAGAATAAGCGTCACGGCCTATCGGGCGCAACGGCGACCAATAATTCGATCTTAGCGTTCCCTGTGGATAAGTCGAATCTGCCCATAGGATTGACACGGCCGATCGGGCGCAGCATGTTCGGCCTATCGGGCGCAAGGGGGGTCGGCCAATTGGGCGCAAAGTCCCGGCCGATTAGGCGCACACATTGCCGAATTGTCCCGGCGAATCAGTGGGATGCAGGGGAGCTAACTGTGTAACTTTAAATATTATATAACTAACTTAACGTCCGGGGCCTGTGGACACCTTTCGCAAGTGCTTCGGACAACCACGAGAGGTGGGGGGAGAGGAGAGGGGAGGATTGGCATTCAGGAGGGAGAACTCGGGGCGGCCACTGCCCCATCTCGGCGCATCAGCACGTTGAACGTGGCTACGATTGGATTACCCGACCCAGGAAGAAATCGGGCAGGGCTCCGAGGATCGCCTCGTCGAGGCGTCGTGCATTCGCCCGGAACAGCCGCATGCCGGGTTGGCTGCTCGGATCTGCAGCGACCCACTGCAAGCCCCCATCGCGGTTGATCTGCAAGGAGCTGCCCTTCAGGGAACGGAGCAGGACGGAACGACCGACCAGGTGGATCCGACCCGGGAACGCCTGCCAGGCGGCGCCGACGGCCCAGAGACGGGTCAGCATGTTATGCAGGACTATCCGGAGCGGGCGGCCTGCACGCTCCTGGACTCGCTCCAGCAGCCGGATCCGTCGCCGAACGAAGCGGCGATTGTTCCCCCCCATGCAGTCGAAGCCGGTCGCCAGGCAATCTTGAGTCGGGTTGAGCCTGAGGTACTCGACCAACCAGTCCTGATGGACCCGGGAATCCTCCAGGTAGGTGTGGAAGATGGCCGGCAGGCCATTCGAGAGCGCGAACTCGGTGAACCGCTGGCCGACAGCACGGTTGTCCAGCCAGACCCGATGCTCGGAGTGCGGATAGGCCGACAGATTCGGGCCGATCAGGGCGCTGAATCCGAGTTGACCCACCGACCTCGCGAAGGGCGTCCCCACCCTCTGGGTGAACCGATTGAGCCAGACGTCCTCGGCCGAGACGACGAGGACCTTCGGCACGCCGAGAATCCCCCGGCTCGCGAGATACTCCCGACGGATTTCGCAACTCAGGCGTTGATCCCCGACCGCATTGCGGGCATAGACGCCGACCGCCGTCGGCCAGTGCTCGGCGAGGTCGATCTTCTCCCGGCCGAGGATGTGCGTCACTGCGGGCAGCCGGGGACGGGTCATGACCGGTGGGAGCGGCCTGGGGGCAACACCGCCGACGCGACCGACCTTCTCCGATTGCAAGGCCCAATAGCAGACCTCGTGACCGGGCTCGATGGGGATCTCGCACAGCTGATCCCAGGACTTGGCACACCAGCACTCACGAGGGCACGGGCTGCACTGACCCTGGAAGAGGCTCGGAGAACCGACAAGGTCGAGGGCCCGTTGCTTCTTCATCCCGTGACTCTCACGCGGATCGTGTGGTGGGCAATGTCCTCGACCACAGCAATGTAGCCTTCGCGGTCGAGGACGGACGAGACCCGCGACCGGAACGCAACGGGGACGAATCCGATAACCTGATCGAAGGCCCGCGCGGCGATCGCCCCGGCCTGCTCGCGGGAGAACACAACCTCCTGCCCGATCAGCAAGCGTGGCAGGAGTGCCAGGACAGGCTTCTCGAGCGCGAAGGAAAAGGAGGTGGTCTCGGTTGAGGGGGCGCCCGCTGTCGCGCCCCCTCCGCCTCCGAGTTCGGTCGAGAGTCCGAAGATATCCACTGCGCCGTCGGAACATCCGCCGCTCACCTTCGACCTCGGCGAGTTCTTGCCCACGATTCCTGTCTCCAGCCCGGGGATCGATCCGCCATTCGCCATGACAAACATCCTATCCGCCTCGAGCGAATACGTCAAACCGGACTCCCCGTATTGCCAGGACGAACAGCGTCGGGCAGAATGGGGCAGACGATGGCCGAAATGGAGCCTGGACGGGCCGGGGGACGGCAATGGCGCTGGCTGAGCGGATCCGGAAGACGCGCGAGGGGGCCGGGATGACCCTCGAACAGCTTGCGCGGGCGGCAGGGGTCTCGAAGACCTATCTCTGGGAGCTTGAGCAGGATACGGATGGGACGAAGAAGCCGTCCGCCGAGCTGCTCCTGAAGATCGCCAACGCCCTCTCGGTCACCCTGGCCGACCTGATGGGACTGCCATCGGTCAGGGCCGACAACCGGGCCGTCGAGATCAGCGACTCGCTCCGCGAGTTCATCGAGCGCATGAAGAAGCTCAAGATCGAGCTGACCGAGGTTGAGATCCGGGACCTGGCAACCACCCGGTTCCGCGGGGGGCAACCCAAGACCGCGGACGACTGGCACGACCTGTACCGCGTGCTGAAACGAACCGTAGCAGACGAGTAGGAGATAGGGCGCCGTGCCATTGCCTATCGCCGCGCTCCGGCATCCCGACGTCGTTGGCCTCCTGAGGGACACCGGAGAAGCCGATCCGACGCTCGCAATCCGCCGCAAGGTCGAGGGGGTGATCGAGCATCTGCGATGCTTCGGCGACCCGTCGCCGCCGCTCGACTTGCTGGTCCTCGTGAGCCTGCTGGGGATCCGGGTCAGCGACCGATCGCCGGCCCACAGCGAGGACGCCGAGATCGGCCCCGGGGAGGATGGCCGCCTGGAGCTGCGGTTGAACCGCGAGCGTCCCGAGGTCCGACGCCGGTTCAGCATCGGCCATGAGATCGGCCACACGTTCTTCCCCGGCTATGACCGATCGGTGAAGACCAGGAGGCCCAGGAAACGAGACTGGTCCGACCCGGAGGACGTCGTCGAGTACCTGTGCGACCGGGCCGCCTCGGAATTGCTGTTCCCGCTCCCCTGGTTCGCCGAGGACGTCGCGGGTCGTCCCCGGACCGCCGAGTCCCTGATCGCCCTCGCCGACGACTACAAGGCCTCTCGCGAGGCGATGCTGCGTCGGTATGCGGAAGTCCACGAGGAAGCCGTCGCCGTCGTCTTCCTGGAATGGAAGCTGAAGCCCACGCAGTCCAACGCCTGGCAGGGAGTGTCGGCCGGCGACATGCTCCTGGACATCGACCCCAGGGAGGAGGCGGAAGGACGCAAGCGGCTCCGCGTGGACTACGGGATCGTCAGCGATTGCTTCTCCGCGAGGTTCGCCCGCCACATCCCCGCGGACAAGTCCGTCGACACGGCGAGCGTCGCTTATCTTGCCGCGAGGAGCGGCCGCGGGAGCGATGCCGAGGAGTGGCTCGACCTCGGCAGCGTCCGGGGCAGGTTTCGGGTCAATGCGGTCCCGATCCCCACGCCCCCTGGTTCCCGAGGCCCGTCGGGCGAATCCATGGTCTCCCTGGTGCTCACGCCCCTCGAGCAGCAGAAGTCCCCGAGGCGTGCCACGCACAAACCCGGGTGGTTCTAGGCCGTCGAGGACCGGCTCCCGTACCCCTCCTGACGATCCAGCACGATTGCTGGTTGAATTATTTATTTCACTGACTAATATCCGTTTGAATTTAGGCGGTCGCGATCTGTCGAGCGGCTCGACCTGGAGATCAGCGAAACGACGAGGCGAACGACCGATGGCGATCAAGAAGTCCGAACTCTACTCCTCGCTCTGGTCGGGATGCGACGAGCTCCGCGGGGGCATGGACGCTAGCCAGTACAAGGACTACGTGCTGGTGCTGCTGTTCATCAAGTACATCAGCGACAAGTACGCGGGGATCCCCTACGCGCCGATCACCATCCCGCCGGGGGCCGGCTTCAAGGACATGGTCGCGCTGAAGGGCAAGAGCGACATCGGCGACCAGATCAACAAGCACGTCATCAAGCCCCTGGCGGATGCGAACCAGCAGCTCTCCCAGTCGGACTTCCCCGACTTCAACGACCCGACCAAGCTCGGCGACGGCAAGGAGCGGGTCGAGCGGCTGACGAACCTGATCGCCATCTTCGAGAACCCCGCCCTGAACTTCTCGAAGAACCGCGCCGAGGGGGACGACATCCTCGGCGACGCGTACGAATACCTGATGCGGCACTTCGCCACCGAGAGCGGCAAGAGCAAGGGCCAGTTCTACACCCCCGCCGAGGTCAGCCGCGTCATCGCCCAGATCATCGGCATCCACGACGCGAAGACCAGCGCGGCGACGACCGTCTACGACCCGACCTGCGGCTCGGGTTCGCTGCTGCTGAAGGTCGGCGACGAGGCCGGCACCTCCGTCACGCTCTACGGCCAGGAGAAGGACGCGGCCACGACCGGCCTGGCCCGCATGAACATGATCCTGCACAACTACCCGACCGCGCTCATCCTGCAGGGCAACACGCTGGCCGACCCGAAGTTCAAGGACGGCGAGGCGCTCAAGACCTTCGATTTCGTCGTCGCCAATCCCCCGTTCTCGGACAAGCGGTGGAGCACCGGCATCGACCCGGCCAACGACCCCTTCGACCGGTTCACCTCGTTCGGCGTCCCGCCGGCCAAGCAGGGGGATTTCGCGTACCTGCTGCACATCGTCCGGTCGCTCAGGAGCACGGGGCGAGGGGCCTGCATCCTGCCGCACGGCGTCCTCTTCCGGGGCAACGCCGAGGCGGATATCCGCAAGAACCTCGTCCGCAAGGGGTACCTCAAGGGGATCATCGGCCTGCCGCCGAACCTCTTCTACGGCACGGGGATCCCGGCCTGCATCGTCGTCGTCGACAAGAAGGACGCCCAGGCCCGCCGGGGCGTCTTCATGATCGACGCCAGCCAGGGCTTCATGAAGGACGGCCCCAAGAACCGCCTGCGGTCTCAGGACATCCACCGGATCGTCGACGTCTTCTCCCGGCAGCTCGAGATCCCACGCTATTCGCGCATCGTGCCATTCGACGAGATCGAGCGGAACGAGTTCAACCTGAACATCCCCCGCTACATCGACAGCCAGACCCCCGAGGATCTCCAGGACATCGAGGGCCACCTCAAGGGGGGCATCCCCGAGGCCGACATCGACGCCCTCGATCGCTACTGGGCCGTCTGCCCCACGCTCCGGAAGGCCCTGTTCAGGCCGAACCGGCCCGGCTACTTCGACCTCGCGGTGGACAAGGCCGCGATCAAGGCCGCCATCTTCGAGCACCCCGAGTTCGTCGCCTTCACCGCGAGCATGAACGCGCACTTCGACGCCTGGCGCGGCAAGAGCGCCGAGTCGCTCAGGCGGCTGGAGGCCGGGTTCCACCCCAAGGAGCTGATCACCACCCTCTCCGAGGACCTGCTCAATCATTACCACGGCCGGCCGCTCATTAACGCCTACGACGTCTACCAGCACCTGATGGACTACTGGGCGACGACGATGCAGGACGACTGCTACCTCATCGCCGCCGACGGCTGGAAGGCCGAGACCTATCGCATCATCGAGAAGGACAAGAAGGGCAAGGAGAAGGACAAGGGCTGGGCCTGCGACCTCGTGCCCAAATCACTGATCGTCGCCCGATTCTTCGCAGGCGAACAGTCCGAGATCGATCGCCTCCAGGCCGAGCTGGAGGGCGTCGCCGCCGAACTTGCCGAGCTGGAGGAAGAGCACGGTGGCGAGGAGGGGGCGTTCTCCACCCTGGAGAAGATCAACAAGGGGAATGTGACCGCGCGGCTCAAGGAGCTGGACGGCCTCTACGCCTCAAACGACGACGAGGAGGCGGATGAGGCGAGGGTGCTGAACGACTGGCTCCGCCTGAGCGGCCGGGAGGCGACCATCAAGAAGGAGCTGAAGGAGGCCGAGGCCGACCTCGATCGCAAGGCCTACGACAAGTACCCGACGCTAACCGTGGACGAGGTCAAGGCGCTCGTGGTCGACGACAAATGGCTCGCGACGCTCGATGCCGACATCCACGGCGAGCTGGACCGCGTTAGCCAGGGTCTCGCGCGTCGAGTGAAGGAACTGGGGGAACGCTACGAGTCGCCCATGCCCCGGCTCGTCGAGCGGGTCCACGAACTGGAGGCGAAGGTGAACGCCCACCTGCAACGCATGGGGTTCTCCGCATGAGCCAACGACCGACGTCACGGGATGAATCTGCCCAGGGAACGATCGCCGAATTGGCCGGCCGGATCGATTCCCTGAACCGCCAGGCGGTTGCGAAGTACACGCCGGTCGTCGAGGACATCCTCCGCTCGGGCTGCCGGGATGTCGCCCACATCGAGCGGACGCTCGACGGTCTGCTCGACTTCTGCGGGTATCCGCCCGTTGTCGAGCTGTACCGAAGCCTCTGCCGTTATTACTGGGCGATCGATCCCGAAGCGACGGGCCGCTATGTGAGATTCTTCCGGGAGATGTGGGATTCTGAGGAGAAGGCGGCTGCGGAGGGGACGCTGTGAGAAACGCTGTGCGGAAGCTCGAGATCCCTAGGGGTTACAAATACACGGAGGTAGGAATTCTCCCAGATGATTGGAAGGTGGTGATAGCACGTGATCTTGGGATGCCTGTTCGAGGTGGCTCCCCTCGGCCTGCTGGCGATCCGAGATTCTTCGATGGATCATATATTCCTTGGCTAACAGTCGCTGCGCTTACAAATATTCCAGAATCACGAATGATGGTATCTGAGACCGCTTCTTGCTTGACGGAGGAAGGGGCGTTGAGGAGTAGAACGCTTCTTCCGGGCACGTTGATTATTGCAAACAGTGGCGCGACCCTTGGCGTTGCAAAGATACTGGGAATCAAGTGCTGTGCGAACGACGGAATCGCAGCCATACTCAATCTGAAGAAGGGCGTATCAGCCGCCTATCTTGCACATTACATAAACACTCGCACAAATTACTTGAGAGATGTGGTCGCCACCGGAAACGGCCAGCCAAATCTCAACACCGAGTTAATCGGCAATTTCAAGATCCCACTTCCTCCCACACTGTCCGAGCAGGAGGCCATTGCGGAAGCGTTGAGCGATGCGGATGCCTCCATCGAATCGCTGGAGCAACTTATCGCCAAGAAGCGGCAGCTCAAGCAAGGGACCATGCAGGAATTGCTCACGGGCAAGCGCCGCCTGCCCGGCTTCAGCGGAGATTGGGAGACCAAACGATTCGACGAGCTATTCAGCGTCATCCGAAATGCCAGCAACTCAAGGAGCGAACTGACGGAGGAGGGTGATGTCGCCTATGTGCACTACGGCGACATTCACACGCATCAATCCGCTTTTCTGGACGTGAAATCGAAGCAAACCTATATCTCGCGCGATCACGTCCTGTCGGTGCCACGGCTCGCAAATGGCGATTTGTTGATGGCTGACGCCTCGGAAGACACCGAGGCGATCGGCAAGGCCGTGGAAATAGTCGGCTTGAACGGAACCGAGGCCGTCGGAGGGCTCCACACAATGGTTCTCCGGCCGAAAGGAAACGCACTTGTCGACGGTTTCAAAGGATACATCCAGTTTATACCGATGGTTCGTTCGGCGCTCGTCCGTTTGGCAACCGGCGTTTCCGTGTATGGCGTTACAAAGTCGGGAGTCAGAGCGATCGAAGTCAAGATTCCCGACCCGGATGAGCAGGCCGCCATCTCAACGATTCTGAGAGAAATGGATGAGGGCATCGACTGTTTAGAGGATAAGCTCGCCAAGGCCCGGTGCCTCAAGCATGGCATGATGCAGGAGTTGCTGACGGGGAGGGTGCGGCTGGTATGAAGGAGAGCCAGAACACCGAATGGAAAGAATCCTGGCGGGACGAATACCTCAAGTGGCTCTGCGGCTTCGCCAACGCCGAGGGCGGTGTCCTGGTCATCGGTCGAGACGACAAAGGAACGGCGGTCGGGGTGAAGGACGCGAAGAAGCTGCTGGAGGATCTGCCGAACAAGATCCGCGACGTGCTCGGCATCATGGCCGACGTGCGGCTCGTCCCGGACGGCGGCAAGGAACTGATCGAGATCCGCGTCGATCCCTACCCGTACCCGGTCAATTACAAGGGCGAGTACCACTACCGATCCGGCAGCACGAAGCAGGAGCTCAAGGGGGCCGCCCTCGACAAGTTCCTGCTCCGCAAGCAGGGCCGCACCTGGGACGGCGTGCCCGTCCCGGATGCCACTGTCCGCAGCCTGTCGAAGGACGCGCTCGACGCGTTCCGCGCGCGGGCGAGCCAGAGCCAGCGCATGACGGCCGCCGACCTGAAGGAGTCGAAGTCCGGGCTGGTCGAGAAGCTGCACCTCACCGACGGCAAGTACCTGAAGCGGGCGGCCGTGCTGGCCTTCCACCCCGAGCCTGAACGCTTCGTCACCGGGGCCTACGTGAAGATCGGCTTCTTCCGCACCAACGACGACCTGCTCTACCACGACGAGGTCCACGGCGACCTGTTCACCCAGGTCGGCCGCACCATGGACCTGCTGCTCACGAAGTACCTGAAGGCCGCGATCACCTACCGGGGCATCCAGCGGGTCGAGACGTTCCCCGTGCCCGAGCCGGCGCTGCGCGAGGCGATCCTGAACGCGATCATCCACAAGGACTATGCCACCGGCGTGCCGGTGCAGATCAGCGTCTACGCCGACAAGCTCATGGTCTGGAACCCCGGCCAGCTCCCCCAGGATTGGACGGTCGAGAAGCTCAAGGCCAAGCACGCCTCGCTCCCCTATAACCCGGGCGTCGCCAACGTCTTCTTCCGCGCCGGGGAGATCGAGGCCTGGGGCCGCGGGGTCGAGCGGATCCTCGCCGCCTGCCGCGAGGCCCGATTCCCCGAGCCCGTCATCGAGCAGGAGGCGACGGGGCTCTGGATCCAGTTCCCGTTCTCGCCCGAGATCGTCGAGCGTACGGCCGCCGGGCTGGCTCCCGAGGCCGCCAATGATCGAACTAGGGAGAAACCTAGGGAGAAAACTAGGGAGAAACTGCTCCGGCTCGTGAAGGGCGACCCCACCGTCTCCACCGAAGCGTTGGCGACCGCGCTCGGGATCACGCCAAAGGGGGTCGAATGGCAGATCAAGCGGCTGAAGGCGGATGGACTCCTGACGCGAGTCGGCGCCGATAAAGGCGGGCACTGGGAGGTGAGTGAATGAGTACCATCGGCCAACCCGAACGCGCCACCCAGGACCGCGTCATCGCCCTGTTCCGCGACGAGCTGGGCTATCGCTATCTCGGCGACTGGTCCGACCGCGACGGCAATTCCAACGTCGAGGAGTCCCTGCTCTCCGCCTTCCTCACGAAGTCCGGCTACTCTCCCGAGCAGATCGGCGCGGCGCTCTACCGGCTCCGTACCGAGGCCGACAACGGCAGCCGGAGCCTCTATCAGAACAACCAGAAGGTCTACGAGCTGCTGCGCTACGGCGTCGACGTGAAAGTCGAGGCCGGCAAGGTCACGGACAAGGTCCGCCTGATCAACTGGGCCAACCCCGGGGCGAACGACTTCGCCATCGCCGAGGAGGTTACCCTGCGCGGCGGTCGCGAGCGGCGTCCGGACCTGGTGCTCTACGTCAACGGCATCGCCGTCGGCGTGATCGAGCTCAAGAACAGCCGGGTCTCGATGAGCGAGGGCATCCGCCAGAGCCTCTCCAACCAGCAGCCCGAGTTCAATGCCGGCTTCTTCTCCACCGTCCAGTTCCTCTTCGCCGGCAACGACTCCGAGGGCCTCCAGTACGGGACCGTCGGCACCCAGGAGAAGTATTTCCTGAAGTGGAAGGAGGACGAGCAGGACAATTCGCGGTTCAAGCTTGACAAGTACCTGCTGAAACTCTGCGCCAAGGATCGCCTAATCGAATTGATGCATGATTTTGTGCTCTTCGACGGCGGCGTGAAGAAGCTCCCCCGGGTCCACCAGTATTTCGGCATCAAGGCCGCCCAGGAGCACGTCCGGGCCCGCAAGGGCGGGATCATCTGGCACACCCAGGGCAGCGGCAAGAGCATCGTCATGGTGCTGCTGGCCAAGTGGATCCTGGAGAACAACCCGAACGCCCGCGTGGCGATCATCACCGACCGCGACGAGCTGGACAAGCAGATCGAGCGGGTCTTCTCCGAGGCCGGCGAGTCGATCGAGCGCACCGGCAGCGGCCGGGAGCTGCTCCGCCTGCTCGGCCAGGCCCGGCCGCGCCTGCTCTGCTCACTCGTCCACAAGTTCGGCAAGAAGGACGTGGACGACTTCGACGCCTTCATCAAGCAGCTCGAAGGCGAGCCGAGCAGGACGGTGGGCGAGGTGTTCGTCTTCGTCGACGAGTGCCACCGGACCCAGGGCGGCAAGCTCCACCGGGTGATGAAGGCGATCATGCCCAACGCGGTCTTCATCGGCTTCACCGGGACGCCCCTGCTGAAGAAGGACAGGGCGACCAGCCTGGAGGTCTTCGGCGGCTACATCCACACCTACAAGTTCAGCGAGGCCGTGGAGGACGAGGTGGTGCTCGACCTCGTCTACGAGGCCCGCGACATCGACCAGAGGCTCGGCTCCCAGGACCGGATCGACGCCTGGTTCGACGCCAAGACACGCGGCCTGAACGACTGGCAGAAGGACGAGCTGAAGAAGAAGTGGGGGACGATGCAGACCCTCCTCAGCTCCCGGTCGCGGATGGAGAAGGTCGTCAGCGACATCCTCTTCGACTTCAGCGTCCGGCCCCGACTCTCGAACGATCGCGGCAACGCCATCCTCGTCGCCTCCAGCATCTTCGAGGCGTGCAAGTATTTCACGCTTTTCCAGAAGACCCCACTGAAGGGCAAGTGCGCCCTGGTCACCTCCTATAACCCTCAGACCCAGGACGTGACGAAGGAGGAGACCGGCGCGAACACCGAGACCGACAAGCAGTTCATCTACAACACCTACATCGAGCTGCTCGGGGACGTCGAGGCCGCCGGCGGCCGCTCGAAGACCGAGGCCTACGAGGAGCGGGCCAAGTCCCTGTTCGCACGCGAGCCGGCGAACATGAAGCTCCTGGTCGTGGTCGACAAGCTGCTGACCGGCTTCGACGCACCCCCGTGCACGTACCTCTACATCGACAAGTCGATGCAGGACCACGGCCTGTTCCAGGCCATCTGCCGCACGAACCGGCTCGACGGCGAGGACAAGGACTTCGGCTTCATCGTCGACTACAAGGACCTGTTCAAGAAGGTCGAGAAGGCCATCGCCGTCTACACCTCCGAGCTGGACAACAGCGCCGGCGGCACCGACCCGGAGATCCTGATCCACGACCGCCTCGAGAAGGGGAGTCAGCGGCTCGACGAGGCCCTGGAGGCGCTCGCCCTGCTCTGCGAGCCGGTCGAGCCCCCCAAGGGGGAGCTGGAGCACATCCACTACTTCTGCGGCAACACCGAGATCCCGACCGACCTGCAGGAACGGGAGCCCCAGCGTGCCACGCTCTACAAAGCGACCGCGTCCCTGGTGAGGGCGTACGCCAACATCGCCGACGAGCTGGAGGCCGCCGGCTACGGCCCGGCGGACATCGCCCGCATCAAGCAGCGGCTGGAGCACT
The DNA here is from genome assembly GCF_012958305.1 of Tautonia rosea. NCBI lineage: Bacteria > Pseudomonadati > Planctomycetota > Planctomycetia > Isosphaerales > Isosphaeraceae > Tautonia > Tautonia rosea. The sequence continues at coordinate 288,129 of NZ_JABBYO010000002.1, read as the reverse complement.
TCGTCAACCTGCGCGAGATCGTCCGCAAGGCCAGCGGCGAGAGCCTCGACCTGAAGGCCTACGAGGCCGACATGCGGCACCTGATCGACACCTACATCGAGGCCGACGAACCCCGCAAGATCTCCCCCTTCGACGGGATGGGGCTGCTGGAGCTGATCGTCAAGACCGGCATCGCCAACGCGATCGCCTCGCAGCTGGGCGGGCTCAAGGGGGACAAGAACGCGATCGCCGAGACGATCGAGAACAACGTCCGCCGCAAGATCATCAAGGAGCACCTCAACGACCCGGCGTTCTTCGAGAAGATGTCCGCGCTCCTGGACGAGATCATCGCCGCCCGGAAGGCCAGGGCCGTCGAGTACGAGGAATACTTGAAGCGCATCGCCGAGTTGGCGAAGAAGGTCGAGGCCGGCCAGGGCGAGGACACCCCCGCGGCTTTGGACACCCCGGGCAAGCGGGCCCTCTACAGCAACCTGAACCAGGACGAGGGGCTGGCGCTCCGCATCGACGAGGCGGTGAAGGCGAAGCGGCCCGACGGCTGGCGGGGGGTCGAGCCCCGCGAGAAGGTCATCAAGATGGCCCTCTACGATATCCTGAAGGACTTCGGGGAAGTCGAGCGCATCTTCCTCATCATCGAGGCGCAGAGGGAATACTGATGGGTATGGAGATCCGACTCGGCGACATCGCGGTGGACGTGGAGCTCAAGGACATCAAGAACGTCCACCTGAGCGTCTACCCCCCGACCGGCCGGGTCCGGATCGCCGCCCCCTCGCGCATGAGCCTGGACACCATCCGCGTCTTCGCCATCTCCAAGCTCGGGTGGATCAAGCGCCAGCAGGCCAAGATCCGCTCGCAGGAACGCGAGACGCCGCGCGAATTCATCGACCGCGAGAGCCACTACCTCTGGGGCAGGCGTTACCTGCTCGAGGTGTTTGAGCGGAATGCCCCTCCGGCCATCGAGGTGAAGCACAACCGATTGATCCTGGGAGTCCGACCCGGGACCTCCGAAGCGCGGAGAGGGGAGATCGTCGAAGACTGGTATCGCGAGCAGCTCAGGGCCGCTGCCGTGCCGCTCGTCGCGAGGTGGGAGCCCATCCTGGGCGTGCGGGCCAATCGCGTCTTCGTCCAGCGGATGAAGACCAAGTGGGGCGGTTGCAACCCCAGGACGCGGAACATCCGCCTGAACACCGACCTCGCGAAGAAACCACGCGGCTGCCTCGAGTACATCGTTGTCCACGAGCTGGTGCACCTGATCGAGCCGACGCACAACCCCCGGTTCGTCTCCATCATGGACGCCCACATGCCCCAGTGGCGGTCACTGCGCGATCAACTCAACCGACTCCCCGTGCGGCACGAGGAGTGGGGATACTGAGCTTGGGAACTTGTGGCCCATGGCCTATCACCAGGCCCTCCGAACTTCCCCCTCGTGTTTGACGGGAGTTGTCGGAATTCCTCGACGACCTGCGGCAAGAGTGAGCAAGGGTTCCCGAAAGCGCTCACATCGTCCTGCCTGACATCGTTGCGTGAGTAACCTACGTTTCGAGAAGGGAAGACCGAACGCGGCGCGTATTCAGGCACCGATCAGGCCGGCGCCCCGCCGCAATTCCCCGGGATGTGCACCGGCCGGGCGGGCCGGGGAGGGGCGGCATGTGCAACGCCTGGAATCACCACGCCGACTGCTCCTGCGGCTTCGGCGGCGAGAACTATTCGACGTCAACCACACTAACCGCAACGGGCGGGCTGACCTCCTATGAACGCTACCTGAATCCCTTCGCCAGGTGTCCCGTCTGTCAGGCTCCCGTCTTCTTCTATCAGGACACGAACGGAGGGCGAGTCTTCTTCGACGAGCTGGGCCCTCCCTGGCCCAAGCACCCGTGTACCGATCATTCCACATCTGGACTTGCCATCCCGATCGATCGCTCGCTCCGCCGCCCTCCGGACGCTCCACCCCCGGACTGGGCACGCGAGGGATGGTTACCCTTCATCCTCGTCGACGTCTCTTTGCCCAACGGGGATTGGCATTATTGTGTCGCCGGGACAGTCCTTTCAGAAGATAATTCATACTATGTCTCGATCCGCATGGACGCTCGCTACATGAGGGGCGTCAGCAAGTGGGCGACACTCTGGCAGCCTACTGATCCGACATTCTATCGCAGATCCGGCGAGGTCTGCGAAGTCTCCGGCATCACGAAGCGGGACAAGATCAGGGAGTTCCTGCTGAAAGGAACCACCTATTTCTGATATCCGGGGGGCATGGTGGCCTGAAAATCCAGGGAGAACCGGGTTAAGACCTGCAGACCATCCTCCCACCCCCCGGAGCCGTCGGGCGCAAATGGCCGTGATCACCGCATCGCTTCCGGGTCGCTCCCGCCGAATGAGCGGACGGGTTCAGGATGAATGCCGGCGAAAACGCTGGTAGAAACGCCGGTACGGAGTCTTGCCTCGCACCGGGAGGATCCCCCAGACGCTCGATGCACATTCGTCCCGAACCGACGAATCCCCGGGACTCCGGCTTATGCTCGGGCCTGATCGCACTCCGAACGCTGCCCGCACGCGCGGCACTGGGAGGGGCGGGGATCGACCGGCAGGGGGCTGGAGAGGGCCCTGCGTGCCTCCCGGATCTGCTCGGCCAGGTCGAGCACCCAGCCCCGGAGCCTCGCATCGTTCTCAATCCGGTGCCGCTTGCCCGTGCCCAGCACGACGAAGCCGTGGGACGGACGCACGCCGTAACGCTCCTCGATGAGCAGGAAGTAGACCCCCATCTGGGCGACGTGGCCGGGCCAGAGGCGTCGCGCCGACTTCCATTCCTCCGGGATGATCGCGCGGCCCACCCGCAAGATACGGTCGGGCCTCCCGGCCAGCCCGAGCCGCGCGGAGTGCAGGGTGACGTTATCAAGGGCCATGGTCCGCCCGGCGGAAAGGCCGCGCGTCCGCCTCATGCGGACAGCCGCGACCACGAACACCACCCCCAGCAGCAGAAGAACGGCGGCGAGCGGCCAAGCCCATTCGGAAGGGTAGTGCATCATCGGCCCAAGATCCAGAGGATAAGCAGCAGGATGCCCGCGGCGGCCAGGAGGCTCTTGCCGAGGGCCAGCAACCGGCTCGCGGATCGCTCAACCTCCGCCTTGCGTGCATGATGCCGGCTGCCGGTCTGCAGGGCAGGCCGGTTCTCCGGCTCCAGCCCCAGGCCGTACTCGAGCCGCCATTGCTCCGGGCAGAAGACGTAGATCCCCACCTCGTGGGCCATCACCATCTCTCCACTATTCCTCCACATACCGCCTCTTGTGCATTATTTTTCGTAATTCGTTGCAATTAAGCAAGAAGTGGCACACAAGTCGAGTGATTTCTCCGTGCTGTGGAGAGCCGCCGTCATTATCTGCGCACGGCCTGGGGAGAAACCGGGCCACGTTCATCTCGGCGAATGTTGACGAGGCATCGGGGTATCGTAAGGCGAGGGATTGCCAGATGCTGTTGGGAGGCAAATTCAGCTAGTTGGATCCCGACACCTAAACCCTGCAATCAGACTAATCGCTGTCTGCCCTCATCTTGACTAAGGGGTCTGTCCGGGCGTCTGGGCCTCCTCCAGCACCCCGTGGGTGAACTCGATAAGCCGGTTAACCATGTCGCCGTTCAGCCCGACGGGCGCAAGGCCGTGCGCCGCGGCCGTCCGCATCTGCCGCAGCATCTCGAGCCAGCGATGCTCCTCTTTCTTCAACCGTCCGGATGCAACCAGCTCGCGAAGCAGAATGTTTGGCGGGATGCCGACCTTGCCTTGCCGACCCTCCCGGATTGCCAAGCGGCGGAGGGTCGCCTCCAGGCCGGCCCAACCGATCAGGAGAGCAGCCCGGTAAGCACCAAACATCATCGCATGCTCGGCTTCGATGAGCATCCCCTGGATTTGATCGAGAGTCGCTTCCCGATCGTCAATCACGGGAGCGGGCGTCGGGGCCTTCGTTTCCCTTTGCTGTAGCCGGAGGCTGTGAAGCTTCCCGTCCGAGACCAGTGCGGCGACCCCAGACAGGAACGTGAGAGCCTTGTCGTTCGGCCCCTCAACCAAGTGGACGGGCGGGTAATCGATCCGCTTGATGAATGATCGAAACTCTGCCTCGGTAGGCGGCTCGACCGGGTTCCAATCCATGAAGGCAAGCGATTCCGGCAGGCGCTCGAACTCGGGCTGGAAGGCGATGGCGATCTCGCGGAGCTGGGGTGCCCTCCGTCCCGGCGTCTTCCAGAAGGAGAGCTGGACAGGGCCGTATTTCAGGATCAGCGGATTCGACTTACGCGAGATGTCGTCCGGGTCGCCCAGCGCCGTCATCGCGTCGTTGGACGGCATTCCCAGGACGACGGGTCCGAGGTGGCCGGTCCGCATGAATTCCTCAAGCGTTGCCATGCTTGGCCCCCCAGCGTTCGATCGCTATTCGGAGGAACTTGAATTCCAGCATACGGCCATTAGCCTTCTCTGCGAGCTCGCCCTCGTAACCATCCATATAGGCGCGTGCCATGTCCAATTTTTGGAGCCACGCCACTCGCACCCGGTCATCGGGCAGGCAGACTTCCCTTGCCTTTCTGATCGCTGCTGCCAGCCGGCTCTGATGGGTTTTCGAAAAGACTTCCCGGAATCCTATGCCCCCTTCGTGGTCGGGATAGATGTTGAGCTCGACCCCATCTACATGGATGTGACAGCCCTTGACCACCCAATCTGGGGACATCTTCGACGGCTGGCACATGGAAGCTCCACGACCAATTACCAGATCGGAAGCTCGGGTAGCGGCAAGGGTCCGGGACGTCGCTTCCCGTCCAAGTGCTTAGAAGGCTAAACCCGAAGCCACTTTAACATGCAACACGAGAGTGAGCGAGCCGGCTGGAGCCCACGGTCTGTTGCAGGCTCCCTATGCGCTCAGGCGGCTGAAGACGGCTTCATTCTGCAGACGCTCGTGGCCACTTGGAACGATGATAGTATGAATAGTCTGCGCAGAGTTGACTGGCTATTGAGAGTTCGCTGGCCCCGTCCCGTCCTTGCCCTTTTCCTTCGCACCAGGCTCCGCTTTCTTGGACTCGATAGCGTGTGATTGGGAAACGGAGGCGGGCTCCGTGTTCGGCTCTGCTCGAAACTGCACTGGGGAGGCAGCGGGCTGAGGTTGGAGGACCGGTGACGGCGGTGAGCTTGGCAATTCCTGTGGAGACTGTGTATATGCGGCTGGAGCCGCTGGATCCGGCTTCCTAAGACCCTGATAAGCGTCGTAAGCAATTCTCATCACGACACCGGAGATGATGAAGCCCATAAGCCACATCATCGTGGTCATCTGATGCTGAAGTGCATCGATTCGTTTCTTGAGTTCTGCCGGTGACGCGACCTCCCCCTGGATTTTCCTCACCCTTTCCGAGTCAATGATGTACCTGCCCGGATTCTTGTTCTTATACGGCTCGTCGTCGACGTCGTCGAGTTCGCTGAACCAGATCATGAAGACGGGCTCCCCTTGGTCCAGAACGACCTGCTGACTGCCCGCGTTGTAGACCGCAAACGTCAGGTTGCCGCTGAAGCCGGGATCGACATGGAACCCTGACACATTGACGAGTCCGCGAAACTTGATGCCTGCACGGATTGAAATGAAGGCGATCCCGTCCACCGGCACGGTAACGATCTCGCGCGTCGTCAGCAGCCCGAACTGTCCGGGCGGGATAGCAATCTTCTCGCCGAGCGGCACGCGCGTCTTCACGCGAGACTTCTTGTTGAAGTCGGAGGTGATGTAGGCCTCCCGACCCACGCCCATTTCGTATGCGGAGTGCTTTACTCGCTGCGGATCATAGGGGACGATAAGCTTCTCCGCTTCGACACGTTCCCGGAGCGTCTTGGTGCACCAAAATGCCATCGCGTGTGCCCTCGCTCGACAGACTTAAGTACGCCGCTCGCCTTCTTGTTGCGGTATCGAATTCCAACATGTTAGCGCACGGGAGCCGAAAATGATCGTCGGCCATGGCGTCGACGTCCAGGACGTCGCCAGGATCAGGAAACTCCTCGATTTCGCGGAAGAGGATTTCCTCCTGTCCACCTTCACCGAGGCCGAGCGGGCGATCGAATACGGCGATCAGGAGCGGGCCGAGTTCTACGCCGGGCGCCTCGCCGCGAAGGAGGCCATCGCTAAGGCGATCGGGACGGGGTTCGCCACAGGGGTCGCACCTCTGCAGATCCAGGTTCTGCGCAAGGACGGAGGCCAACCCGAGGTTCATTTGTCGCGGGCCGCGCTCGAAGTCGCCAACGCGCTCGGCATCAATCGCTGGGTCGTTAGCATCAGCCACAACGAAGCGGTCGCCTTCGCAAGTGCGATAGCCGTTCACGATTAAATCTCCCCGTGTTCGGTGGCGCCGGCTGTGATGGTCCTGCTGTCAAGATCGAGCGTCAGCACGCCCCCCTGGTGATTGTGGATAAGCCGCCACGCGGCGAACCCCTGGAGGATGGCGTCCTCCCACTCGCCGCTCGAACACAGTGACACCTCCAGGCCGTTTGCCATCCGCCGCACTGATCGCAGCATCTCGGAACTCACGCTCGCGTTGCCTACTAACCAGTTGTATTCCTTCGCGTGGCTGAACACGAACAGCGAGATCGCCTCCTCAGCCGCCTTCGCCCGTGCCCCGTCCTCTACCTCATCCACTTCCGGCCGAGATTTCCGCTTCCGATTTAGCAGCCATCGTGTGATCGGTGACCACCCCAGAACCGCCGCGAAGGCGAAGTGGAAGGTGTCGTGAAATCGGTACCCGTCGCCGACATAGGCGTTGTCGGTGAGGTGGTCGCCGAGGGGCTTGTCGTCGATGTAGGCGCGGCCGACCTGCTTGCCGTCCGGGGTTACGCCCGGCTTGATGACGACGGTCAGCTTCCGGGGAAGGCGCTCGTGTTCAGGGTAGGCTTCGTCGAACGCAGGGCGATCCTCTACCAACCCTGTACGGCGCCCCCACCGGTCCCTGGCTTTCTCCAGGTTCTGGGCGGCGATTTCGTCCAGGTCGAACCCCAGCTTTGTCGCCAGGTTGGCCACATACCAGAGCACATCGCCCAGCTCCTCGGCGAACCGGGCGCGGTACGGGTTCGCGGTGTCACCGTCCCGCAGCGCTTTCTTGTATTCGTTTTGGAGCTCGCCGACTTCGCCGGCCAGCCCAAGCAGCGGGACCATGACGTCCCCATCCGTTCCGAGGCAATCGGTTTGCGAAACGGCGTACTGGAAGTCGCTCAAGTCCATGGTGAGCCTCCGGTTGGGAGCGGCTGTGGTGTCATCGCTCAGTGATCTTCCCGTTGATTCCCCATTTCGGCGGATACCAATAGTCGATCGGTTCCTTTGAGGGCCGGAATTTCTGTTTGATCCGGGTCCGTCCGGAGATGCCCGTAATCTCGGGATGCCGGATACGGGCGTACTTGCTCAGTTCGCAGAAGACGTTCTGGCAGTCGATTAACTGGAGCCGCCTCCCCCAGAGCGACTCGAAATGAAGGTCCAGGCGGGCGAACTCGGCCTCTTGGCGGTCAGTCATGAACCGGATGATCTCCGGCGCGTTGAGACCGGCCGTGTCCGTGAAACACTTGCTGATGCCGTCCAAAGCGCCAGGACCGGCTACCACGAACTCCATCTCCGAGAATTGAGTTATCTCGCTGTAATTGATGTCGGTGATGTACTGGTAGGCCAGGAAGTCGCCCAGCGACGGATACCTCAGCAGCAGCTCGAAGCCGTGTTGCATATCGGTTGCGCGGGTTAGCTTGTGTGGCACGCTATCACGCATCATTCGTTCCAGCAGCGCCAGGTGGTTGCTATGTTTCCGCTCATGCCCCATCGACCCCGCCGACGGCATGATGTAAGCTGCCGAATAGACCCGCCGCCCCGCCGCCATGGCACGGCTCAGTATGGTGTCGAGCCTTCTAAAGTCGTAACCCTTCCAGGTGATCGCTCCGACCGCCTCCTCCAGCAATTCCCAAGTTTCGATCTTGTTGAAGAACTTGAACAAGATGATCCGAAAGAATGTTTCCTCGGCGGTCGCGGGCAGGTCGTCGCGGTAGATCACACGGCGGATGAGGTACTGGCTGACGCGGTCCGAAGCGCGATATGCGTTTGTAAATTTGTGTTCATTAATGATGTCGTCGTCGCTCCAGGGTGGGCGGCAGCCCCTCATCCTGGCGAAGAAGACGCGTTGTCTCTCGGCAGCGAATCGCCAGTAGCTGTCGTAGGCGACCGTCGGCTTCAGCGGTGCAATGTCAGGTGGTTCGGTTTCCGGGTAGAGCCTCAACGATCGTCCCTCGAGATCAAAGAAGGTCGATTGATCGGGGCTCGGGCGTCGCTCAACTGACATTGGCCGTCACCAGCCTCTCGGACTCGACGGGCTTTCCCATGATGGCCTCCGCGGCGCGAATGAGGCTGTCACGCTCGGCGCCACGCCTCGGGGCGTCGTCCATTTTCTGGACGCCGACGAAGCATGTGAACCGGGAAAGCCGGAGGCCAGACTGCCCGGCTACGAATCGGCCGAGCCGGCAGAGCCCCAGCCAGTTGCCGAATGCTTTAACGAATAGCTTCTGGGTGGCATAGAACGCGTTCATCGCCAGCGTCCCGGCCCGGACGTCGAGGTCGAAGGTGAGATGCTGGAGGCACGGGAACTTAGGCTGACCAGTTAGCGTAAGATCGCGAAACGGATCGAATGTCGTGGCCTGCAGCTGCATGCGCGGGACGCGACGCCCCAGCTCCACGCTCCGCTGGCAGCGTCGGATCACGTGCTCGATTTGATTGCCCTCCCTACCTAGCGTCGACGATCCGGCGGAGGGCAGTAACTCCCGCGTCTTGTGATGCACGCCGAACCCGATCAGGCGGCCGAAATACGTGCCGCCCTGGTTTTTATGCGGCTCCCACGACACATAGGTCGGCTGATCACGCAGGTATTCAGCGTAAAACTCATGGCGATCCGGGTCGAAAAATCGCCAGACGCGTTCGGGAAAAAGCGGGAAGGCGACTTCCTCAACGGGTCGCTTATTGTTCGCGCCCAGGCAGGCGTCCAACGCCCGAACAAGCGGGTGCGTCAACGTATCAGGCAGCACCAGCCCCGAATCCGAGGCAATGGTCATCGTGAACGGCGCTAGCTCACAGCTTGGGTGCGCCACGGCCTTCAAAAAGACATGCGACCACGCCCGCTCGATGCTGGATTCCCTGAAGTCATTGCGTTCCTCACTACTCATCGTCCTCGTCGCCCTCCTCGCGGGGAAAGTGCCGGTACTGGCTCAGACCGTGGTATTTGTCCTGCATGACCCGGATGAACGCCGCCCAAGAGCCGTCGGGGCAGAATACGCGGGCTGTGCCCGGCGCGGCCGCCGTAAAGAGCCGGCCACGCGGCGTGTCGACGCCATCTCCTAGAACCTTGCCTTCGGCGACCGTGCCCATCGGGAGTAGAACGCCCGTGCCGACCTCGGTGTCGATTGACTGGAGTGTCTGATGGGTATCCACCGCCAGGAGCCGAGCGGGAGCCAAGTCGCCCAGCATCACCTTGCGGATGGCCGGCAGGCCTGGCTTGTTGATGAGTTGCCGGTAGGCCGCCTCGCCGATCAAGCCGAGGCTGAAGAAACTGTGGCTCGCCAGCGTCTCGAAGCCGACTCCCAGGCTGCACGATACGACGAAGAACTGCTGGGGGTTGGCGTCTTCGATCTTCCAGGCTCGCCGGGCGAAGGCATTCAGGACCGCGATCCGCGGCATGAGAAGGAAGCCAGCGAACGTGTCGACCAAGAATTCATTGGGCTCGAACGACCGGCCGGATTCCCCCTCGGCTGTCAGCTCGTCCACCGTTGAGCCGTGGCCGAAGACGTGGTGGCCGAGCTCGTGGGCGCAATTAAACACGCGGCGTACAAGCGGCCTGTCGCCGAGCCAGATCTCCGGGGGGGTCTGCCGCAGGTAAAGCCCCTCCATGCTCTTTATGTCAGTAAATCGAATGATGATCCGCGGCTCGAATCGCTCACCGCAGAGGTCGAAGACGTTGACGGCGGATTCGGGCGAGATGTCAAACTTGTCCCGGACCTCGTCGGCCTTAATCATCGCCTTTCGCGCCAGCTCTCGCCGTGTGGGAGGCATCCGTCACTTCTCCTCGCGCCGGATGGCCGCCAGCGCCGTCAAGACCTTATCCAGATCCTCTGGCTTGAGCTTCTTCAGGTCGCGGAAAGCAAGCTGGAGACGGTCGTCATGTGGGTCGAGCTTTTCGGCGCCCTCGCCGGCGAGCCAGGAGACGCTCACCTCGTACATCGACGCAAACGCCTTCAGTTCCTCCCCAGCGACGGAGCGATGTCCGGCCTCAATCTCGGAGATCGTGGGCCGGTGCAGCCCCATTTGCGTCGCAACCTGCCCCTGCGTAAGCCCCGCTCGCTTCCTCGCCTCCTTGAGGCGGCTCGCGATGATTAGCTTCTGCTCCACTTGATCGCTCATTAGTTGCCCCCTTGTGTCCGTATCGCGAGAGGAAGCGGTCGGCCGATTCGTCGATCGTCAGCTTCCGTTGCTTGTCTTCCGAGACGAAGATGTTGACGATATCGACGTCGTCCGGGATCTGATGGCCCAGGTTCTTCGCCACCCTGCGGGCAATCGGCGGCGTAATGTCGCTCTGGAAGCCCTTCAGGCCGCCATGGGGCTGAACTGAAGGCGTTACGGCATCGGCGTCGTCGTACCCCATCTTGGTTTGAAACTCTTTCAGAACAGCGACGAGCTCGTCAACGACCTGCTGCTTGTCCATAAGACCTCCTTTGGTAAGAAAATCTTACCATCCGTAAGACGCAGGTCAAGGACCCGAGGTTCGCTTTTTCCCCGTCGGTTCAAACTGGGAAGGGCGGACCACCTTCAACGACCGCGTGGAGGCGAACAGACCTTATCGAAGCGGCGATTCCGTCTCCGTTTCTTTCCCTTCTCGAGCCAGTACCATAATTGCCCCCCTGACGGAAGGCGTCAGGAGCTGCCACCTTGCAACCAATTCCCGAAGTGCCGTGTCAGTGCAGACACTTTGCAGACAGGGGAAGGGCGGATCGCCGCAAGTTGCCTTGGGATATTGTGTTTCTTGCGATGGCTCCGCGGGTGCAATTCCCGCCGCCTCCACTCCAAAGCCCTTTGCAGCACTTGCAAAGGGCTTTCTTTGTTGAAAAAGCGACCGATCGGCGCGTTGAAATGGCTTGATCCTCTGGTCGAGGCAGCCAGCAGTTGATCGGAAGCGCGCTTCATCCTCGAATGGCTTTGACGGCTCCACGGAAGATGCGAAGGCCATCGCCTTCGGGTCGGGGAGCGATTCGGGTCCATTGAGGGTGGTGAATGAACTCGACAAACCGTTCCGGGTGAGGCATCAAGCCGAAGATTCGACCGGTTGGGTCAATCACACCCGCAACTCCAGCGGGGGAACCGTTTGGGTTACTTGGATAGGACTCGGTAGGACGATTCGAATCGTCGATGTAGCGGAGGGCAAGTTGGCCGGCAGAGTCCAGGGCGTCTAATGCCTCCTGGCTCTCCGTGACAAACTTCCCTTCGCCGTGAGCCACGGGCAGTTCGATCGGATCGCCGTCGGGAAGAAAGGGAGAGCGCCCTGGGGAACTCGCAAGGAGACGGACCCATCGGCATTCGAAACGGCCGGAATCGTTATGGGTGATCGTCGCCCGATGCCCTCCGGGCAAGAGCCCGGCCTTCACGAGAACCTGGAATCCGTTGCAGATTCCGAGAATCAGCCCTCCTCGGTCATGGAAGCGGCGCAACGCATCGTCGAGCGCTCCAAGCCGGGTAGCCAGGATGCGGCCGGCTCCCAGATCATCTCCGTAACTGAACCCACCAGGGATCGTCAGAAGTTGGAAGGCATCAAGGATTCCGGGAGACTCCAGAACGCGGTCAACGTGGGCCGTCTCAACGTCGGCCCCGGCAAGTTGCCAGGCCGCGACGGTTTCCTCATCGCAGTTCGTACCGGGAGCCCGAAGGACGATCGCGCGGGGCAAAGGCATGGTTCCACGGGGAAAAAGGCCGATCAACGAAAAAAGACGCAACGTGATCTGGATGCAGCGACGTTTGTGAGAGAAACGATGACGTCCGTCGAGACCGATTGCGTAGCAAGGGACGCAGAAGCGATGAGCCGTGAGCTTGACTCAGACTGTTTTTGTAACCCCGAACCGGCGACTACCACCACGGAGGACAGATTCAATCATCGTCTTGATCGTCGTCGAGATCAAAGCTGGAATCGAATCCTCGGTAGCGGTAGCGATTCGGGGCAGCTCTCTAGTAATCGCCCGTATTGTCGTACTCGGGATTAGCACGGTAGGAGAGATCGCGGCGAATTAGATCAGCCTCGTAGATCTGTACCACGAAGTCGGCTGCGATTTTCAGCCGAGAACTGGCCCCCTTGAGTGATTCATCGCGAGAACCGCGTCGGAATTCGACGACGCCCACGTGTTTGGCCTTGTTCTTGACATAGTTGATTCCGGGGATGCCATCAGCGTCTCCGGAAATCAAGAGAGCCACATCGTAGGTATCTTGAAGCGCGACCATATCAACAGCCATGCTGGTGTCGAGCCCCTTTTCGGTGAGATTGTGGTGCAAGAGGTCGACCTTCCAGTGACCTTCCTGACGAATCTCGACGAAGTCGGTGGCCGACTGTACCCCGTGATAAAACCGCTTCTTCCGTTCCAGGGCTCGCCGTTTTCCTTCGTACCATTCGCGTGTCTCGGCGAAGCAGAGGCCCCAGGCCTCGTCGAGTCGTCGCTCGGGGGAAATGTCGGGAGTCTTGCGAATGACGTCTTCGACGTAACTGTCTCGAAGTCTCGGATTCAATTCGAATCGGTTCCGAAGCCGGCTTTCAGCCTTGGGATCATTCAAGTCCCATTCATCCATTTTGCCGACAACGTACCAGTAGATCCGAGCATGCTGAGCCGATTCCCAGGGGGCTCCCTCGGCAAAGGTTCGTCCCCAGTGACTGACACTTTGCTCAAAAATATAGCGATAGAAGGAACCGTAGTCGTCGACGCGGAGGTTCAAATGTTTCAGGACACCGTCGAGGTTCGAGCCATCGACAAAGGTGACAAAGCGCTGCATCTGCGCATTCCTTCCGGGCGGGTCACCGGTTCAAGAGGTGATGATTAACAGAATCGAAACCATGATCATCGATCGGACGAAGCCATCGTGTCCGTAACTCAGCGACGGACGCATCGATTACCATTTGGCCAAGCAGGCCACGAACGGTCAGCCGGGGGCCGTTTTCCGGGGCGGCAACGACGGATCCGAGGCGTCCCACGGGGAGTCCCTCGAACCGGTCGAAGACCTCGGCAACGTGCTCCAGAGGAACTTCAAGGAGAAATCGTGACGGCGATTCGGAGAACAGGAGAATCGGATCGCTTGCCGCATCATTGAGACAGGGAACATCACGAATGGAGCACTCGGCCCCAAGTGAGCCGGCCAGGCACATTTCGGCGATAGCAACGGCGAGGCCTCCCTCGCTCAGATCGTGGCAAGATCTCAGCCAACCGCGAACCGTGCAATCGTGAACCGCTTTGAAGATGGCCAGCCCAAGTTCAGGGTCGACCTGAGGAACCCGGCCGCCGACCTCTCCCAGGTATTTCAGATAAGCCGAGCCTCCGACTTCATTGCGTGTTTGTCCGACGATCAGGAGGAGATTTCCCGAGGATTTCAGGTCCATCGTGAGACACTGGCGTACGTCGGGGACCTGACCGATCGCGGAGATCAGCAAGGTGGGAGGGATTGCAAGGCTTTCTCCCTGATGCGAGTATTCGTTATAAAGACTATCTTTCCCCGAAATGAACGGAGTTCGATACGAAAGGGCCAGATCGTGACACCCCTGGGCAGCCAGGACGAGTGCGCCGAGCGTTTCCGGCCGTTCCGGATTGCCCCAGCAGAAGTTGTCGAGCAGCGCGATCTGCTCGGGATCGGCACCGACGGCGACGACATTGCGAATCGCCTCGTCAATCACAGAGCCTGCCATGGCATAGGGGTCGAGATCGCCATATCTGGGGTTGAGGCCGCAACCCACTGCAAGGCCGCGGAGCGAGCCACGAACGGGCAACACGACTGAGGCGTTTCCAGGGCCCTCCTCGTGGTCGCCAACGAGCGGTTTGATCACGGTCCGGGCCTGCACCTCGTGATCGTACTGACGAATGATCCACTCCTTCGAGCAGATGTCCCAGTCGTGCAGGAGTGCGAGAAGATCGACGGTATAGTCGTTTCGCTCCGGAAGCGAGGGTACGGTCTCGACGGGAGGCGTGAAGGAAGCCTTGCGTGTGACCTTGGGCCTGCCCTCGTGGAGAAAATGCATGGAAAGATCGCCGACCACCTCACCGTGATAGCGAAGTGTCAACCGTCCGGTATCGACGAACTGCCCGAGATCGGTTGCCTCAACCCCCTCTGAGGCACAGAGAGAGACCAGCGCATCGAGATGCTCGGGGGGAACGGCAAGAACCATCCGCTCCTGAGCCTCGGAAATCCAGATTTCCGTGTATGAGAGGCCTTCATACTTGAGTGGAGCGCGTTCCAGGTCGACCTCGGCTCCGAGCTCCGCCCCCATCTCACCGACGGCCGAACTGAAGCCACCCGCCCCGCAATCGGTGATCGCGCGATAGAGGCCGCGGGATCGGGCTTGCAGGAGGGCATCGAGCACCATTTTTTCCGTGATGGCATTGCCAATCTGGACGGCTCCGCCGGAAAGCTGTTCGCTTTCTCCGGTCAATTCGGCCGAGCTAAACGTCGCGCCATGGATCCCATCCCGTCCGGTCTTGCCCCCAACAGCGACGATCCGATCCCCGGGATGGACGGCCTTGAATGCCAAGCCTTTCGGCAACACGCCGACCGTTCCGCAAAAGACGAGCGGGTTGGCAAGATAGCGTTCGTCGGTGACGACTGCGCCATTGACGGTCGGAATCCCCATACGGTTGCCGTAGTCTCGGACTCCGGCGACCACACCCTTGAGCACTCGGCGAGGGTGAAGGACTCCGGTCGGCAGGACATCGACTGGAGAATCGGGAGGGGCAACGCAGAAGACGTCGGTATTGCAGATCGGCTTTGCACCGAGTCCAGTCCCCATTGGGTCGCGAATCACACCGCCGATCCCGGTATTCGCACCGCCGTAGGGGTCGATCGCGGACGGGTGGTTGTGCGTCTCGACCTTGAAGCAAACGTCATGCTGGTCGTCGAACCGGATCACCCCGGCGTTGTCCTCGAAGACGGAGACAAGCCAGTCAAGCCCATCAGCTTCAAGATCCTTGGTTGCCTTGAAGATTGTTTGCTTGAGCAGATTCTCGATCACTTCACCTGCAAACTCGACCCGACCGCGAAGGGTCTTGTGAGAGCAGTGCTCGCTCCAGGTCTGGGCAAGGGTTTCCAACTCGACATCGGTCGGGTCTCGTCCGAGTTCAACGAAGTGAGCCTGAATCGCTCTCATTTCGTCAATCGAGAGAGAGAGTTGTCCCTCGCGACTGGTGCGCATCAAGGTCTCATCATTCATGTCCCGCAAGGGAACATCAATTCGACGAAACACGTAAGGGCTTCCCTGGCCAAGATGGTCCAGGGTCAACGGTCCGACAATGGCCTGTTCAACTGCATCGTTGGACAGGACTCGGCGGGTTAACGCTTCCAAAGAATGCTCGGGACCGTCGATCATGTACGTGCGAACCGAGCGAACCTCGGAGACGGAAAGACCCAGATCCCGAAGGACCGCCCGAGCACTTTCCGCAACCGGATCAGTAACCCCGGGTCGCGGCAACACATGAACCAGCGCATTTCCGAACGCGGCTTGAAACGCGTTCGTTGCTTCCTTCTGAGAGGCTCGGATCGCAAAGGTCTCGACGATCGGATCAGCGAGAACCTGTTCGGCCGCGCTTCGAAGATCGGATTCCGAGAGCTCTCCTTCGACGAGAAAACCGCGAGCCGAGCGTATCGTCCAGGGGCCGCCGAGTCCCAGGTCAGCGGCCTCAGCCGACACCCGATGGCCCTCGGAATCGGCCAGGCCGGGAGCGGGATCGATCTGAAGATGCCAGAGCATGAAGACGTTGCAATTCCAGGTCAGAGTCGTACAAATCGGCAACGGTTTCGATCAATGACGCTGACTCAGGCGCCGTTCCAGGATCGAATTGCCGCACGAGAGAAGCCAAACGCATGGCTCGAAACGGTTCATGGAAGGATCAATGCAAACTGAGATCGTGTCCAGGTCGCCGTTTGAAGAGCAGAGATTTCCATCGAGTATCGGTGAGGGGAAGTCTTCACGTCAAGGTCTCAGTGGATTCGAACAACGACAAAAGCCCTTCCGACACAATTGTGTCGGAAGGGCTTGATCATTCGTGATGCAATTCAGAATGAACTTATTCAGCGGCAGGCAGAATCACCGAGTCGATGACGTGGATCACGCCGTTGGAGCACTCGATGTCAGTCTTGACGACCTTGGCCTTGTCAACCATGACCGTGCTGCCGGCGACAGTGATGGTCGCCTTGACACCCGCGGCGGTATCAACCTTCTTGCCATCAAGCTTGACAACGTCAGCAGCCATCACCTTGCCAGGAACAACGTGGTAGGTCAGGATTTTGACGAGGGTTTCTTTGTTCTCGGGCTTCAGAAGGTTCTCGAGGGTACCTTCGGGAAGCTTGGCAAACGCTTCGTCGGTGGGTGCGAAGACCGTGAACGGCCCTTCGCTGGAAAGGACCTCAACGAGGTCAGCAGCCTTGACAGCGGCTACCAGGGTGCTGAAGGCTTCGTTGCCGGCGGCAGTTTCAACGATCGTCTTGTCCGCAGCAATCGCCGAAGAACCGAGAACCAGCGACAAGGTCAGGGCGGCAAGCATACGCATGGGTAACGCTCCGAGGTGTGTTGATAAAGGGACTCGTCTGGATCGCGTTCGAGGTTTTTTCCTCGAGTTCGTCTCTTACGATCAGCCGACGGTGTTGTAGTCCACCATGCGGACCCGTCCAGATTCGTGACCCGTTTTTCTCGATTTTTCTTTTCGCAAAGTCATCCCCCAGCGCGCAAAAAACGACCCCGCTCAGGGCGGGGTCTTCAGACTGAGAATCACATGTGGAGCCATGACCCGGTGCGACTACTTGGAGCGTGGCGAGCGACTCCGGGTCGGTTTTGAGGTTCCTTCGTCGGACGCAGAGGCTCGACGCCGAGAGCCGGAGGACGACTCTTTGCCTGAGGCGGGAAGAGCCTTTTCGGAGTTCACGTACCGCTGTCCGGTTGGGCAAAGCTTGACGAGCACACATTCCGGACAGTTGGGGTCGTCGGCAACGCAAGGATCATGAGCAAGTTCTTCGAGCAAGTCCGTAAACTCAGGACCTCGCGTCTTGGGAACAGCCCGTTCGAGTGTCGCACGGATGGACTCGACTGGCGTCTCCTCCTCGGCGAAACCGAGACGGACGAGGCAGCGGCGAATCGGATCGTCGACCGGCATTGCATGGCCGCCGAGGGCTTGCTGGATGACGGTCGCAAGCACAAAATCCGACTGCATCGCCTCAAACTCTTGAAGCGTCTTGATCGACTCCTTCAGAGGTTTCTTACCGAGATGGTCGAGATCGAACTTATAAGTCTTCGAGAAGAGCTGGCGAAGAAAGCGACGGATGCGCTGTGCTTTGACTTCAGGCTGGGGGAGTCCGGTCAGGGTATCTTGAATTTCACCGACGGAACTGACGCGCAGTTCATTCCAATCAAAGAAGGCATCGCGGAATCGACTCATTGCCTGGTTGGCTTGCTCGCGAGTCGTGCCCTCGTGGCAAATGCCGAACAGAACCGCTTCCAGCACCGACATCTTCGCCTCGCGCGGGCCGGGCTTATAGCGCTTGGCCAGCAGGGGCTGAATCTTGTCGAGCATCTGCGATTTGCTGGGTGCGGCCATGTGTGTGTTCGGGGTCAGTCGAGGGGGTGGGTTAAGATCGTTGTCTGCACGGTCAGTCGGTCGCTGGCTGGTCTGGGTCACTGCAAGCATCGTGGTGCGTTTGATTCGCATGATCGAGGTCTGCGTCCTCGGGACGTTCCCCACGGGCGAGTCGGTCGGCGGCGAGGGTCTCGTCGATCAGCCGAGACATGGCGACTGAATTCTTGACACCTTGATCGAGTTCGAATCGAAGGATCGGGGTATAGCGCGTCTTTAATCGAGCGGCGAGTCGCGACTGGAGAAAGCCGGCAGCCGACTGGAGCCCTCGAAGGGCAAGCCGTTGCGCGGTTTCATCTCCCATCACCGAGACGAACACGGTCGCATGCTTCAGGTCTGAAGCGACCTCGGCCTCCAGGACGGTCACCCCCTTGACCCTGGGATCGGCCACCTCGAACAGCACGGCCGAGGAGACAACCTCGCGGACGGCCTCGTTCAGGCGCTCGATGCGGTGCGAGGACATGGGAGCGAACCTCGATCGGAATCGTCAAGAAAAGGAATAAGGTGATCAGGAACCGTTACGGCCGCTCCTCACATGGCTCACCAAGGGAGCAAGAGAGGAGCGGCCGAGAAGGACAACTCTGAGAGATCAAAGGGTTCGACGAATGACTTCGACCCGGTAGGCTTCGATCACGTCGTCAACCTTGATATCGTCGAACTTGGCGATCTTGATGCCGCACTCGAAGTTCTCACGGACTTCACGAACATCGTCCTTGAAGCGCCGGAGTGCCTCGATGGCACCCTTGTAGATCTCTCGGCCTTCTCGAATGATCCGAGCCTGGCCGTTGCGTTCGATGACTCCCTGGGTGACGAAGCAACCGGCCACGGTACCGGCACCTCCCCGAGAAATCTTGAAGACCTGGCGGACAACTGCCCGTCCGAGATGGACTTCCTTGATCTCCGGTTCGAGGCGACCCTCGATGGCTTGCTTGATCTCGTCGGAAACCTGGTAAATGATGTCGTAGCGACGAATGTCGATCGACTTTTCTTCGGCGAGGGTCACGGCCCGATCTTCCGGAGCGACGCGGAAACCGATGACGATCGCCTGGCTGGCATCGGCCAGCATGACGTCGCTTTCGGTGATTCCTCCCACGCCCTTATGTAGAATCCGGACGGGAACCTCATCATTCTCAAGTTTCTCAATCTCCTTGAGCAAGGCTTCAAGTGAACCCTGCACATCGGCTTTGAGAATGACGTTGAGACTCTTGACCTTCTGCTCTGCCATCTTGCTGTAGAGATTCTCCAGCGTGATGGCTTTGGTCTCACCAAGGTTGACGCCGCGAGATCGGGTCCGACGGGTTTCGGCCACCTCGCGAGCTTGACCGATATCTTCGAGGACCGCGAATTTCTCGCCGGCGGTCGGCACGGCGTCGAGCCCGGAAATTTCCACCGGAGTCGAAGGGCCTGCTTCCTGAATCGGTTGGCCCTTATCATCGAAGAGGGCCCGAACCCGTCCGAATCCTTCGCCGCAGGCCAGAGCATCACCCACCCGCAAGGTTCCATCCTGGACCAAAACGGTGGCAATCACGCCACGGCCCTCGGAAACCTCGGACTCCAGGCAGGTGCCGGTCGCCGGTCGATCAGGATTGGCCTTGTACTCGTAAACCTCGGCGATGGTGGCCAGCGTCGCCAGCAGGTCATCAACACCCAGACCGGAAAGGGCTGAGGTACGGACCACTGGCACGTCGCCGCCATATTCTTCGGGAATCAGACCTTCGGCGCTGATTTCGCCGAGAATCCGGTTGAGATTGGCCTCAACACCGGGCAGGTCTATCTTGTTGAGGGCCACAACGATTTGAACGCCGGCAGCCTTGGCATGGGCGATCGCCTCCTTGGTCTGAGGCATCACACCGTCATCGGCAGCGACCACCACCACGGCGATGTCGGTGACATTCGCCCCTCGGGCTCGCATCGCTGTGAAGGCTTCGTGGCCAGGGGTATCGACGAAGGTTACGGGGTGGCCGTCGTGCTCGACCTGATAGGCACCAATGTGCTGGGTGATGCCACCTGTTTCACTGGCCACGACGTTCGCCTTGCGGATGTAATCCAGCAAGGAGGTTTTTCCGTGGTCCACATGGCCGAGAATCGTGACGATCGGAGGCCGGGCTTGAAGATGCTCCGGTGCAGTCTCGTCGACGCGGGCGTCTTCAAGCAGACGGTCGAACTCATCTTCAGCGGTTTCTTCGTGGGCGATCGAAAGCTCGACGCCAAACTCCATGGCCAGTTCGATGGCGGCGTCTTCTTCGAGCGAAGTGTTGATCGTCACGAGTTGGCCGGTCAGATCCATCATCCGACGCATGAGCTGGTTGGCCTTGACGCCGATCGCCTCGGAGAGGGAGCGTAGGGTGATGGGGTATTCAATCTCGGCGCTGGTCTTCCGAGGGGCGACCGTGGGACCTCGGCTCTTGTGGCGTTTCGGTCCGCGACGACGCCCACTATCCTCATCACCATCGAGCAACGCCGCAGCAGGGACCGGAGAGACCACACGATCCTTGGCCCGTTCCTGACGTGCTTTTCGACGGCCGGCACGGTCGGCTGCGCCGCCAAATCGACCACCGGGACCGGCAGCACCACCCTTGCCCTTGCGTTCTTCCTCGTCGAAATCGGCGCCAGACTTACGCGAAGGGGCACCTGGGACACCCCCTCGAGCCGTCGGACCGGTTGGCAAGGGGCCGGTCGGCAAACCTTCCGGTCGGGAACCGCGGGAAGGTCCCGCGTCTCGACCCGTGGGAGGGGCGGTGGGAAGCTGCCCTCTGCGCATCATCTCCAGCATTTCTTCGCGGGTAAACCGCTGCTGGGGTTGCACATGGCCTCCTGATGGAGGGCTGGCGGGCCTGGGTCCTGCTGGCCGTTTCGGAGGACCACCTGGGGGTGCGACCGGAGGCAACGGACGACCACCCCCCGAAGCGACTGGGGGCAAGGGACGACCACCCGGTCGGGGTCCTTCACGCCGTCCTGAAGACTCGCCCGCATCGCCTGAAGGACGACGGGGAGGCGGCGAGGCGGGACGACCCGTCGAACCGGGTCGAGTCCCGGCGGGACCGATGTAGTCGCTCCGATCGATCGGACGCGACGGCTGAGGTCCCTGACCAGGGCGGGGCCGTTGTTCTGTTGCCGTGTTGGTGGCCGGCGGGGGAGCCGGAGCAGGACCGGCAGGTCGAGCGGTCGTGCCCCGGGTATGCCCGGCCAAGGGGCCAGCTTGTCTGGAAGATTGGGAAGACGCAGGAGGAGTTTGCGACATAGGGGGAGCTGGACGGGAAGCGGGAGGACCCGCGGGCGGGGAAGCGGACGGAGTGGCACGAACGGAAGCCGAGCCGGGTTCCGGTGATTGAGTCGATTCGGCCGGGGCCGAGGCGGGTTTGGACGGCTGCGGCGGCTTGGACGCCTGAGGCGGAGCCGAATCACGCGAGTCGGCTGCCGCAGTCTTGGGAGAGGCGGCGGTCGGGCTGATGGCGGGGGCCTCCGCGGTCGGGGAATTCGGTGCCGATTCCGATTTTGGTTCCGGTGTGGGCCGGTGGGGGGGTGGTACGGCTTGGGGTGTTGGTCCCGAGGTCGATGCGATCATGCGCTGCCGGATCTCATCGGCGAGGTCGTCACCGACGCTCGCCAGAGGGCTCGCTTTGACATCAAGGCCCCATTCCTGAATACGATCGATAAGGTCTTGGGCTTTATCCAGCCCGAGTTCTTTCGCTAACGCGTGGACACGGATCGACAACGGCTCCTCCTCCTGGCTTGGGACATCCGAGCCCATCGGGATGTCCCGGTCGGTATTGTGGTTTCGACCGACCGGTCGTGCCAGGCCAATTTTCCGAAACCTCCGGGCCGCATGCTGGCCGGGAGAGCCCGGAACAGGCGGATTAGGAGGAGGGAACGGCAGGGGCGGCGACTCGGCCGGTTCGCGGCGGTCTTGGCCGGACCGTCGCGGGGATCATGGTTCTTCGCGGTCCATAGCTGAGGGCTCCGGAGAGTCCGACCCCGAACCATCGGCCGAATTGGCGGTCGGGGGTTCGGGGGCAGAATGCGGGGAGGCCGGGCGATCGTCTGATTCCGTCGTCGAGGAGTCGGTTTCAGCGTCGGCCTCGGCCGGGGGTGGGACAACGTGACCGATGCGAATCTCGAACGGTGGGACGTCGGTTTCGTCGGGGTCTTCCTCGTCATCGACCGGTGGGTGGGTCACTTCGTGGCCGCGATGCTCGAGATGTCCTGCCTCGTCGGCCAGGTCAAGATCATGCGAGTCGTAGCTCGCACTGGTTTCAGTTTCGTCAGCCGAGTCACCATACTCGGGGGCCGGGGATTCGGGTAACTCCTGAGACTCGGCAGATTCGGTTGAGGACGAAGCACTTACGGCATCTTCGGAATCGAGACCGATAGCAACAGGCTCTTGATCACCCCCCGCGGAGGGTTCCTCGGGCAGTTCGGTCGATTCATCGCCTGCCGGAGGCTCATGACGGGATTCGACCGAGGCAGCACTTGCCAGTGACCTGGCACCTTTACGGCGAGGCGTCTCGTCTTGTTCGGCCAGTTCGGCCAGGTGCTCCGCCTGTGACACAAGACTTTGAGCCAGCGGTTCGTCGAAGCCTTCCACCGTGCTGACCAGATGGTCGATCTCCATGATCGACAGGTCATCGTAACTCAAGATGCCCTGCTCGACGAGTCGGTTGGCGAGGTCGGTGTCGCAACCATCCAGGGCTGAGAAAAGGCCAACGGCCTTGTCGATCAGCTCGTCCAGCTCCTCGCTGGTCATGATCTCAATGTCCCAGCCAACGAGCTTTGATGCGAGCCGAACATTCTGACCGCGACGACCGATGGCAAGCGAAAGTTGATCATCCCGGACTAGAACGATCGCCCGGCCGAGAAGATTGCAGAGAAGGACTTCCTCGATCTCCGCCGGCTGTAAGGCGTTGGGAATGAGTACCTGAAGCGCTTCATTCCAGCGGACGATGTCAATCCGCTCGCCACCCAGTTCGTCAACGATATTCTTGATGCGGGTTCCGCGAACACCAACACACGCGCCAACCGCATCCACTTTCTGGTCGAGGGAGCTGACTGCGACCTTGGACCGATACCCAGCTTCTCGGGCAAGGGCCCGGATCTGGATTGTCTGGTCGGCGATCTCGGGAATTTCCAGTTCGAACAGCCGTCTCACGAAGTCAGGATGAGTCCGACTGAGAATGATTTTCACCCGCTGGCCGACCTTACGGACATCGAGCACAATGGCCCGGACTCGCTCGCCGGGGTGATGGCTCTCCCCCGGAATCGATTCACTACGGGGAAGCAAACCATCCGTCTTCCCGAGATTGACCGTGACGGCTCCACCTTCAAACCGCTGAATGGTCCCCGTAACCATCTCGCCTCGGAGCACCTCGAACTCATCGAACAAGGTGTCACGTTCGGCTTCGCGAATCTTCTGAATGATGACCTGTTTGGCCGTCTGGGCGGCGATCCGACCGAAGTCGGGCGGTTCGACGGAGACACCATCCTTGAGCGTCGCGATTCGACCAGTATCCGGGTCAATCGTGACCTGAATCTCCTGAGCGTCCGGATAATGCTTCCGCGCGGCCGTTGCGAGTGCCGATTGAAGCCCATCAAAGAGGACTTCTTTCGGGATGTTTTTTTCCCGATGGATACTCTCAACAATCCGGACCAGATCGACGCTCATCCAACTCCTCCGAGGCGAGTGGCGGGCAGCCTGCATAGGGGCAGCCCGACCCTCCGGTACGAAACACCAGGCCGGGCTTTATCGCGAAAGCCCAAACCCAATCTTTCGCGACCGAACGCCGCTGGAGCAGCGTTGCAGGACCTCGACCGCTCCGGCCCCCGAGCCGGGCAATCCGCCACCCGACGGTCGCCACAATACCTTCGAGAAGGTGTGTGCGACCCGAAACCAGATGCGCCCCGACCCAGAACCAAGGCTCACAATCCGAACCTCAGCCCAGCAATCACTCTACCGACGATCTGAGGACACTGTCAAGCGACGGTCCGTCACGCATTCAGGGCCTGAGCAATCCCCGCCAGAACCAGGTGATTCCAGGTCGACTCCAGGGGGCAATTCGCCAGCGGATTGCACCGTCTCTCCGATGTCGGACACGAGATCAACGGATCACATACTGCGACACGCCATGAGTCAAACCACGCCACCACCACCCCGAGAACGCACCAACCAGCCAACTGCTGAATAATTTCCACCCAATTTGCCCAATTACCCCAAATCGGTTACCTTACACCATCGTCGATGGTCGTTGCGTTGTGGTGTCTGATCAACGTCGATTGGAAAAACGGCAGGTCAATCGGATAGCATAGACCGTCTTCGATTCGGCAAGGAGGTCGAGAATGACTGCAGAAACAAGCGTCCGTGGCACAGAGGTCGTTTCGAGTAAACCTGAGGGACGGGCTGATGAGTCGAGTGATCCGGAGACGGATAAGACAGTGGATCAACTTGGAATGTTTAGAAGGACGTACACTGCTTGACGGAGGGGCTCCGAACGTCCAGTTCGCTGAAGCACTCGTCGGCTCCGGTAACTCGCAGGATCCCTTTTTCTCGGTTGGAGGCGCGATCCAAGCCACGCTCGCCGATGATCAAGGACGGTTGTATCTTGCCGGCAGGTTTGACGGCACGGTGAATTTCAATCCGTTCCTCAGCCAAGCGCCGAATTCGCTCACGAACACGTCGGGGCCTGCGGATGGCTTTTTAGCACGGTATTCCGCCGATGGGAGTTTGGACTGGGTTTATCAGATCCATGTTGGCAACGGAGAGTCGTTCAATTTTACCAACATGGCTCTCTCGCCTGATGGTGACGTGCTGGCGGTGGGTAGTGCCTCCTCGGGGGTCGACCTCAGTGGAGCAGTCCCTCCAACTGGAACACCCTTCGACGCGGGTGGATTTCTGCTGAGCGTTGACGCCGACCAGGGGCAGTTTCAGTCCGTCGCCCGCTTCCGCGATCTGGCTGGGAACGCCAACAACAACTTGCCTCAGGCGGTGGGCGTGAACTCCTCAGGGACAATCATTGTTGCAGGTCTCCTCATCGGAGGAACAACTGACTTCGATCCGGGTCAGAATGAGGAGAATATTGCTGGCAGTAACGATTCGTTCGTCGCCAGGTTAAATGCGAATGGCAATTTCATCGATGTCTCAATCCTGGCATCGGATACAGGAAGTGCCGCGAATCGATTACGTGTCCAGAATCTTGCGATCGCTTCAGGAAATTCGGACATCTATCTCGTTGGATCGTACGGTGGAACGGTTGACTTTGATCCCGGCCCGGGACGAGTGGAACGCGTAGGGTCGGGAACGAGCGATCTCTTCCTCCTCCGACTTTCCAGTACAGGCGTTTTTCAGAACGTAACGACTCTGACCGGCCCAGGGGCGGGGCTGATGTCGAATGTCGCCCTGCTCGAGACGGGAACGTCTGTTGAAGGCGTTCTTGCTGCCGGCAACTTCAATTCGAACCTGACTCTGGAGAACTCCTCGATCGTTCTGTCGAGTCAGGGTTCGATCGATACGGTTGTTGGACGTTGGAGCCCGGATCTTTCTCAGGTGGATTGGGCTCATTCGATTGGCAATGCTCAACCTGTCTTCCCCGCTCCTGCGGGAGGACTGGCCATTGATTCCGGTGGAAACGTCATCGTTGGCGGCAATTTCGAGGGCACACTCGATTTAAGCTCGATCGGGGGAGATGTCTTCGTTTCCCAAAGCCAGGTTTCGTCAGGAACCAACAGCTATTACGCAGTCTTTAACGGAGATGGCGTCTATCAGCGTGGGTTCCAATTTGGCGGTCCTTCATCCTCGGTTTTTGCAGGTTTCTCCAGTCTGGACGTGGACACGTTGCTCGTCGCCGGATGGTATTTCGGGAATCAATTCCAGGTTGCAAATCAGACCCTTGCGACCCCGACGACAGATGCACAAAACCTCTTCATATCGAGACTGACCTATCAGGATCTTCCTGATCCCAACAGGCTCATCGGCGATTACGATGGCGACGGTGTGGCCGATCTTGCCCTCTATCGGTACAACCCGGCTTCCGGAGCGGCGGTGTTCCACCTCCGACTGTCGAACAACGATAACCCGAGTGTCTCGACCGTCTCGATCCCCAACGTCAGCCCGAACGTGATTCCGATCGCGGGCGACTTTGATGGGGACGGGAAGACGGACGTGGCGGTGGTCGATCCCTTTGCCCGGCTCTTCAACAGTCCGTCTCCAAATGCGACGGAATGGATCATTCGCCTCTCCACGACGGACCAACTGCGAAGGGTTCCTTTCGGTGGTCCCGGCAGCCTCGACCGACCCGCCCCGGCGGATTTCGACGGCGACGGCAGGACCGATATCGCCACGTTCCGCGCCAACAGCGACCTTGTTCCGGGTGCCGCCCAGTGGTTCATCTTACCATCGCTAAGTAACAGTGCCTTCAGTGTTGTCTTTGGTGCACCGGGAGGCACCGACCTACCGGCACCGGACGATTACGATGGGGACGGCCGGGCCGACATTGTCACGTTCCGCCCGGTGAGGACCCCGCAAGATGTTTCGAACGGGGTGCCCAACGCCGCCCAGTGGTTTATTCTTCCGTCCGTAAGCAATGACCTCACCTTTAGTGAACGACGGGGAGCCTTCGGTATTCTCTTTGGTGCCTCGGGCAACGCTGACCAACCCTCTCCCGCAGATTTTAATGGCGACGGGAGAGCCGAGATCGTCGGATTTCGGTCAAATAGTGATTTGAATCCTGGATCCGCAGACTGGTTCATCTTGCAGTCATCACCACCTAGCCCCGGCTTTTCGAATGGTATCGGAAGAACCTTCGGGGTTGCCAATGAGATTGCCGCCGTCGCTGACTATACCGGCGATGGGACTCCCGACCTGACGGTGTTTAATCGTTCCACCGGTGTCTGGACGATCCGCAGCGGGACCGATGGTCCAACGCAGTCCATCACGTTCAATCACCCGTTGGGTCAAGCCGTGCCGGTGCTCTCTCCGTTGTTCTTCCGTCTTCAGGCCTCAGGTAATCTTCCCACGCAAACGTCCGGAGTTGCTGTGGCGGCTCAATCGTCCCGTCGGAATGATGGCCTCTTGCTGTTTGACTCGGGAGGATCAACCTCCCCCTCTCCGATCGAATCAATCCGATCGCAGCGGGGCAGTCTGATTGACTCGGCCCTTGATTCCTTGATGGACGATCCGCTGGTCTGACCTGGAATTTCCGAACGATCAAGGACTCACTGCCCGACGGACTGAGGCTCGCTCAGTCCGTCGGCGGTTGACTTGAATCGCTTCTGATTCCCACAATGAGGATCGACGAGCTTGCGCCGGGCGATGGTCCCCGCTGGCGGCGGTTTGAGCGTCCATCGACCCTAACGCCGGGCTTCCCGGTGAAGTGATGGCAGTGGATCACGATGACCTCCACCGGATGCGGTCCAGCCTGGAGTCGGCTGGCCGCCGATCAACACGCCAGCGCGAGGAGATCTACACCTATCTCCTCCGTTCCGAAGACCATCCGACAGCAGAGCAGGTGTTCGAAGCCGTCCGACAGTCGATCCCGAACCTGAGCCTTGCAACCGTTTACAATGCGCTCGAAGCTCTGGCCGACGCGGGCCTGGTGATCAAGTTACCCTCGAGCGAGGGCTCAACCCGCTACGATGGGCGAGCGGATGGTCATTATCACCTGCGATGTCTGCGCTCCGGAGCAGTTGCGGACCTCTCGACCCCGTACGAGCCGGACCTGATCGAGTCGCTTGATCCGGGCCTTGCCGACCGCCTCGGTCGGCAAGGCTTCCGGGTGACCGGCTATCGACTGGAAGTGGTCGGCTACTTTGAGGACTGCTCGACCCACAGGATCGACGACCCTCAGGAGAACTGACGCCTTGGCTGAGACTTCGATCACCGCGATCGGTCCATTGGTCGATACTCACGCCCACCTCGACGACTCAAGGATGGCCCGCGACCTTCCCGGGGTCCTTTCTCGGGCCCGACAGGCAGGCGTGACTCAGGTCGTGGCCATTGGCACGACTGCGGAGTCATCGCAAGACACGGTGGCCCTGGCCCAGGCACACCGCGGAGTCGTCGCTGCGATCGGTATCCAACCGAACCACGGGTCCGAGGCTCAACCGGGCGACTGGGAGCGGATTGTTGAACTGACCGATGCGCCGAAGGTTGTCGCCATTGGTGAGACGGGACTCGACCGCTATTGGGATCGCACCCCGTTCTCGCTGCAGCAAGACCTGTTTGACCGACACCTCGCCCTGGCCTTCGAGCATGAGCTGCCAGTGATCATTCATTGCCGCCAGTGCGAGGCCGACACTATTGCCCAGCTTGAGCGACTTGGTCGTCCCGTCTCGGGAATCCTGCACTCGTTCACCGGCAACTGGGACGATGCTCAAGCATTCCTGGCGCTGGGACTTCACCTCTCCTTTGCCGGAATGGTCACGTTCCGCAACGAATCTCTCGACCCGCTACGCGAAGTTGCAGCTCGGATGCCCATTGATCGGCTCTTGGTCGAGACCGATAGCCCGTACCTGAGCCCCCACCCCTTCCGAGGGAAGACAAATGAGCCGGCTCGGGTCGCCTTGACCTGCAGTCGAATCGCCGAACTCCGAGGAATGGGGGCGGAAACACTGGCTCTCCAGACGACCCGAAATGCGCGTCATCTGTTCCGTCTCGATGACACCGAAACGATCTGAGGGCGAACCTTCACAAACGCCACCTACTCGCATGGATGAAGGACCTCGGTCTCGATGATCGATCCCACGCACCGTCGAGACCTTCTTTCAGAAAGAAAGGCCATTACCGATCGCCACGCCGTCCGCACCAATCGGACTCGGAATGGCGATCGGCAATGGCCTGTTACGGGATTCCCCCCGTTGCAAAACGCAACTCAGGTGGGATCCGCTCAGGAACCATCCCCGAGAGAGAGTTCCGTCAACTGTTCGGGAGTCGCTTCATGAAAGCTCAACCCACGTCGACGAAGCTCAAAATGCAAGCGAAGCGCGAGCAGGTGCAACTCGGGTGAATCAATCCGCCAGGCGATGTCGACCAGGTCGGGAGGGGAAACGTCGCCGAGGGCCTGCCCGCGTCGCTCGAGCTCGGCTTCGAGCCGGAGCACCATTTCAAGGGTCTCGGCATGAGCCTGTTCCGAGCCGCCGACAATCAGGCATTGCTCGCCGTTGATGATGCGACGGGGCGCGTCAGAATCTGAGTCATCGAGGCCCAGCCCGAGCAGCATGGCGCGCATCCGTCGACGGGGCCGGTGCCCCGGGGGGTGCATCGTCATCAAAGGTCGGCCTTTCACGAGTGGGAAGTCGGTCTCGGAAACCACCAGGGAGACCCAGATCGCGGGAGAGGCACCTTGAAGAGATTCCTCTCGTGATCAGGATCACCACGGGATTCATATCGGCTCCACACCGGCGACGGGCCAGTACCGAGGCAGGGGAATCCGCCCTCCTGACCGGAACAAGGCGGAACCCTGCTCATGCCTCTTACGACCCGCCCAAGAGGTCCCGAACGGTTGACTTGGCTACCCGGTACGCATGGCGCACTGTGATCGCTCGCGCCTCAATTTGCTCCTCATTGAATAAACGACCCTCACTCGGCGGTAATCCGGCCAGTGAGATCGTCAGCGGCAAGAGATCGAGGAACTGACGATATTTCTGTTGAATATCGCTGCCGGGGGTTGGTTGATCGGCCATGGCGCGGTCGCTCCAGAAGCTCGAGGAAAGACGTGATTGAACGAGCGTATCGGCACAAGCCGTCGTCGGGTCTGAACCGCTCGCGAGAATCCATCGTACCACCTGCAAAGCCTATCGCCGCCGATAGCTGCCTCGCAAGAGGCCGACCCTCGTGAACACAGCGTGTCACCAAGACAAGGTCGAAGTGACTTGACCGTCGGTCATCGGCAGGATAGGTTGGAAGAATCGATGTGATCCGTCCCATTGATGGGGCATTGTTCGCCTCATCTTCATTTTGTTGATCCTGACCACTCCCACGAGGAGGTCTTGTTTGATTCAGCGAGCTGTTGAGGAGCCCGACCTTGGCTTCTCTGACCTGGGGCTGAGCCCCGAGATGCTCGACGCTTTGCGACGTGTCCGCTACGCAACTCCCTCCCCGATCCAGGCCGCTGTCATTCCTGAAGCCCTTGAAGGAAATGACGTCATCGGCCAGGCCAAGACCGGCACCGGGAAAACCGCGGCTTTCGGCATTCCTCTCATTGAAATGCTCGAAGAACGCGGAAAAGGGCCTCAGGCTCTGATCCTCGCCCCGACCCGGGAACTGGCCCAGCAGATTGTCAGCGAGATGCAAACTCTCGCCGTAAATCACGATGCGGCCATCTGTGCCGTCTATGGCGGCCAGCCGATCGAGAAGCAGTTGCGAGTGTTGCAGCGCGGCGTCGACATTGTTGTCGGCACCCCCGGTCGTATCATCGACCACATTCGACGCGGTTCCCTTTACCTGGGTGACGTGGTTCACGTCGTCCTGGACGAAGCCGACCGCATGCTCGACATCGGGTTTCGGCCCGACATCGAGAAAATCCTCCGGCGGGTTCCCGACCCGCACCAGACGTTGCTCCTCTCGGCCACACTGGACACGGAAATTCGTCGTCTGGCCGACAAGTACATGTACAAACCGGTCGAACTGCTTCTGTCGAAGGACGAGCCTTCCGCCGAAACCGTCAATCAGTTCTATGTGACGGTTGATCAGGAAAAAAAGACCGAACTCCTGCTGCATCTGCTTCGTCGCGAGCGACCCGAGCAATGCCTCGTCTTCACTCGCACCAAGCGTGGTGCGGATAAACTGGCTGATCGGATCAAGCGCGTGGTGAAGGGCGTGGCCGTGATTCACGGCGATTTGCCCCAGAGCGCCCGAGAGAAGGTGATGAAGGCTTTCCGGACGGGTGACATTCCTGTTTTGGTTGCCACCGACGTGGTCGGTCGAGGCATCGACGTCAACGGCATCAGCCACGTCATCAACTACGATATTCCGGACGACCCGGAGAACTACGTTCACCGGATTGGCCGGACTGGCCGGATGGGCCGTAACGGTGTCGCCTACCTGTTCGTCACCCCCGACCAGGGCGAACCGCTGACCAACATCGAAATGCTCATGAACCGAACCATTCCGCCTCTGCCGCTCGGTGAGTTCGAAGCACATGATGCCTCGGGCAAGCTTCAGCAGAAACGTGGTGCGTTCAAAGAGTTATTCAGTTATCTTTGAGCATTCGCTTTCCCTCCCTGCCCTCTCCAGGCGGCAATCGCTGCCTTGATTCGGTATCCATGCCTGCGGGCCGATGACGGATCCAGCGGATCAATTCTGCCAGGCGATCGAACCATCGGCCTTCGACTTTCGTGGGGGTCTGTCACTCCTGGTGGCCCCCACGCGGTGCCGTGTGTGTTGCTTACGATGATACCGACGACTCAGGATCGTCGGTCCCCGATCGCCCAGTGTCTGTTCGCGATGCATTCAGGCGCACCCGAGCCAGTGCCCGAAAGATTGCGGGCGCATCCTCCAGGAGCGATCGCTGAGTCTCATCGTCGGATGATCGACCGGAATAGCGCATCGCATCACTCGTCTCCATCATCGTCTTGACCCGGTCGGCGAGCGAGAGGTCGTCTGTGAGGGTCGCGATCGCCTCATGAGCCTCGGGGGGGGTCAACACCCCTTCCGGACGGCCAGTTGCCAGGTGGAGATACGCAACCAGTGAAGCCGCTGCGAAGTCGGCGCGGGCCAACCCTTCCATGGAGCGCATCGCACGCGCGGCCCGAACCGCCATTCGGTTCGGCGAACGGTGCCAGCGGCGAACGGTTCGCCACAGGACCCCCATCACGATCGTTCCGACTCCGGTGATCCCAATGGCGTTGAGGAGCCAATTCCAGTCACCCTGGCTCGCCTGAGGTTCCTCGTCGAAGTGGGCCACTTCGATCATGCCAGGGTCGAACCGAGGGGGATCGGCGACGCGAAGGGAAACACCTTCGGTACTGACGGTTTGATAACGCCGTGTTTCAGGATTAAACCAGGCTACGAGAACCGGAGCGAGCTTGAGTGTTCCAGCCTCTGTGGGCCGCACTCGATAGGAAACCGTTCGAGTCGGAGGAGAGAGATCGAGTCTCGACGCTTCCGGCTCGACCGCTGCAGGAAGCGTTCCACCGTCCGATCCTCGGAGCCTAGGCCGAACCGTCGAGCCCAGCGCTCCGTCACCCTTCATCCGAACGGAAATCAGGAAGGATTCGCCGAGACGGATTGCTCCTGCCTGGGTCGCCCATTCGAGTTCGATTGGCCCGATCCCTCCGAGAAACCAGGGGGGTCTGCCGAAGGCCGGAGGCGAGACCGCATTGAGCCGGATCGGTTTGCTTACTCCATGACGGTCGCCCACTCTCGCCCGGAACGCCGGCACAATCACACTGCCACTCGTCCTGGGAATAAGCAAGAGCTCAAAACGATAAAGATTCGTCTCGTGAACCATCGCTCCGATCGATCCGGCCGTGATCGGTCGAACATCACTCCCAACCAAGAACAGATCGACTTGGGCAACATCTGGGAGATCAATCAACGGCGTCTCCTCTTCCGCCGTGACCAGAAGTCGGACCGGGATTGCCTGGCCAACGTAATGCGGGCCTTCCGGGATGTCCTCAAGTCGAACCGGTAGCCGGCTCTCCTGAGCAGCTAGAACTCCCGATCCGAACACCATGGCCAGGATCCCTACTCTGAGCCAGCACACGCGACAAATCATCGGCGGATTCACCACTCGAGGTCGCTGGCGATACCCTTTGTTCAGCCCTCGCCTGGGGGAACCGATTCGGGAGTCGTGCATGAATTCGGCGATGTGGGGTCCGAGAAATGGTCTTCCCAATGGCCGTTACCAGTTGGGGGCGTCTCGTAGAGCTGACGGGACACGCGGCAGGTCAGGAAAACGCCGTTCTCGGGCATCTCGAATGGAATCGAGCGCGCGGGTAAGCCTGTCGGCGGGAGAGCCCGACCGGGGGGAGGAACGTCCTGAGGCGGTACCGAATCCGGGGGAAGCGGTTGTCCCAGTAGGCCCCTGACTGCCTGGATCCGTCTCCGGCAGATCGGCGTTCGCTGAATCGGCCATTCCGGCATCCTCGTCTGATGGTCGATCCTCGGGGATCTCGGAGGAGTCGTCCCGGTCAGGATCACCCGGGGTCTGAGCAGGTCCAGGCGGGGTGCCTCCCTGGGAGGGGGGCTCGACAGATTCCGACTGTCGAAGCGCAAACAACCGATTCTCTCTCGCAAAGGAGCGAATCAGATCGTAACGCTCACCGGCAACGGTTGAACCGAGGCAATCATCATAATGACCGATGGCCGCAGACAGATCACCCAGAGTGAGGGAGCAATTCCCCATGGCATAATCAATTTTGAGTTTGAGTCCTTCGTCGGCGCGATTCTGGGCAAAGCGATAACGTGCTTGGGCTTCCTCGAATCGACCGAGCTGATACAGCGTTGCAGCAACATTGTATGAAGGGATCGCAGCTTCGGGGGCAAGTCGCTCCGCCAGTTCAAAGGCGTTGAGCGCGGCGTCATAATCACCCTGATCAAACGCTGATCGTCCAGCAGTGATGGCCTCAGCCACCGATCGGAATTCATCGGAACTCTCCTGGACCATCCCCACCGAAACCGCGGTCATACCCATCACAAGCATCCAGGACGTCCACCAGGGTTTGCGCCGAGGGATGGGCTGCGGCCAGGGCCAGGCACCCATCAGACCAATGGCCAGCCCGAGGAGGAGAAACAGGCGGAAACGCTCGGACCGTTCCGGCCTTAAGAAGGCCTCTCTCGCCCGTTGTTGCACCGGAATTATGTGCTGTTCGTAGAGTTCAGAAAGGTCTGCTGAGGCAAGTCCGATCGGCAAGAAGGCGCCTCCGGTGGCCAGGGCGAGGCCTCGGAGTTCACGATCGACCCGTTGCGATTCGACCAACTCGCCGCGGAACCGCAGCAGAGGCCGATCCTCACCTCGAAGCGGACCGATGGGAATCGGATGGCCTTGATCGCGGTCACCAAGGGCGATCGTATGAACCACCACACCACGGTTCCGGGCTTGCTCTGCTCCTTGTTCCCATTGCCTCGCATGATCTTCACCATCCGAAATGATGATCGCAATACGGCCCCCGTCTCGGGGCTCATCATCGAAAGCGTCGAGTACGGTTTCGAGTGCTGCACCGAGGTTTGTTCCCGAGGGTTCGACACCGCCGGGTCGAAGGGATTGCAAGACCTCGACAACCGCTCCCAGATTGGTCGTCAAGGGGCATCGAATCACCCCTCTGTCGGAGAACGCGACGACCCCCACTCGATCGCCAGACTCGCGTCCGATGACTCGGGTCAGCCCCTCCGCGACGAACACAGCATTTCCGAGCCGATTGGGGCTCACGTCCTCGGCCGCCATGCTCCAACTGACATCGATTGCCAGGATCACATCTCTCCCGGGTGGTAGAAGCGCAGTCGGTTCTCGCCCCCAGCGAGGCTGGGCCAGTGCGACAATGAAGGTCGACATCGCCAAGAGCCACACGCCCCCCCCATCGCCTGGCGACCGCCCCGACTGCGTAAGTGCCTTCCAGGCCAATCGACGGCGGCGATCGGCAACGATGACCGTCACACCAACCATCGGCAACAGCGCAAAGCACCAAAGCCATTGAGGCTGAGCAAAGTCCAAGAGAATCGGGGCTCCCGGGTTGGCTGGATCGAAGGCCGTCATCGAGGGTTGGGCGAATCCCCAAACTCGAGGTCAGCCCCTCTGATCGGCATCGAACGTTGGTGTCGAAACGCGAATCATCGGTGATCTCAAATCAAGCATGTCCAATCGTTCTGGGCTCTGACCAAGAAAGCCTTCAGGAAACTGGCAGGCGGCTGGTGCGCTCGTCGAGTTCAGGGAAGTCGTCGGGCTCGGGTTGCGGAAGCAACGCGATCCAGCGCAAGCAGCACCAGTGCGGCGGCGACCCAGGGCGGATACTCCTCGCGATATCGGGTCAGGATTTCTCCGGTGAAGGGCCGTTGTTCCAGGGTGTTGATGCGTTCGAACACCTGTTCGAGCATCTCGGCACTCTCGGCAGAGAACGCCTCTCCATCTCCAAGTTCGGCCCAACGGTCGAGTGCGATGGGATCATACCCCTCCTGAAGTTGCTCAGGGTACGAAATCCCTGTACCGGGCACGTCGACGCGGACCATTCCTCCAGGAGCCCCAACCCCGATGGTGTAGAGTCGGGCGCCAAGTCGCCGGACCAGCGTGGCGGCCTCGTCAGGGTCGAGCCAGTCGGGTGTTGCCGCGACGTCGGGCTCATTCTGACCATCCGTCAAAAGCACAATGACTCGTTCGGACGGCTCCGTCTCAAGAACCGACTGGAGCGACCAGGCAATTGCATCGCCGATATTCGTGGCGTTCTCACCAGGGCGAGCCGGGCCAAGCGTGGCCAGGAGTGCTCGAAGCACATCATGATCAAGGGTTGGGGGACAGATCAGATCCGGGTAGGTACCGAAACCGACCAGCCCGATCAGGTCATCGGGCCGTCCCATAATGAAGCGATCAATCGTTCTCCGGGCGGCTTCGAGCCGGGTGAT
Organism: Tautonia rosea; assembly: GCF_012958305.1. NCBI lineage: Bacteria > Pseudomonadati > Planctomycetota > Planctomycetia > Isosphaerales > Isosphaeraceae > Tautonia > Tautonia rosea. Next base: position 252,706 of record NZ_JABBYO010000002.1, on the reverse strand, counting down.
GAAGGTCCCATCGCCGCTCGGAACATCCTCGGCCGTCATGGTCAGGCTCTGATCGACCGCGAGCAGAATGGACACCCCTCGGCCGGCGAGAATCGTCCGACCGGCCACCGTCTGAGGCCTCGCAATTGCCACGACCAGACAGGCGATTGCCATCGCCCTGAAAGTCAAGCAAACCTGTCTGAGCCAGCCCGAACCACCCGACCTCCAGGATCGTGGAGGAATAATTCTCAGCGATGACCACTGCATACGTGGCCGAACTCGCTCCGCGACCCAGGGCATGGCCACGAACAGAAGCAAGATCAAGCACCAGGGATCGGCAAGACGCATCATTCCATCACGGTGCGGCGATCGGATCGGGAAGTCTCTTCCATTGAGGAGCCGTAAAGCTCCCGCGTGATCATGTCCAGCAATCAGATCGGCTATTGTCCAACTCTGGAGGAGTGTCGAGCAGCCAGGGCTCGGGCAAGGGCCGCCTCCGGATCGGGGTCGAGGGTCGTTAAATGGCCCATCTTGCGGCCAATCGGCGCCGCCCCTTTGCCGTAGAGATGCAGTGAGGCCGACGGGTCGGTTTTCAGAGTGTTCGACCAGTCGGGCGAACCCCCTTCCCAGAGGTCTCCAAGCAGATTGACCATTGCCGCGGGCGAGCGCAGCGTGGTTGGCCCGATGGGTAATCCGCAAAGCGCCCGGACCTGCTGCTCGAACTGACTGGTCGTCGCCGCCTCGATCGTGAGGTGACCGGAGTTGTGCGGACGAGGGGCGATCTCGTTAACCCTCAGCGTCCCCTCGCGTGCCAGGAAAAACTCAGCACAGAGGACCCCAACGTAGCCCATTGCCTCGGCAATCGTCCCGGCCATGTCTCGGGCTTCTTGCGAGACGATCGGCCCGACTGGAGCCGGCATGATCGTCGAATCAAGAATGTGCCGCTCATGGCGGTTCATACCAACGGGAAAGGTCTCGATCTGACCATCCTGCCCCCTGGTAACGATTACGGAAATCTCGGCCATGAAGCTGACGACTCCCTCGGCCACACAGGGAACCCGGCCGAGCGACTCCCAGGCAGCGATCGCCTCGCCAGGCTGCTCGATTCGAACCTGCCCCTTGCCGTCATACCCTGAAGATGCCGTTTTGAGAATCATCGAAGGCCCGACTTCAGCCAAGGCATTTGCCAGTTCGTCTTCGGAACGGACCGGCTTCCAGGGAGCTGTTGGCAGGCCATGCTGTGAGAGAAACGTTTTTTCCCGCAAGCGATTCTGGCTGATACGAACCGCTCGCCAGTCGGGCCGGGTCGGAATCCTCGCGGCAAGCCACCGAAGGGCCGCGCTGGAAACATTCTCAAACTCGACGGTGATCGCCTCAACCCGAGTGATGAAACGCTGAAGCGTCCGGAGGTCGTCGTCCTTGCCCCTGACCACTTCGTGCGCGACCTGAGCAGCCGGACTGTCGGGTTCGTCAGTCAGCACGACGGTGCGGTAACCCATGCGTTGCGCGGCCTGGATAAACATCCGGCCGAGCTGGCCTCCACCGACGACACCCAACGCCGTGGGTGGCAAAAGAATCTCGGTTCCAGCACGAGAACTCATACCGGAGACTCCGGGACCGACTCGGTTTGCGAGGCTCGAAATGCGGTCAGGGCCGCTCGGATCGCGGGATGTTGCCTCGCGAGGATCGCGGCGGCAAGCAGTGCCGCATTCGCGGCGCCGGCCGCACCGATGGCCAGGGTGCCGACGGGAATCCCTCGAGGCATCTGGACAATCGACAAAAGCGAATCGACCCCCTGAAGCGTCTTCGACTCGACCGGCACGCCAAGCACAGGCAATTCCGATACCGCCGCCAGCATTCCCGGCAAATGGGCCGCGCCTCCGGCTCCAGCGATGATCACCTGGAGTCCCCTCCCCTCCGCTTCCCGACCATAAGTGACCAGGCGATCGGGGGTTCGATGGGCCGAGACAACGCGCACCTCATGAGGAACCTCCAGACTGGTGAGGAGTTCCGATGCATGACGCATCGTTTCCCAGTCGGACGTACTGCCCATGACGACGCCAACCATCGGGTTCACAGCGTTTGGGAAAGAGTGCTCGCCCATGTAGATGCCAATCGCCTGCTCTGCTCGATCTGGGGCCAGTCCGAACCGTCTCCATCCGTCGACGGTCCTCCGTTACCCCGAGTGTCAACGTCGGGGCTGACCTACAATTCTATCAGGGAAGACGAGACGATGCCCTCTCCCTGCCTTTGCATGATCAGCCGGGCCGGTTTGACCCAAACCCAACAAATGGTTCCCGGCTCGGGATTCGGTTTGCCCAATTGCGCAAGTCCAGCACACATCAGGACCCCGGGTTCTGAGCCGTCGAAACCTAGGTCTCGCCCCCCGTCGATCGCCCTTGCCGCAGCCGGAGGTGGAGGTGTACAGTTAGCCGTAATGTTGGTCAATCGAGCGCTCAACCGAGCGTTCACCAGACCGACAATGCTCAATTGATCTCGCCAACACATCGTTCTCTCGGACCAATGCTAAAGGGGGGTTAACGACCGGAAATGTCGACCGATCTTCCCCCTTCGTTTGAGGTGTATCTCCTGGGACTTATCGATTTTGATGAGGCCCAACTGCTCCAGCAACGTCTTGTTTACGATCTGGGAGAATCGGAGGCCGCCGGAGCCCTGGTGCTCTGTGAGCATCCTCCCACGATCAGCATTGGCCGCTCGGGAAGCCGGGCGCACATCGTGGCCGACGACGAGGAACTGAAACGACTTGGGATTGGTGTGCGATGGGTCAACCGCGGCGGGGGCACCAGCCTCCACCTTCCCGGTCAGCTCAATGCCTACCTGACGCTGGATCTCTCCCGAGCGGGTCTGGACCTCCGAACCTACATCGATGGACTTCACCGGGCGATCATTGATTTACTGGCCGAATTCGACCTGAAGGGTTCAGCCCGATCTCCCCTGCCCGGTGTCTTTATCGGCAACGCTCGGGTCGCGTCGGTCGGCGTGGCCGTGAAGCGCTGGATCGCCTATCATGGATTGACGCTCAACGTTGGCCCGTATCTGGAACCATTCCAGATTCTCGACGAGCCTGGTCTTGAGGGTCGCTCGCTTCGACTGACCTCGCTGGAAGCCCAGCGACAGCGTCCTGCCCCGATGCCAAAGGTCCGGGAATCGTTGATCCGGCACCTGGAGAAGACCTTCGGGCTCAGCCGGCATCACATCTACACCGATCACCCGATGGTCCGCCGCAAGGCCCGATTGCATGCCTACGCTCAAAGCCTCGGATAAGAATGCTGTTCCCACCTCAATACCCTCCTTGCCGATCGTTGGACCCGACGGTCGAGCCGTAGCGGAGGTGCCGCATCGACGGCTTCCCTCCTGGCTCAAACGACCCTTGCCTGCCTCCGGCGGAATGGGACCAACGGCTCAATTGATCGAGGAACTCGGCCTCGAAACGATTTGCGAGTCGGGAAAGTGTCCGAACCGCTCCGAGTGCTGGACGCGCAAGACCGCCTCGTTCATGATCCTCGGCGAGGTTTGCACGCGACCTTGTGGCTTCTGCTCGGTTCCCCGAGGCAAGCCCGACGCCCCCGCAAGTGATGAGCCCGATCGCCTGGCCGAAGCCTGCGCGCGGCTCGGCCTGAGGCACGTGGTCATCACCTCCGTCACCCGAGACGATCTGCCCGACGGCGGTGCCGAGCACTTCCGCCGTTGCATTCTTGCTGTCCGAGAACGCACCGGAGCCGTCGTCGAGGTTCTGACCCCGGACTTTGATGGTGATACCACAGCCATCGACATCGTCCTGTCGGCATCTCCCGAGGTCTTCAACCACAACCTCGAAACCGTGGCTCGGTTGCAGCGTTACGTACGCCGGAAAAGCCAGTACGCCGTCAGCCTCGCCGTGTTGAACCATGCCAAGCACGCCCGGCCCGATCTTTTGACCAAGAGCGGCCTGATGCTGGGCCTCGGCGAAACAACCGAGGAGGTCATCGAAACAATGAGCGACCTCCGCGATGTTGGTTGTGACCTGCTAACGATCGGTCAATACCTTCGCCCTTCGCCGAAACACCTTCCGGTCGAGCGTTACCTCCCCCCCGAAGAATTCGACGAACTGGGCCAGATTGCCCGTTCCCTCGGCTTCCTGGATGTTGCCAGTGGTCCGTTCGTGCGCTCAAGCTATCATGCCGACCGAATGGCAGCATCGTCTTCAGGGGATCAACCTTCTGAACAACTGGCCCCCGCAACCTTTCCGATCCTTCCCACTTCGATGGAATCATGATCTCGATTCCTTCAAAGTCCCGATCGATGAGGATCGTTCCTCTCCTCTTCACATTGATCGTTTGAGGTCTCCCCGTTCAAGAGAGAGCCACAACGCCATGAATTCCCTTCTCAGAAGCTCGACCCTCCTGCTGGCCCTGCTCACGCCCATGATGCTCATCTCGGGATGTGGCGGCAACGATCCTGCGCCGATCGCCGCCGAGCCAGACGAACCGCTGAAACTTGGCGATGATTCACCGCTCGATCAGCTCGGCGCCGATCCGAATCAGAACTGAGGGTTTCCGGGCCTCCCCGTCACGATTCGCTGCTTCAAGCAGCCTCGTCAGTGAGGCCTTCCTCGAACTCTGGGTTCGATTCGTCACCGGCTCGAGGAACCGATGGGAAGCGTTGTCACTCTAGGAATCGGATCCGGAACGAATTCCTAAAACCAGCGAAACGAAGGCTGTCGATGCGTTGCCCAGCTTGCGCGATCTTCTTCAACAAATCTTCGCAGTTTGCACACACGATTCTGGCTTGAACATGGTAATTTAGTCAGACCCGAGATAAATTGGTAATCCAAGTCTCCATCCTCGAGACTTGCCTGGGCACGTTGACGGTTATCCCTCCTCGGGGTCACCCGCCTCCAGGTTTTTCTCAGGCCAGCGAGTGAGCGACGATGTTCCGAAAGATGCTGGTAATGGCAACCACGACGAGCATGCTTCTCTTGGCGTTTCTGCTTCCCGGCTGCGGTTCCAATTCAGGGCGGGCTCCGGTGAACGGTGAGCCCCCTGTTCCGACAGCTGAAGAGAAAGCAGAACTCAAGGTTGATTACAGTCAAAAGTAATTCGCAGACCGAAATTGACCGTCAGTTTTCCTGCCTCGAAGATCACTTCCCATCCTCCGCCCAAGATTCCCCGAGAGGAAACCATGAATCCTGCTGTCCGCAACCGGACCAGACGATCCGGCTTTACACTCATCGAACTTCTCGTCGTCATTGCCATCATCGGTGTCCTGATCGCCCTGCTCTTGCCGGCTGTGCAATCGGCCCGAGAGGCCGCCCGTCGCAGCCAGTGTATTAATAACCTGAAGCAACTGGCCCTTGCAGCGAACAATTACGAAAGCACCTATGGGAGCCTTCCGCCCGGCAATTTGAATCAGCGATGGGCCGGCGGCGGGAACCGTTGGTACACCGGCGTAAATAGCTTCGCCTTCATGCTTCACTTCGTCGAGGCCGGCTCACTCTTCGAAGCGTATAATTTCGATCTCTCCATGAGAGACGGTGCGAATGTCACGGCCGCGGCAACGAACCTTTCGGTTCTTTGGTGCCCAAGCGACCCGGAAGTCTCCGAACTTAATCCGTTGCACCCCTGGTACGACTTCCAGCCTCCTGGCTTTACCCAGGCTGCTCGAAGCTATGTGGGCAACCGCGGCACATTCTGGATGACCGACTTCCGCTACAACACCCTCGATCCCTGCTATGCGACCGTGACCCGAACGGCGACCGGCACGATCTATGACGGTAGCTCGGTCAAGCTTGCCGAAGTGCGAGACGGCACCAGCAACACCTTCCTGTTCAGTGAAGCTGCGTTCGGTGAACTCTGGCCCGACTCCCGCAAATACTGGAATCGTTGGTGGCACTCCGGCTGGATGGAAGATGCCTTCTTCGACACGACCGCCCCGATCAACAAGGCTGGTCGTGGTAAGACCCCCCATAGCTGGCACAGCGTGACTGCGGCCTCCAGCTATCATCCTGGCGGTGCCAACTTCGCGTTCGTCGACGGCTCGGTTCGTTTCCTCAAGGACACAATCAATACCTGGCAGCTCGGGACTGACGGTTTGCCGATTGGCCACCAGTACCAGACTTGCGGTGGCTGGGGATATTACACCCAGGGCACGGCTGTCCCGGGTGTCTATCAGGCCCTCTCGACCCGTCGAGGTGGTGAGGTCATCAGCGCCGATCAGTTCTGAAGATTCGCCTGATCCAGTTCCGCTGAATCTCTGCTGAATTCCACGCCGGGACTTCCTTGATGGCAGTCCCGGCGTGTTTTTGCGCGAACCCTGTCGTGCCCTGCGATTTCTGCTAGATGTATCCCGCGGACCAATCCGGTATGATAACCGTTGCTCTGCGTTTCGTCTGTCGGCCTATCCCCGTGATTGATCCCCAGCGAGCCTGAACGATCGAGACCCGCCCGATGCCCGCGACGCTGTTCGAGAAGGTCTGGAACCGCCACGTCGTGACCTCGACCGAGGACGCGACCTTGCTTTACATTGACCGGCACCTCGTTCACGAGGTCACAAGCCCTCAGGCGTTCGAGGGGCTCCGCCTCACGGGCCGGAAGGTTCGTCGGCCCGACCTGACCTTCGCGACCCCCGACCACAATATTCCGACCGACGACCAGCTCAACATCAAGGACGCGCTTTCTCGCCGACAGGTTGAGGCCCTTCGCGCTAACTGCCGCGAATTCGGCGTCCGCCTGTACGACGTCGGCAGCGGCCACCAGGGGATTGTTCACGTCGTCGGCCCCGAACTGGGCATCACACTCCCGGGCCTGACGATCGTCTGCGGCGATAGTCATACCAGCACCCACGGCGCCTTCGGCGCGCTCGCCTTCGGCATCGGCACCAGCGAGGTCGAGCACGTCCTGGCCACCCAGACGCTCTGGCAAGGGCTCCGGCCGAAGTCGTACGGCATCGAGGTCACCGGGCGGCTCGCTCCCGGCCTGGAACCGAAGGACATCATCCTGGCGATCATCCGGGCCATCGGTACCGGTGGCGGTACCGGGACCGTCTTCGAATACTATGGCCCGGCCATCGAAGCCCTCTCGATGGAAGGCCGTATGACCATTTGCAACATGTCGATCGAGGCCGGAGCCCGTGCCGGGATGATCGGGCCCGACGACACCACCTTTGCCTTCCTCTCACGGGAAGACCGCCCCTTTGCCCCCAAGGGAGCAGCGTTCGACGCCGCTGTCAAGGACTGGCAGGCCATCCGAACCGACGACCCTTCGGCGTTCGACAAGCACCTGACTATCGACGCCTCCTCGCTCGTCCCTCAGGTGACCTGGGGAACGAATCCTGGGATGACCGTCGATGTGACCGGCGTGATCCCCGACCCAAACGACGTTCCCTTCGCCTCTCGCGAGGATGCCGAGCGAGCCCTTGCCTACATGGGCCTGAAGCCCGGGACGCCGATCAACGAGATCCCGGTCGACGTCGTCTTCATCGGCTCCTGTACGAACGGACGCATCGAAGACCTCCGCTCGGCCGCCGCCGTGCTCCAGGGGCGCAAGGTGTGTCCGAGTGTTCGGGCCATGGTCGTACCCGGCAGCGAGGCCGTCCGCGCCCAGGCCGAGGCCGAAGGGCTCGGCCGCATCTTCACCGAGGCCGGGGCCGAGTGGCGAATGTCCGGCTGCTCGATGTGCCTGGCGATGAATCCGGACAAGCTCACCCCCGGGCAGCGATCCGCCAGCACCTCGAACCGAAACTTCGAAGGCCGTCAGGGGCCCGGAGGCCGTACCCATCTCGTCAGCCCCGCCATGGCCGCCGCCGCCGCCGTCGCGGGCCATTTCACCGATGTTCGTACGCTCCTGAACGGGGGAAACTGACGCACATGGACGCCTTCACCACCCACCTCGGCAAGGTCGCCCTGCTCGACTGGAGCGACGTCAACACCGACCTGATCATCCCGGCCCGCTACCTGAAGCGGGTTGAGCGAACCGGGTACGGCCCCCTGCTCTTTGCCGACAAGAAATACGTGCCCGGCGGTGCTCCAGAGCCTGACGCCCCCGAGCGGCACGGCCCACTTGCCGACGACTTCCCGCTCAACCGGACCGAGGCCAAGGGAGCGACCATCCTCGTCGTCGGCCGAAACTTCGGCTGCGGATCGAGCCGAGAACATGCGGTCTGGGCCGTCCAGCAAGCCGGCTATCGTGCCCTGATCGCCCCGATCAAAGGGGAGGGGTTCGCCGATATTTTCGAGGGGAACGCCTACAATAATGGTCTTCTGCCCATCGAACTACCCGAGGCCGATTGGAAAGCAATTGCCGATCTGTCTCGATCAGATCCTGATCTCGAAGCAACGATCGATCTGAAGGCTGGGACAATCCATCTTCACCCGTCAAAGGAGGGAGAGCCCGCAGCGATCTCATTTGACGTTTCCGAGGGAGACCGTCATCGCTTGCTTCTCGGACTCGACGCCATCGGCGAGACCCTGCAGCACGACGCCAAGATCACTTCCTACGAGCAGCAGGCGGCGGCCTGGGCAGCGTCTCCCGGCGCGTGATGCGATTCCAGTTCAATCAAGTATTGCTTGCGCCAAAGGCCTCCACTGTAACCACACAGCCGGCCTCCTGACGCAATCACGCGGTGGCAAGGGACTACAATCGCCAATCGATTCCGGCCGTTCGCTCGTCCCACCGCGCGAACGGCCTTCGCTCGACCAATCGATCGTGCTTGCTCGGCGTACGATCGTGTTTCGCCGTACGGAATCGCTTGCAATGCTCCCCAGGCGTCTCGTTCGAATGAAGTACCGGCAAGCACCAGGGGGATCGTAAATGCTTCACGACGTCCCTCAAAATATTCGTCCAGTTCGGTCGCAAGCTGCTCAAGGAGCAGATGAGTACCGTCCTCGACAGTACAACCCAGCCACCGCTTCGTGGCCAGAAGCTGTGCCGTTAACCGCTCGGGGTCGGTAAATTCGAGCAGCGCGAGCCCTTCGTCCGTGAGACCGGCGAGCATCGGACCGATCGGCGTGTTGAGTTGAGCCGTGGTCAGGACGGTCGGCTTCTTGAGTCCGAGGATGCGTTTTTCGAAACCTGGCATGAATCCTCGATCTCCTGGAGGAACAACGGGGGGCCTCTCTCTCGAACTTTATAGCACGAACCGAGAGGCAAACCGGTAGCGATCACCGCGCATCTGACGCTACGATCAACCTCCACACCATCCCCGAACTACTGGAGAACTTGGTCATGCGTGATCGGATTGTTCCGCCTTTCCTGCCCATCGCCCTCATTACGCTGACCATGATGACCGCAACCCGAGGCGAAGAACTCTCGGACGTGGCTCCCGGTTACGACATTCCGCTGATCGATTTGGCCGACCAATCGGACCGCCAGGTGGTCGTGGACCGTGAACCGGGTCAGTACCTCGGCCATCCGACGACCGTCCTGCTCGAAGACGGCCAGACGATGATCATCGTCTACCCCAAAGGACACGGTCGAGGACCGATCGTCATGAAACGGAGCGAGGATGGGGGCCGATCCTGGTCGGATCGCCTGCCGGTCCCCGAGAACTGGACAACCTCTCAGGAAACTCCCACGATTCACCGCGTGATCGATGATGAAGGAACCAAACGGCTGATCCTCTTCTCTGGACTCTATCCCATTCGGATGGCGGTCAGCGAAGACGACGGCCGGAACTGGACACCGCTTGAGCCGATCGGTGACTTCGGGGGCATTGTCGCCATGTCGTCGGTTGAACGCCTGAAGGACGGCAGTTACATGGCCCTTTTTCACGACGACGGCCGGTTCCTTCGAGGAGACGGTCAGCGCAAACCCTTCCAGGTCTTCAAAACCCTTTCCACCGACGGCGGCCTGAAGTGGAGTGAACCGGTGGTCATCGCCGAGCATCCGACCGCTCACCTTTGCGAGCCCGGCCTGATCCGATCACCAGACGGTTCCCAAATCGCCGTCCTTCTCCGAGAAAACAGCAGGCAGCACAATTCCTTCCTGATCGTTTCCGACGACGAAGGGGCCACCTGGAGCAAACCCAGAGAACTCCCAGGCGCATTGACCGGCGACCGCCACGTGGGCAAATACGCCCCCGATGGACGACTGTTCCTCTCCTTCCGAGACACCACACGCGAGAGTCCAACTCAAGGAGATTGGGTCGGCTGGGTCGGGACCTACGAAGACATCGTCGAGGGGCGAGAGGGTCAGTATCGCGTTCGCCTGATGAAGAACCATCGGGCTGCAGACTGTGCCTACCCGGGAGTTGAGGTCCTTCCCGATGGCACGATCGTCACCACGACGTACGGCCACTGGACCGAGGGAGAGGCTCCGTACATCGTCAGCGTTCGCTTCTCACTCGACGAACTCGACGCGATGCACAACTGATCGACACCAAGCCCCCGCGGTTGATCTCAGAGTCCGGTGAGGCAATGTGAAAAAACCGGAGAGGGATGCGAGTCGTCCAAGAGAAATGAGCAAGCTACCCGGCCAGGACTCGAACCTGGAAAAACAGGACCAAAACCTGTTGTGATACCAATTTCACCACCGGGTAAATGACGGTCAGTCAACTGAGAGATTTAGTGTATCAGATGAGGCGGGCGTCGAAAAGGTTCGACCCCTCCTCATCCGTCAACTTGCCGCGGAGATGTCACCGGCTTCTCGATTCGAGGATTGCAGGTTGTGGACGGAATAGGCCAGATGTTCCAGTTGAACACTCAGGTCGACCGCGACGACGCTGACGTCCTGCGGAACAAAGAGTGCCGTGGGCGTGAAGTTTAACAAGCCCCGGATCCCGGCGGCTACCAACTGATCCGCCACTCGCTGAGCAGACTCGGCCGGAACACAAATAATGGCCAGACGCAGTCCCTCGGATGCAACGGTCTGAGGAAGCTCGTCGAGATGTTTGACAGTCAAACCCTCAATGCAATGGCCCAATTTCTTGGGATCATTGTCAAAAAGCGAGACGATATGAAATCGTCGAACCCGGAACCCTTTATATCCGAGTAAGGCTCGACCCAGATTTCCGAGTCCCACCAGGGCGGTCGGCCAGTCACGATCCACGCCGAGTATGGTGCGAAGTTCAGTGATCAGGTCAGCAATGCGGTAGCCCAAACCGGGTTGCCCAAACTGGCCGAAATACGCCAGGTCCTTTCGAACCTGCGCATCATTGAGCCCCAAGGATTTGCCGAGTTGACTGCTCGATATTGTTTCTCGTCCTTGACGGGCAAAGGTTTCCAGCTGCCGGAGGTAAAGGCTCAATCGCCCGACCACAGCCTTGGGCGCAGGCTTGGGTGACGGATTGTCGTGATGAGGCTCCCGCACCAGACCGGACCCTCCTGGTTGGGGACGGGGCGATCGATGGCCGATTCGTTCTGCCGTTCCGTTTGCGAGGGCATCGGTCCGCCAGGATGATCGGAAACGGGCCACAACCGCGATCCTGTGTCGTGCCGCCAAAACGCGTTGTTCGCCTAACAAAAAACCAGTCTTTTCTGACGAATCAACCCTATTGAGATTATCGGGAAGCCAGGCGAGTGGTCAAGCGCTGTCGGTCAGTTGCCACCACGGGCGAGCGATCTGACCACTCAACGAAACATCGCCATCAAGCAACGAAACACGGTGTCGAGTGAGTCGAAGTGCCTCGGCCATCCGGGTCACTCCCAGGCCCCGAAAGGGAGTGAAGTGATGCGAGCCGCCTTCAAGAGTCGGCGCGATGAAGACCTCGACCGCGTCGACCTCTCCGGCGTCGAGGAAGGCACCGAGAACCCGGCCTCCCCCTTCGACAAGGACATTGGTAAGGCCACGACGCCCTAATTCGTCGAGCAAATCGGGAATCGGAATCGGGCCATCGCCCTGCATTGGAATCAGCTCGACTCCCATCTGCTGAAGCGAATGGACCCGATCAGGGGGGGCCATTTGGGAAACGACAACCCAGACCGGAACGCGAAGAGCCGTCAGGGCAAGCTTTGAATCGATCGGCAATCGAGCGGTTGAATCAAGGATAATGCGGGTCGGACTTCTCGGCCCATTGGGACGAGCGGTTAGTTCGGGATCGTCGAGCAAGACGGTGCCAATTCCGGCCAGGATTCCATCCATTCGACCTCGCAACGCATGCACAACGCTTCGGGACCTCGGGTTCGAGATCCACTTGCTGTCTCCGGATTGGCAAGCTGTTTTCCCATCGAGCGTCATGGCCCATTTGGCCGTTACGAAGGGCCGACCGACCGTTAAGCGTTTGAGATAGGGAGCATTCAGGAACCTGGCCTCCGTCTCCTCGACCCCCCATTGCACCTTCAGGCCTGCGTCACGCAGTCGGGCAAACCCACCACCGGCGACCCGTGGAAAGGGGTCTCGCATCGCGGCGACAACCCTCGTGATGCCCGAGGCAATGACAGCATCGGTACACGGAGGCGTTTTTCCAACGTGGCAACACGGCTCGAGCGTGACATAGAGCGTCGCACCTTGAGCAGCCTCGCCTGCCGCCTGCAGGGCAACGACCTCGGCATGGGGACCTCCATACCGAGCGTGATGTCCGACCGCCACCAGCTTACCGTCGCGGACGACCACGGCGCCGACCATCGGATTCGGTTCAACCCATCCAAGCCCTCGGCCTGCTTCGGCCAGAGCAAGCCGCATCCAGCGGCGGTCTTCCTCAGTGACGATTGGCACGGCAGATCCACACTCCGAACGCTTCAAAACGGCCTGACCAGCGAGGGGCGATCCTCGGAAGGCGAAGCAGTACCATCGGCTCCAGGAGCGGAGACAGGCGTAATCTGCTCAAGCCATCGCATCAGATCGGGATCGTTGAGCGCGAGTTGCCGAAGCGCTCGCAAACGCAGTCGAACGACCTCGGGAGGAAGTGGGTCGAGGAGATCACGATACCATTGGGGCAGTCGCGCCTCGAATAAGGGCAGTACGGCAAGTGCCGCCCCATCAGCCTGATCTCGAAGCACTCGAAGATATTCCATTTCGGCGATGCGGAGGAGCGATAACCGGGCCGCACTCAATCGAGCGGCATTGATTCGCATTCCCTCGGCTTGGGGCCCCGAAGGACCAGGAGGTCGTCTTGGGAAGTTGCCTGGCCCACCTCCGAAAGGCCGGTTCTCACTCGGATCTTCACCATCGAGCAGCCAGGCTCCCAGGTCGGGGACTTCGGGCAACAAACGGACTCCTCGCTGGCCGAGTCTCCCCTGGTCCTCAAGGATCGCTCGAAAGGCTTCGCGCACCTCGGGAGATGGTTCGATTTGGCGATCACGAGCAAACTGACGAAGCAAGGTGATCGTCTCGTCCAGAGAGCGCGCTACTTCGACCTGACGACGTGCCGCGTCATCGAGTAAAGCCCAGACCCGCATCAAGGTCACTGCATCGTAGAGCGGGACGGGATTAAAGGTGTCGGCCCGAAACCAGACGGCCATATCGAGTCCAGGCGACTCGGGAGCTGAGTCGGGACCAAGCTCCTGGCGGAGGATGACAAACCGATCTTCGGAGGAGGCCGACTGAAACGCGAGGCGGGTTTCTTCATCAAGTCGGTGGAACCAGGCTCCGAAGCGTCGCATCAGGTCGAGGTATCGCTTGCGCTCCTCGGGATCAAGCTTCGACAGTTCGCGGTCGAGTTCCCGGATTGCCTGTTGCTCGGCAGTCGGCAGCTGTTCAAAGCGTTCGAGTGATTTAGACAGCTCCAGCCTGGTCTGCAGCGGCATACCGGCCAATCGATCGATGGCAGGCGACAGGGGCGTCAGCACCACTGGCAACGCCGTGGCCGAGAGCATCATTGCGGCAAATGTCCGCAGACCGATCATCATCACTCCACCATCGCCGGTCAGTCCGACGCCTCCTTGAACAGGGTTGATTCGTCAAGGCGCCGGAGAAAATCGAACTGACCCACTGCTTGATAATCGTCCAGGCGTTCAGCGATCGTCAGATCATGAGCAAGCCGAGCGGTGCGATCTGGCCAGACCCATCGGGTTACGGTGTATCCAACCAGAGAACTCAGAGTCAGCACTGCGAGAACGATCAATAGACTGACACACCGACGGACAAACGTCCGAGCAGCCCCGACGAGTCGGTCATCTCCAGCAGGACGTTCCGAAGCAAGTGTGATCGTCCGTTCTGTAAACGCGTCGTCTGCCGGAGATCGAGGCAAAAGGTCGAGAAGATCCCAGGTCGATTTGAGCGATTCGATCTCCCGACGTCCCGAGAGACTCCGAGTCAGCTTCTCCTCAAGGAGACGAACCCGCTCCTCAGCGAGTTCACCATCGAGAAACGCAACGAGGTCGGCGCGCTCGTCGGCGGTAAGTCTCAGATGATCCGCCATGGTGCCAACCTCAAGACGTTCAGGAGGAAGCTTCGAACACGTTCGAATCCTTCCTCCAGATCATTCTCCGACCACTCGAATGCGATCCCATGAAGCGTTGACTTTGACCTGAGCGATTGAGTCAGAAATCGATTGGATTTCCCTTCTCGACAGATCGGATCGGCAAGAGAACGCTCACGTGCGAGGACTCAACGGAATCCCCCTCCGAATCCTCCCATTCCTCGCCCGAACCCGCCCATCCCGCCCATCCCGCCCATCCCGCCCATGCCTCCGCCCATCCCGCCCATGCCTCCGCCCATCCCACCCATGCGACCACCCATCCCACCCATGCGGCCGACGCCACGTGCCTGGGGGACCCGAGCCGACGAAGCGCCCCGTGTTTCTCCCGGTGCTCCTGTACGAGCGCCATAGAAGTAACGCTGAGATCGGCCGAAATATCCGCCGGGAGCGGGGCCAGCAGCCTGTCCGGGTAGAAGCACGGTGGCAGGGCGCGTGTATGGCCGGTCTTCGAGGGGGACCATCCGATAGGGATCCTCCATCTCATACAACGCGCTGGCACGCGCGGATTCCGCATTCGCACGCCGAGCCTGGGAATAAAGGTTAATGGCTTCGTTCGATCCACCGGCCAACTGCGCGGCGATGGCCTGGTTTCTTGGCAAGTAGTACCCGTAGTAAGCGCTGAACGGGTCGAATTGACCCGTACCAAACCCAGGAGGCAAATTCGGGATGAACTGAGCCCGAGCCGAAGGGGAGATGGCCAGAATGCCAATCGCGACGACGAGACCGATCCGGAATCGAGCCATAAGAGCCACCTCACTCGGTTCGAGGCGGGAGGGGCAATCGGCCGGGGACCATCCCCGGTTGCAAAACCTCGCCGATTTGAGCAGGACACGGTATTTTGAGTATATCGCCCACCCCGCCTCAGGCCAACCACTCCCATCGGTGTGCTTTGGGATCCGAGTTGGCGCAACGCGCGGATCATGACGGGTGAGCAGGTCATCCCTGATTGAGATCCATGATCGATGCCAGAATTTGACCCCAAGACCTGGGAATTACTCAAGGCCATGCTTCTGATGGCCACTCTACTCGTCATCGTCGCGCTGGGCATCCAGTTGATCACCATCTCTCGGAGACGGCTCACGACCCGATCGTCCGATTCCAGGGCTGAGCAGGCTGATTTGTTCCGGGATGCCTATGAATCCGGAGAAATCAGCACCGAGGAGTACCGCCAGATTCAAGATGCCCTCGACCGAGGTCAGACCCCTCCCCCAGGAGGCCTTGATTCTCTGGGCGACAGGTCTCCCTCCCCGTTGAATGACGCCGAAGCGCAGACCGAGACCGACGCAGAAAACGCCAAGAATGCTCCGGGATTGGAACCTGCTGACGAGCGCGGAACCGAAGACCCCGATTCCCTTCGGTCAGGATGACGATCGGACTGGATTTCTGCGACGAGGCGTCAGCGTCGATTCCCGTCACGTCTCACCCCGATTGACTTCCCCATCGCAGCCGTCCCGAAGGTCGCTTTAGAACGTTCGATGGATCCGGTCGGCATCTCGGGCCGGATTGATCCCAAGACTGCTCTGACGGATGAACGAGACGAACTCGGACACCTCGGCAACGTGGCCGAGATCGGCTTCGATCTGATCCATGGCTGTTGTCCGGGTCCGGCCCTCCTTGTAGAGAATCCGATACGCATCACGCAGCGCATTAATTGCTTTGACCGAGAAGCCTGCCCGTCGCAATCCAACCAGGTTCAGCCCGGAGACGGCGTTGTACCCTTGCAACAGGACAAAGGGAGGAACATCCTTGGTCGTCGAGCCCAACCCGCCGATCATGGCGAGTCGGCCGATCCGAACGTGCTGCTGCACGGCGGCGTGAGCCGAGAGAATACAACCGTCCTGAAGTTCGGCATGCCCCCCGATCAAGGCACCATTGACGATCGTACAACCGTCTCCGACGATCGCATCATGCCCGATGTGGCAACCGATCATCAGGTAGTTGCGATGGCCGATTCGGGTCTCACCTCGGGCCGCGGTGCCCCGGTGAATCGTCACATATTCCCGCATGACATTCCCATCACCTATGACCAGGCGGGTGGAATCACCAGGATCGCGACGATGCTGGGGAGCCTTGCCTAACACGGCACCATGACCGATAAAGTTGTCGCGCCCCAACTCCATCGGGCCAGTCAGGCAGGCGTGGCCTTCGATCACACACCCTGGACCGATAGAGACCGGCCCTTCAACAATTGCAAAGGGACCGACCTGGACGTCAGGGGCCAGAACGGCCTCAGCGCTAATGACGGCCGTCGGGTGGATCAGTTCCGAGTCCGCGAGTGTCATCGGCATCGCCAGTGCCTCCTGCTGCGGCCGCGGGCAACATCCTGTCGCCCTCTTGCGAACGAAATCATCGGCAGTCCGACCACCGTGATTACGACTGATTGAGACCGAGATGCGGTCTAGATCAGGTGAGTCGCTTTCGAATCACCGAACGAGGTCATCAAAAGCAATCGGTCTGACCCGCCCCCGCTCATGACAAAGGGACCGGTTGACCCGACCGGGCGCTCTGCACCTCGGCATGACAGAGGACAAGGGCTTGTCGAGCCAGTTCTCCTGAAAGTTCGGCTGCGGGCACTCCCGATTGGACCGACGCCACGGCGGCACCGATCTCCTGAGCGAACGCGTCGATCGGGTCTCCACTCCCCAGTTCCGGGTGTTCAACCTGACCATTCGGTAAGATCACCGAGACGGGCATCGCCAAATGGAACTGATCGCCGAGGGTTGCGGACTCGAAGGCGAGGGTCGCCCCTTCCAGGTAAAGTTCGTAACCGTGAGTAAAGGGGCGGCCCGACTGGCTCAAGGCCCCGGAAACGGCCGAGACGGCCAGGTCCGGATCTTCGTAGAGGTACTGAGTGGTCAGATGAAGCGCCACACCATCCTCAGACACGCCTCTGCTCTGCACGGCCTTCGGTACACCGCACACGAGTCCGATGAAATGAGTGTCGTGAATGTGCAGGTCAATCGCGGGTCCGCCGTTACTTTGAAGATCGGCCACACCGCTTGACCAGTCCGGCTTGGAGATGACTCGCTTAAAGTGCGCCGCCTTGAGCCGACCGTAACGTCCCGAGGCCACTGCGTCTCGGGCAAAGGCGAATTCCGGGAAGTATGGCAAGACGTGAGCAACCATCAAGAGTCGGCCTGCCTTCTGAGCGGCGGCGACCATGCGGTCGGCATCGTCGGTTGACAGAGCGATCGGCTTTTCGACGAGCACATGCTTGCCGGCCTCAAGGGCCTTGATCGCCATGTCCGCATGCTGCTCGTTCGGCAGGCAGAGATCGACCAGTTGAACGCGATCGTCAGCGAGGAGTTCATCGAACTCCGCGTAGGCACTGATTCCCGAAAGGTCCATCTGTGTGCCTTTCGGTCCGAAATTTCCCTGGATCCCGGTCCAGTCACCCGATCGTTTCTTGGGGTCACGGCTGCAGATGGCAACCACTTCAGCATCCGCGAGTTTGCGGGATGCCAGGAAGTGGATCATGCCCATGAAGCCGATGCCGACGATCCCGATCCCGACCATCGCACCATCCCGGAGTCGCGAGACATCGTTCGAACCGGACAGAACCTCCTCAAGAGGAAGCCCTGACCTATGATGGAGGGCACCATAGCACGCCGTCGATGCCCTGACAAGGCCGGGCGTCGGCAGGTCCGGAAGCTTCGTCTTGGAATCGGATTGCACGAGAGAAAGCCATTGGAATCTCCGGAGATCTCCTCCGGAGCCTTGCTCCCAGGGAGTCCCTCGCGATGATTTGCATCACTCGACTGGTCCTCATCATTTCCGTGGTCACACTTACCGGTCTTCCGTCCTCAGCGGTTCAAGCCGAGGATCCCGCTGCAGAACAGAATCGCCGCCTGGGTCGCGGCATCAATCTCGGCAATGCCCTGGAAGCCCCTCGGGAAGGGGAATGGGGAATGGTCCTGGAGGAATCATTTTTTGAAGCGATCCAGCAAGCCGGATTCGACTCGGTTCGTATTCCGATTCGCTGGTCGAATCATGCGAAGCGAGAGGCTCCCTACATCATCGATCCCGCCTTTTTCGATCGCGTGGACTGGGCCATTGACCAGGCGATCTCTCGGGGATTGCAAACGGTGGTCAACGTTCACCACTTCGAGGAACTTTATGAGCACCCGGAGGCCGAGCGATCGCGGTTCCTGAGCCTCTGGACGCAGGTGGCCGAGCGTTATCAGGATCTGCCCGGCTCGGTCGTCTTCGAACTGCTCAACGAGCCGCACGGCAACCTCGACACCGAGCGGTGGAACTCCTTGCTCGTCGAGGCTTTGGAGGTGATCCGCGTGTCGAATCCGGATCGGATCGTCATGCTTGGGCCCGCCTCCTGGAATAATTATCGGTCGCTCGAGTCGCTTCAACTCCCCGAGGACGACCGCCGTCTGATCGCCACCTTCCACTACTACGATCCGTTCCCGTTCACCCACCAGGGGGCCGAATGGGTCGAAAACTCCGGTCGGTGGCTCGGAACTTCCTGGGACGGTTCGGACTCGGAAAAAGCCGAGGTCACGTCGGCCTTCGACCAGGTCGTCGCGTGGGCAAAGCAGCACGATCGACCGATTTACCTCGGCGAATTCGGGGCCTATTCCAGGGCCGACCTCGCTTCTCGAGCCCGATGGACCGCGTTCATCGCCAGGCAGGCAGAAGAGCGGGGGTTTTCATGGGCCTACTGGGAGTTCGGCTCGGGCTTCGGCGCATTCGATCGGGAAGAAGGGCGCTGGAGACCGGAACTCCTGAACGCCCTGATTCCGACGAGCAGGGTGGGAGATTGCCCCTGAAGTCAAACGAAGACCGGCTCACCCATCGCTCGAAGATCAAGGGCGGTGGCGGGTTTCCTCCGACGGATTCGCGCGGGATTATGGTGCGACTTCATCCCAGGAGGAGCACCATGACCGATCCGATTTCCCGTCGCAATTTCCTCGCATCCTCAGCCCTGGCAACCGGAGCCCTTGCGGCCGGTGCCGTCTCAGCAGCAACCCCGAGTCCGCACCCGAGGCCCCGACACCCTGGGCCAAACGAGCAGATCACGCTCGGATTTATCGGCACGGGAGGCATGGGGCGAGGCTTGATCAATACGTTCAAGCGCTTCGACGACGTTCGGATTGCCGCCGTCTGCGATGTGTACGAACCGCACGCTCTGGAGGCTGTCTCCACCTCCGGCGGGAACCCGGACGTTTACGACGATTTCCGCCGCGTCATCGACCGAGAGGACATTGACGCGGTCGTCATCGCCACGCCCGACCACTGGCACGCAATCCCGAGCATCCTCGCCTGTCAGGCTGACAAGGATGTCTACTGCGAGAAGCCGCTTGCCTGGTCGATCGGCGAGGGAAGCCTCGTCGCAAAGGCTTCGGAAAAACACCAGCGCGTGACCCAGATGGGCAACCTGATCCACGCGACCGACAACTACCATCGGATCGCCGAGATCGTCCAGTCGGGCTGCCTCGGGAAGATCACCAAGGCTCGGGTCTGGATGGCCCGCGATGGCAAGAGCGACTTCCTCGGCACGCCAGAGAACGGCACGCCTCCAGCGGGATGCAATTACGACATGTGGCTTGGGCCGGCGCCTGAGCGTCCATTCAACCCCAATCGGTTCACCTTCAACTGGCGGTTTTTCTGGGACTATGGCGGCGGGTTCCTGTCGGACTTCGTCTGCCACCTGGTCGATCCGGTCCTCTGGGGGATGAAGGCCAAGGCCCCGGAATTCATCGTGGCCAGCGGAGGCCGCTACGCGCTCGATGACAACGGCGAAACGCCCGACACGCTGGAAGTCATCTACCGATTCCCGACGGACTGGCAACTCATCTGGAGTCTTCAGACCAGCGCACCCCACGGATTCCGAGGCCGATCGTCTGGGATCGAGTTCGTCGGCACCAAGGGAACGCTTCACGGCCACTACAACGATTACGTGATCATTCCCAATCCCGGCGAGGAGATCGTCGAGCCTGAGCCGACCCTGCCGCGATCTCCGGGGCACCATCGCGAGTGGCTCAACAAGATCAAATCTCGTGAACTCTGCTCCTGCAACTTCCGCTATGGCCACGAGCTGACGGCGGTCGGTCACCTCGGCAACATCGCCCTCCGAACGCAAGAGGCGTTGCAGTGGGACAGCGGAGCCGAACGCTTCACGAACTCTGAAGAAGCGAACGGCCATTTGTTCCGGAACGAATACCGCAAGCCCTGGGACTTGCCGAAGGTTTGATCCCCGAACCCTTCCCATGCCCGATGACCGCTGCCTTGGGCCAACGCATCCGGGGAGAGCCCGGCATGATCTGCCGGCGCTCCCCTGTTGACGTTTCTCAGGATTTTGAATGAGAAGGGAGGGAGAGGCTTCAGCCGGTTTTCTCGAACCCAGTGAGCGACCTCAGACGAGTCCGATGGCGAGTCATCCACCGCTCCCAGCGCTCAGACGCTTGGGGCAGTTCAACCGGGGCAGAGGCAAGGCGGCTTACAGAGGCCATCGACCCCGTCATCGCCGCGTTTCCCGAGAGCGGAAACAATCCTGGGAAGGCAGGCAAGCCGATCGCTCCGAAGCTGCCGAAGCGAACGGTTCTCGCCGGTGCTCCTCCCGAGGGAAGGATGGCAAAGCGGTGAAATCCGTTGTTCGGGCTAAAGCCGAACACAGCCAGATCGGTGCGACCGTCTCCATCGTAATCCCCGGCAACGGGCACGTCGCCCGAGCCTCCGAAGGGAAAGGTCATTGTCGGGTGGCCGGAGCTGAAAAGAATTCCGAATCGAGAAAAGTCATTGCGCGGGCTATACCCATAGACGGCCAGATCGGTACGTCCATCACCGTCAAAATCCCCAACCACGGGAGAGTCGTTCAGCCCCCCGAACGGCACAGGATAAGCGCCAACCGCCTGGGAAAACGTCAGATCATTCGGCATCGAAGGAAGAATGGCGAAGCGACTGTACCCATTCCTAGGACTGTAGCCGTAGACGGCGATGTCGGTTCGCCAGTCCCCGTCGAAATCGCCGGTCACCGGGAAATCGAATGGTCCCCCAAAAGGTCGGCTAAATGCCTGCCTGGTGTCCGAGAGCAGGATGCCAAATCGGCTGAACCCTTCATTCGGGCTGAATCCAAAAACGGCAATGTCGGTGAGTCCATCACCGTCGAAGTCTCCTGCGAGGGGAAAGTCAAAGGGACCTCCGAAGGGAATCGAACGGGTCGCTCCATCGCTTGATTGTCGATAAAGGAACCGAGCATAGCCGAGAGAAGGGGTGTAGCCGAACACAGCCAGATCGATGATCCCGTCGCCATCGAAGTCCGCGTCGACCGGAAAATCGCCCGATGACCCAAGTTCCTCGACTCGAAATCGCTGATCGGATGATTGCCAGATCTCGAAGCGGCCGATCCCTCCGACGACCGAATAGGTCGAGACATCTGAAATGCCATCGCCATCATAATCGGCCGGCACCGCCTTGCGACGGACAGAGTAGACGGTTGAGGACGCTCCTTGCCCCGGGTTTCCGGCCAGATCTTGGACTCCACTGGCATCGACCCACAGCTCGTAAGTTCCAGACCGGGCAGTTGCTTCAGAAAGTCCATCAATCCGAAAAATCGCGGGAGACCCGGGCGAGTTCACCAGAGTCACCCCGGGACCAAGAGGCACTTGTTCGCCGTTTCGAAGCAATCGGAGTGCGGAGACCTGGAAACTGGACGGGAGAATCGCTTCACTGAATTGAACGTCGACCGAGGACACAGGGAACCGCCTTACATCGGGCACAACCGGCCCAACGCGGAGGACGGTTGTTGGGCTACGGTCCACAAAAAGCCGAGTGATTCCAGCCAGCAGATCGCCTTGACCATCGTCCACCTGACCGGCAACCAGAAGGGCCCCATTACCGTCCAAACCTGCACCCCGAGTTCGGTCGTGATCAAATGATCGCGGCCCGAGATTGAACGGGATGATCACCCGGCCGTTCTGCCCGAACGTTCCCACAAGTTGGCCGGTCGAGGACAGTTGAATCACCCCAAAATCCGAATCACCACGGGCACTTTGGACGTCCCCAGCAACGAGGAGCCGGCCATCTCCCTGGTGTGCCAACGCAACGGCGAGATCGCGATCACCGGCACCGACATTGACGTGGACTCGGCCGTTCTGACCAAACGACGGGTCCGGGGTTCCGTTGGCGTTGAGCCTGAGAATGCCAAAATCGCTCTGGCCGTTGTCACGCAGGATCGTGCCGGCGGCGACAACCTTGCCATCTGGCTG
Source organism: Tautonia rosea (assembly GCF_012958305.1). NCBI lineage: Bacteria > Pseudomonadati > Planctomycetota > Planctomycetia > Isosphaerales > Isosphaeraceae > Tautonia > Tautonia rosea. Next base: position 230,156 of record NZ_JABBYO010000002.1, on the reverse strand, counting down.
GATGACAAGTGCGGTCGGATCATCATGCCGCCGATCGGGAGTGCTGCCGAGGTCAAACCCCAGAACGACCTTACCGTTTTGCCCGAACGAGAGATCGAGATCACCTTCCGGCCTCAGTCTCGCGAAACCGAAATCGCGATGTCGCTGCATGGTGCGTACGGAACCCGTGACCACAATCCGTCCATCAGATTGCACAGCCACCCCTGTTGCATCATCATCTTGATCCTCGGCAGAGGCACCGAGATCAAACGCGATGACGGCTCGACCACTCTCGGCAAAGGTCGAATCAAGGGCCCCGTCGGGGTTCAGGCGTACCAGGCCGAAATCGTTCTCGTCTCCGAGATCATCGACCGAACCTACGACCAGGATTTTGCCATCAGGCTGCACAACGACCGCCCTGGCAATGTCGTCTTGCTCGGTAACAATCGGACTCCGATTGAATCCCACCACGATGCGGCCAGCGATCCCGAACTGGAGGTCAATCTGGCCGTTGGCCTCGAGCCTCGCGATTCCAAAATCCCGCTGGCCACCCGGCTGCTCGACAGGTCCGACCACAAGGATTTTCCCATCGGGCTGGACCGCAACCCCCTGAGCACGGTCGCTCTCGTTGGCACCCAGATCAAAGGCAATGATGGTCATCCCCATCGTGCCGAAGCTCGTGTCGAGCTGACCATTTGGCTCAAAGCGGATCACGACGAAATCATCGTTTCCAGCGCGACTGATCGTGCCCACCAGAACCGAACCGCCATCAGCCTGCACCGCCATGCCCTTGATTTCCGCGAGGTCGGCAATCACCGCCGTACCCCTACCTGGAAGATCGGCCCGACCGAAGTTGAGGTCGATCGAGCCGTCGAGAAGCGTGCGTCCTTCCAGCGGCTCAAGGCATGGTCGAAGAACGTTTCGACGGCGAGAGTGGCCCCTCGAGGTCCTGGACCGTTCACGAACAACGCCCGAGCCAGTCGGCGAGGCAATCATCGAAACATTCCCGAATCAGGCGAGACGGGCGGAGGAAAGTGATCGACGTCATGCGAGCGGACAGGAAACGTGGGTCGCCATGACGCCAATGAATCACGGAACGATTGAGAGAGGTAGGGACGAAACAGTGCCGAAGCCATCGCTGGAATGGGCCGGTTGCCCATCTTTTGAATCGGCGCACCTGAAGCATCGACTAAAAGCACCCTTAATATTGATTGAGAATTCTCATCAAATCAATGGCCTTGGGTTCGACAGGTTGAAGTTCTCCGCCCGGCCGTTTTCGAATCGAACACTCACGAGTTTCTCGGAGTCGACGGCGTCCGGGCAAAGTTCCCTGTCCTGAAATCAGGTCACCCTCGAACTGATCCTCAAGACTTGGGAGCAGGAATTGCGTAAGCTGTACGACACTTCTTGGACGACTTGACCCACGAGACAAGATCCTGTGATCGAGCGACTCTTGATTCCCGCCTGGAATGCTCCCTCCCGGTCGATCGACGACTGGAAAAAACAGTTCGAACAGCTCGGATATCCGCCTTCGATTCACGCTGAGGATCATGAAGAAACCTGGCTCCTGATTGACTCGATCGAAACCCGTTTACTGGCCGTGGTCGAAGGATCGATCCTGACTGCCCTGCATGCCGAACTCCGAGCCCATGATCCCTCAATCGCACTTGGTCTGCTTGATCAAGCAGCGACCGGACTCAACTGGGAAGTCCACGACACCGAAGACGATGAGGATGACGAGAGATGACCCCTCATCGCTCAGGATTCGGGATCAAAGCGGATTCCCGGTAACTCCTGAACAGCTTGCTGCAAGGCGTGCTCCCATTGCTCATGAATGGCCGCGAGGTCTGGATCTCGTTCGGCAAAGCGACGACGACGGCACAGTTGAAGCTCGTCGCGCGTGTAGATCAAGAGGTCAATCGGGGGCCCGACGGTAACGTTCGATCGCATCGTTGAATCGAGCGAGATCAGCGCATACAAGGCTGCATCCTCAAGCGTCGTTCGCTCGAAGCGAACCCCACGATCGAGAATCGGCCGACCATATTTGCACTCACCAATTTGCAAGTAGGGCGATTCCTCGGAGGCTCGAAGCGGATTGCCCTGCGGATAGATCAGGTACAGATCGTGTGGCTGACCACGGATCTGCCCGGCGAGCACTGTGTGGACGTTGAACCGGTATTTGTCCTGTTCCAACGCGTCTCGATCCAGCTCGGCAACTCGACGTACCTTGGCACCAACCACCCGAGCGGCATCGTACATCGTCTCGCACGAGGCGAGCCCGTTCCCCTGTTCAAAATCCTGTCGAAGCAACGCCATCAGCGACTGACTGCAGGAGAGGCTCCCGCTCGTCATCAGCACGAATACCCGACTGCCAGGAACCTCAAATGTGTGCATTTTTTTACACACATTAACCTGATCGTATCCCGCATTGGTTCGTGAGTCCGACGCGACGACGAAACCGTCCTTCGTGATTATTCCCAGGCAGTACGTCATCCGGGCCATCTCCTCCGTCGTGATTGAGTCATCGCTGCTGAACGGGTCGTCGAAGTCCTTGGAGGACGCCACCCCATTTTCTCGGAGTGAAGGGTCGGGACCTTTCGTGGAATCGCCTTCACCAGCGAACCTGAATACCACGGTGCCGCCACGCTTCGCAAGCCGACGTGGACAAACGGGAACGATCTCCTCGATAAACCGCAACCTGGACGAAGGGAATGTTGAGTGCAGCACGCGTTGCAGAGTCCGGCTCGCGGAAGGGGATGAGCGGATACGTCAGTGGTGGCGAAGAAATAGGACCCCTCTGCATTCGATCGATGCAATGAACCGGCTGAACCGTTAAACTTTAATGGAGGAGACCAACCCGAGAGGACTTCGCAATGACAGCTTTGATTTCTCACGTGGCGATGGTGTCGATGATCCTGGTCGGTTCATCGAATCCCGCAACATCAACCGATGCATCGGGATGGACGAAGCACACGATCAACGACCGCAGCCCGTTTGAAGCGGCGGGCGCATTCGACGTCGACGGAGACGGCATCCTCGACGTCGTCTGTGGCGAAACCTGGTATCGAGGTCCGGAGTTTCAGACCTCGTACAAGGTTCGAGAGGTCACGCAACGAGGCACGTACTTCAACTGCTTCGCCACCTTGCCAGTCGATGTGAACGGCGATGGCTTGATGGATTACGTCACGTGCTCTTACTTCGGCCGCGATGTGGGCTGGGTCGAGAATCCGGGAGAGTTCGGAGCGCTCTGGACCTATCACGAGATCGACCTTCCGGGACCGAGTGAAGCTGCCTGGATGGTTGATCTGACCGGCGACGGCCAGCTTGAAGTCCTGCCGAACCCGGTGAACGTGGTCGTGTTCTACCGCCTTGAGAATCCGGGGCCGAACGCCTCGTGGACCAAGGTCGAGCTGGGAGCCGAGCAGGCTGGACACGGCGTTGGCTCCGGGGATGTCAATGGCGATGGAAGGATCGACATCCTCACACCAAAGGGTTGGTTCGAGTCTCCTGAAGCTCCGTTGAGCGAGTCCTGGACCTTCCATTCGGAGTGGTCCCTGCTTGGCGGCCATCCGGATCGACCCAACGATATGGCCACCGGAATTCAAATTCTCGCCAAGGACGTCGATGGGGACGATCTCTCAGATGTGATTTACGGGATGGGCCACAACTATGGCCTCTACTGGATCAAGCAAGAGCAAGACGACGAGGGCCGCCGAAGCTGGTCTGAGCCGATGTTCATTGATGATTCGATCCACCAGGCTCACACCTTGCTCTGGGCTGATCTCGACGGGAGCGGGCAAGAGGATCATCTGGTCACCGGCACCCGAATCTACGGCCACGAGGTCGAGCCGGGAGATACCGACGCGCCGATCATCGCCTCGTATCAATTCGATCGCGAGGCGGGCCAGTGGACCCGATCGCTGATCTATCAGGGCGAACCGGCGACGAATGCCCCTCCCCCAGACCGCGCCGGCGATCGGAATGCGCTCAATGATTTTCCCCGAGGTACCGCCGGGACAGGCTTACAAATGATGGCGGTCGATCTCGACGGAGACGGCGACCTCGACCTGCTCTGCCCCGGCAAGAGCGGGCTCTACTGGCTTGAGAATCCAGAGACGTCATGAACACTCTCTCCCCGCGTCGATCGTCGGTGATTCGTCCCCACCGAGGATCGACGCCTTTGAGAGCCAAGAAACCTCAGACTTGAACTGAGGTCGCACGTCACTGATCGGGTCGGTCTCCCAAACGATTCAGGGATTCCATCCCAGGGGACGAGGCATTCGATCCACAGAACGGAAAAACAGAAATCAACGCACTTTGACCTCATCTGTTTGGGTTCGGACCGACCGGCCTGGCTTCGACTCGGCTCGTCTTTTGCGGTATTGTGGAAGTTGATTCGAGGAACCGATCTTTGTTGAAATTCGCGCTCAGGAGTGTTCCAAACATGGCAACCGCCTCTGCCTCGACCCCCCTGTCAAAGCTCCAGGCCCAGAAGCAAAGCGTCTGGATTGATTTTATGAGCCGTGCGTTCGTCCGCCAGGGAGAGCTGGCCAGGCTGATTGAGGAGGACGGCCTTCAGGGAGCCACCTCGAACCCGACCATCTTTGAGAAGGCGATCGGCCATAGTGCAGATTACAACGATGACACCCGGCAACTGGTTTCTGAAGGGGCCGATGTCGACACGATTTACCAGAATTTGGTCGTCGCCGATATTCAGGGTGCGCTTGAGCTGTTCCGTACCGTTTACGACCGAACCGATGGCCTCGACGGATATGTGAGCCTCGAAGTTTCCCCTTTGCTTGCTCACGATCGCGAAAAGACGACCGAGGAGGCCAAGCATTACTGGCAACGCCTCGACCGGCCAAACGCGATGATCAAAATTCCTGGGACTCCCGAATGCGTTCCAGCTATTGAGGACTCGCTGGCGGATGGCCTCAATATCAACGTCACCTTGCTGTTCAGTGTTGAGGCGTACGAGGCCGTGGCTCAGGCCTACGTTCGTGCCCTGAAGCGTCGAATCGATGCAGGGCAATCGGTTGATCACATTGCTTCGGTCGCCAGTTTCTTCGTCTCTCGGATCGATACCGAAGTCGATAAGCGGCTCGACGCATTGATTGCCCAGGAAACGGACGAAGGCCGCAAGGCTCTTCTCGAATCGCTTCAGGGTAAAGCCGCGATCGCCAACGCCAAGAATGCCTATGCGGTTTACGAGCGAATCTTCTCCGGTCCAGAATGGGAGGCCCTGGCCGCAAAGGGGGCTCGTGTCCAGCGGCTGCTCTGGGCCTCAGTCGGCACCAAGAATCCAAGCTATCCGGATACTCTCTACATCGATGAACTGATCGGTCCGGACACCGTCAGCACCATGCCACCCGAAACGTACAACGCCTTCCGCGATCACGGCCGGATCGTCGATCAGCCCACCCTCACCACGGAGATGGCCGAAGCCCAAAGCCTCGTGGCCCAACTTGCCGAGGTCGGTATCGACCTGAACGATGTCACCGACTTCCTCTTGAAGGACGGCGTGGAAAAGTTCGCCCAGTCGTTCGACGACCTCTACGGTGCCGTCCGCGCGAAGCGTGAGCAATTCGCCCGCTGAGGAACGTCTTTACCGCATTTGAATGACGGCTTGAGCGCGACAGACAAAACGGCCGGCGAACTTCTCGATTGCTCGGGAAGGTCGCCGGCCGTCATCATGTGCGGCTCAAACTCGGAGTGATCCCGGTCCGAAATGATCAGGGACCGAGGCCACCGTGGGTCCGGAAGGGCGTCATGTGAGACGGTTGATCAAGAAACCAGAACCGCTCCCACTCGTCGCCAATTTGCCTCAGGTTTTCCGAGTCGACGAGCAATTGCTCGACTCGCCTGGGCGGATAGGCCGCGTAGCGCGGCAGGGGGACGGGCGCACAACCCTCGCTCGTGACGAGGACCGCCCCCAGCAGGGCTAGGGCCAAATACGGTTTCCGCATGAGAGATACCTCCCGCCTCCGTTCGGGATCGACCGGACCGGGGCAATCCTCCTGAACCCGGTTGCTGCCTGGTGACAGCAACCGAGCCGGTCCGGTGGGGGCGTTCCGAAATCGGGACGCGACCCGGCTGGAGCCGGTCTCGCCCATCGCGACGCACGCCCACCGCCCGATGGGCGTCCTGTCCGATCCAACCCGGCCCGGACGTCGCGAACCGCTCAGCGTTTCGCGTCTGCCCCAGCGGATGAAGGCACCCGAGGGGTTCCCGAACCCGGATCGACAGACCCGTCACCTTCAAAATCGGAATCTCCGTCGTCTTTCTCCAGCGGAAGTTTTGAAGGGTCCATGTTGCGGACCAATTCTTCCATTTCCTTGCCCGGCTTGAAGGTCACGACATTCTTGGCCGGAACCGAAACCTTGTCGCCGGTCCGAGGATTCCGTGCCTTGCGGGGAGCGCGTCGCTTGACCTCGAAGACGCCGAAGTTGCGAAGCTCGATCCGACCCTCCTCGACCAAGGTTTTTATGATCTCATTCAGCGTGCGCTGAACGATGTCTTTGGTCTTGAGCTGCGTCAGCCCGATCTCCTCGGAGATCTTCTTCACGATCTCTTTCTTCGTCACGATGGCAGTCTCCAGCGGGAGCAGCTCGGCCCGACCCCAAGGGGGACGTTCGGCTCAACTTTATTGGTCACTTGGACTAATGTCAAGCGGATCCCAACTGGGAACCGCATCTGGGCCGTCGGACTGTGCCTCGGGGAACCCGTCACCTGCCGCCTCAATCCGCAGTCGGCCCGAGGCCACGGCAGCGTGGAGGTGATGATGCAGCCTCGCATAGTTCCAGGGAAGACCAAGCGAGTCGACCAGATTCCGGACCTGAGCCAGAAACCGTTCGGTCAAGCGTTCCGCGTGTCCGTCATAATTCGGATCGCAGAAATAAACACGACAGCCCAGGGGTCGAGCAGTCCGAGCACCACAACGCCCCTGCTCATCTTGCCAGGGACAGGTCGCACCGTCGTCGAGCGGTCGCGTCGGTGGTGGAGCGTCAGCGATCAACACCGACGCTTCGGCCTCTGACAGAAAGAGCGTGTGATCGTACTCCTTGAACCGGCAGCAGCGACCACTCACCAAGCAGACGGGACCGTGGGCGGTGATCTCAGAATCGAGTTTTGCATAGAGCGCCTGGAGCGGGCCTCGGACGTGATCAGGATCAATCCACGAGCCAGTGTCTGCAATTGAGTTCTCGATCTCGCTCATGAGACCGTCCGCGATGCGGCGGCCTCAATGGCCTCGACACTGTACCATTGCCCCTGGCCGGATCCGGGGCAAGTCTGGCGGACGTCATCCCAGTCCTGGGGGGTTTCAAGATTCTCGGACCAGAAAGGCCAGGTCCGGCACTGGATCGGCCGGGCCTCGTAGACGGTGCAACCGGCGGTGCGATCCCAGAAAATACAATCGCCGTTGGGCCGCTCGACAAGACTGTAGCGCCGGCCGACCTGACGGACGTACTGCTGGGCGAACTGTTCGACCGAAAGTCCGGTCTGCTCAGCCAGCCGCGCGATTTCGTCGCCGCTGACCCAGACGTAACCGGGAGCTCCCGTACAGCAGTTGCCGCACTGAGTGCAGGTGAACCGCAAGCCGTCTCGATACCAGGGTGCGCCGGTTTCGGAGTTCATGATCGGGCCGGGATCGTGCAAGTCAATTGGGGGCGTTCTCAGGAGGAACGTTCAGCGATCCGAGCATATCAACCGCCCGCGAAAGGCTCAAGGCCGATCATCACAAGTCGTCAATTCGGAGCAGTTTGCGTACGGAAACGTCTTTCCCAGGTTGCCCGATCGACGGCGTTGATCCTCCTCACACGGCCGATCCGTCCACACGGGATTCTCCAAAGAGATCCCGAATGACCCGACACGGATTGCCGACAGCGAGAACATTCGGCGGCACGTTCTTCGTCACCACACTCCCAGCGCCGATGGTCGAGCCTTCGCCGATCGTCACCCCCGGACAGATGATTGCCCCGCCGCCGATCCAGACATCGCTGCCGATCGTCACCGGATACGCCATCTCCGGCCCCTTGCGTCGCTCGGCGGCCGAAACCGGATGTGAGGCCGTGTAGACCTGAACCGCGGGCCCGAACATCGTCCGGTCGCCGACCCGGATCCAGTTGCAGTCGAGAAAGATGCAGTGGAAGTTCAGATAGACTCCGTCCCCGAGTTCAATGAACTCTCCGTAGTCGCACGAGAACGGCGGCTCGATCCAGACACCGGATCCAACCTTTCCGATCAGCCGGCGAAGGATCTGCTCCCGCTTTTCCTCCTCGTCTGGCCCTGAACTGTTATAGGCAGCCATCAGGACCCGGGCACGCCTCCGAGCCGCCACAAGGGCCGGATCGAAACCGAGATACAGTTCTCCAGCGAGCATTTTGTCGCGTTCGGTCCGGATCGGTTCCAAGGCTTCGCTCCAAGAGGAGAACAACTGCGTCACGATCACCGAGGACCAAGTTGATCGTCAGAGTGACCGACAAGTGAACGACGGAACAAGGTCCACCAACCGATGCTTGCCGTGACAAACCCAATCAGAGCGCAGACCCCGAGAACCATGAGGAGGAGACCACCGACCAGGCCCGGAACATCCCCTCCGGACTGATAAGCCATCCCAGGAAGAACCCCGCAAGGCTGATCAGAGCGAGCAGTCTGGAAGCTCGAAAAAGGCGAAAGACGGGGAGCCTCACCGCAAGGGCAAGTCCCGTCCCGAACCAGGCCAGGAAAAACGCATATCCGAACACCGGAACACGATTGGCCCGACTCCCTCCCTCCCAAACGCTCCACGACACAAGACCGAGAGTCGCAACGATTCCCGAGACCACGATTGCCAGGGCAATCGGTTGACCAAGCATCGAGACCGCTCGGTTCATCCCAGATCCCCCCGTGTCAGCCGCCGATCGAGTGCATCAGACGCTCTGGCTTGATGAAGTTCGCCGCATTGATTTGATGCCCCTCCCATTTGGCGGCCACGCTGTCTCGCAGGGCGCTGGCCAGGTCGAGGTCGGAGGCTCCACCACGGATCAAGGCCCGTATGTCCGTTTCATCGAGGGCAAACAGGCAGTTGCGAAGCTTTCCATCGGCCGTAATCCGCACTCGGTTGCAACTACCGCAAAAAGGGCGGCTCACGGAGGCGATCAGACCGACCCGCCCACCGCCATCGACGTAATCATAGTCAACGGCTGGCGCTCTTGGATCCTGATCAGGTGCTGGGGTGAGTGGACCGAAAGTGTTTGAAAGCAACTCCAGTATCTCTGACGCAAAGAGCACCTTATCCCGCTCCCAGGCATTGCCGGCGTCGAGGGGCATGTACTCAATGAATCGAAGTTCCAGCCTGTGCTCGCGAGCGAATCGGCCCAGCGGAACGACATCCTCATCCGTCTCGCCCTTAATCGCCACCGCGTTGACCTTCACGGGGTCAAACCCGGCCTCCTTGGCAGCAAGAATGCCTTCGATGACCTTCTCAAACCCCGGTCGGCGGGTCAGCCGCTCGAAACGATCGGGGTCCATCGTGTCGAGGCTGACGTTAATCCGCCTCAGCCCCGCGTCAAAGAGGGTTCGGGCCATCGGGGCAAGGAGAATGCCGTTTGTCGTCAGACCAACATCGATGATGCCGGGTATTTGCGCCAGCTTCTCGATCAGAACAGGCAAGTCTCGACGCACAAGCGGTTCGCCTCCAGTGAGGCGAAGCTTCGTAATGCCGAGGGTCGTCGCCACCCGAACGAAACGCTCGATCTCCTCGAAGCTCAGCAATTCCTTACGCGGGAGGAACTGGACCTGCTCGGGCATGCAGTAGGTGCAGCGAATGTTGCAACGGTCGGTGACACTGATCCGGAGGTTGTTGTGAAGCCGTCCGAAGCGGTCAATGAGCCGATCGGTTGCCATGGCGTCAAGCTCGCGGTTCGGGTCGCAGTCTTGGGTCTTCGATTCGAGCCTACCTGATCTGCGCCGGAAATTCACGAATCCGCCCGACCGCTTTCGGGGCCGAGTCCCGGATGGACCCACTCTTCCGTTCCATCGGCCCAGGTCTCCTTCTTCCAGATCGGCACAACCTCTTTAATCGTGTCCATGAGCCACTGACAGGCCTCGAACGCGGCCTTCCGGTGGGGAGCGCTCACGGCGACCACAACACTGATCTCTCCCAGTTCGAGGCGGCCGACGCGATGAACCACCGCCACATCAATCAGTTCCCAGCGGCTCCTGGCCTGTTCTTCCAGGTTTCGGAGGGTTCGCTCGGCCATTCCGGGATAGGCTTCGTAATCGAGGTGATTCGTGGTCCGATCTCCGGTGAATTCGCGGGTCGTTCCCAGGAAGCTGCAGACGGCTCCTGCTCGGGTTGAGCGAACCTGTTCCGTGACGGCGGTGTGATCAATCGGCTGGTCAGTGATGGCGATCATGGGTCTTCACGACGTTGACGAGGAGACGGACGAGGGGACACAGGAAGGAATCGAACACTCGATTCACGGGTCTTGCTTCACATCGACGGATTCTTCAAACGCATCCGATCCCCCGCTCACCGGAGGAATCAAGGCGATCTCGTTGCCGTCGGCAATCGTCACGTCATCACCGACGTACGCGTTTTCGACCGCAACCATCATGGCTGGCAAGAGCAAGGCAAGATCCGGGTATTGCTCGGCCGTGGCTCGTCTCAGGTCCCCGACGGTTGCCGGTTTGGGCAGGGTGACGACAATCTCGGGACTGCCGACCCGCTGTCGGGCGATGGCAAAGAGGTGGATCGTCACGGTCACGGCATCGACTCCCGTCGTTCGATCGAGCAAGGGCGAAGATCGGGCGATCTCTTGCCGCCCCGATTCCCGCAAGGCTAGTCTGAACCGATTCTGGATCAGGTTCAATCGCCCTTCGGGAGTTGCGGACGGATGATGCAGCGGATCGGGCGATCGGACCGAGCCGAGTTCAACACGAAAGACGCGATTCTGGTCCGAGGCGCGCGGGTTCACAATCTGCGTGATCTCGATGTGGACTTACCGCGCGACCGGCTCGTCGTGCTCACCGGCGTCTCGGGATCGGGGAAAAGCTCCCTGGCCTTCGATACGCTTCACGCCGAAGGACAACGGCGCTACATCGAAGGGCTGTCAGCCTATGCCAGGCAGTTTCTCGAACAGCTTGAACCCCCCGACGTCGAGCTGATCGACGGCTTGCCGCCGACCGTTGCCATCGACCAGAAATCCGGGGCCGCCAGCCCCCGAAGTACGGTCGCCACCATCACCGAGATTCACGACTACCTCCGCCTGCTCTATGCTCGGGCCGGAACCCCCCACTGCCCGAACTGCGGTGAGGCGATTCGATCGCAAACGGCCGAGCAAATGGTCAGCTCGTCGCTCGGACTGGGAGAAGGTCGTAAGGTCATCGTGCTGGCACCCATTGTCAGAGGGCGGAAGGGCCAACATCTCGACGCCTTTCGAGCCATCCGCCGCGCCGGCCTGATCCGGGCTCGCGTCAACGGAGAAACGACTGAACTGACCGACGAGCCTCCCAAACTCGCCAAAACAAAGACCCATGACATTGAAGCTGTGGTCGATCGTCTGGTCGTTCGGGAGGGGATCCGATCGCGCCTGGCCGACAGCATCGACCTGGCCCTCTCGCTCGGCGACGGGTCGTTGATCTTGATGATCCAGCAGGACGATGGCTCGTGGGTCGATCGTTCCCTGAGTACCCGCCTTGCCTGTCTCCGATGCGACCTGGGCTTGCCGGAAATTGAGCCTCGAACCTTCAGTTTTAACAGCCCTTATGGAGCATGCCCCTCGTGCGACGGCCTCGGAATCGTCTCGGCGTTCGATCCGGAACTGGTCATCCCGGACCGATCTCGGTCGATTGCCAATGGGGCCGTCGCCGCCTGGGACGCCCTGCCGCCAAAGTCTCGCAACGAAGTCCATCAGGATGAGCGGCTTCTCGGATTCTTGAACCACCATTCGTTGACCGTCGAAACACCGCTGGCCTCCTGGCCTCCCCGCAGTGTTCGAGCGCTTCTTGAGGGAGGTTCGACGGGTAAGGGGAAACCATCCTTCAGTGGGATCCTTCGGGAATTGCAGGCCGTCTATGACGCCACGAACGAACGCCGACGAGACACGCTCAACGGCTTCCGATCGAATCTCCCTTGCTCCGCGTGCCGGGGTGCCCGTCTTCGCCCTGAAGCTCGTGCCGTGACCCTCGACGGTACTCCGATTCACGCATTGACCGCCCTGACGATCTCCCGCTGCCGGAGCGTCCTCCTCTCGCTCCAGTTCGAACCACCGCTGGACCGCGTTGGCCCCCCCTTGATTGCGGAAGTGGTCAGCAGGTTAACGTTTCTGGAGCGGGTCGGGCTCGAGTATTTGACGCTCGATCGACCTGCGGACACGCTCTCGGGTGGCGAGTTGCAGCGTGTTCGGCTGGCGACCCAGATCGGCTCGGGACTGGTCGGCGTTTGCTATGTCCTGGACGAGCCCACCGCCGGCCTCCATCCGAGAGACACCGATCGCTTGATTCAGAGCCTGTTCGACCTGCGCGACCGGGGGAACACGGTTCTTGTCGTCGAGCATGACGAATCCATGATCCGGGCTGCCGACTGGCTGGTTGATCTCGGCCCCGGTGCCGGTCCCGAAGGAGGATCAATCGTCGCCCAGGGCCCACCCGAAGCCCTCGTCGAATCCGAACCCGGAGTGTCGGTCACACTGCCCTATCTGGTCGGAGTGTCATCCCCGGCCTCATCGTCAAACGATCGTCTCTCCCGAAGTCCAGGCACCCTCACCATTCTGGGAGCCACCGAACATAACCTGAAGTCCATTGATGTCGAGATTCCCACAGGAACCCTGACCTGCGTCTCCGGTGTCAGCGGTTCTGGCAAGAGCACGCTCGTGCTGGATATTCTTGCAAACGCCGTCCGGAGAGCCCTGGAGCAGACCGGCCCCAAACCCGGTGCCCATCGCGCAATCACGGGCCTCGAACACATCGACAAACTCATTGTCGTCGACCAGTCTCCCATCGGACGCACCCCGCGATCGACCCCTGCGACATACACCGGCGTGTTTGACGAGATTCGCCGTGTGTACGCCACCACTCGTGAGGCCCGCGTCCGAGGCTATGGCCCCGGACGGTTCAGTTTCAACGTCAAGGGAGGACGATGTGGCGCCTGCGAAGGCCAGGGGGTTCGGCGGATCGAAATGACCTTTCTCCCCGATCTCGACATTCCGTGCGAGTCTTGCCGGGGGCTTCGCTTCGATCGGGCAACACTCGAATGCCGGTACAAGGGAAAATCAATTGGCGAAGTTTTGCTCATGCGAGTTGATCAGGCGCGTGATCTGTTCGACAATGTCCCCCGAGTGGCCCGAGGGTTGGAGTCCCTTCATGAGGCCGGACTTGGCTACGTCACGCTTGGGCAGTCGAGCACCACCCTTTCCGGAGGAGAGTCTCAGCGGGTAAAGCTTGCTGCCGAGTTGGGACGGGTCGCCACGGGTCGAACCCTCTACATTCTGGATGAGCCGACCACAGGGCTGCACTTCTCCGACGTGGCCAACTTGCTCCGGCTGCTCAACCGGCTTGCCGACCTGGGCAACACGGTGGTCGTCATCGAACACAATCCCGAAGTCCTTCGCGCTGCGGACTGGCTCATCGACCTCGGCCCTGATGCGGGGGAGAATGGAGGAACCGTGGTCGCCATGAGCCCCCCTCTGGCCGTCGCCGCTGCCGGAATCGGCCATACGAGCCGATCGCTCTGAACGGCTCACGCGCCGGAAGAACAGGGCGGCTCCCCTGGCTCCGAACCCCGTTTTTTCTTGATCTCTCGGAATTCTCTCGATGACCATCCTTGTCTCGCTGACCTGCAGCGCAATCCTGGCTCTGCTCGGAACGCTGCCCCAGGAAACGCAGAGCGCTCTGGAAGTCGATTCAGAGGGCTGGACCGATTTGCTCGCCGACGCCGGTCCCATGCTCAATGGCTGGACCCGCGTTCCCATCCCACCAGAGGGAACTCTCGATCCCTCATCACAGTGGGTACTCGATCCGGACACCGGGATGCTCGTCTGCACGGGAGACAAGGGCCACGAGTGGCTTCGGTGGGAAAAACCGAGCACCGACGGCATCTTCCATGTGGAGTGGCGTTTCGTTCCGGTGACCGAAGGACCAGACCGCTACAACTCCGGCGTTTATGTGCGCAACTCGATTGACGGAAGCCTCTGGCACCAGGCCCAAACCGGCGGCGCGTCGGGAGGCTATCTGTTCGGACAAACGCTCGTTGATGGCCAGGTGCAACGCGTCTCGACCCGCGAAGAGATGACTGAGCAGCGGGTCAAGCCGGCCGGAGAGTGGAATGTCTATGAAATCATCTTCGATGGACCTCGCATCGCCCTCTGGGTCAACGGAGCCATCACGTCGGAGTGGGATGCCTGCGAGGTTCGCTCCGGTCATGTCGGCCTGGAGTCCGAAGGGTACCGGATCGAGTTTCGTCGCGTCTTGCTGAAGTCCCGATAACCAGGCAAGCCAGGTCGATTGGGCTCGACTCGTCAGCGCTCTATTGCATGTCTCGACGCTCAGGAGCCCCTGTGGCCATTGAGGCGACAAAGAAACACACGGCCACCCCCCGACCGATCGTCCCGATCGGCGAGGGGGTGTGTCGTGTGCCAAGCTGGTCGATCAAATGGGGCGGGGTGCTAGCAACAACCGCCCCGATCGACAGGATGGGCCAGGGTGCTAGCAACAGCCGGCCCATATCTTCAACACCGAGATTCCTTGCCCGCGGCGACAGACCAAGAATCCCGCGTTGCAAAAACACCTCATCTGAGAGGAATGACCGATACCGTAGGTCGCTCGCGACCCACCGGCGTACCTTTTCAGCTTCCACTGTTGGCGAAGGCGTTTGTTGAGACGTGATGGACCTGGGAAGGTCCATCGGAAACTGGAGAAGCCCCCAGCGATCAGAAGGGGCTTCCGCACAGCACCCGGGTGCTGGCGTAGGGGGTGAATTCGCCGGTCCGGATGATTCCCTTGGCTTCGAGTCCCTTTTCCTTGAACTCGTGGTGGGGTTCCTCATCGACGTCGATGTCACTACCCAGCACCTCGAGCATTTGCTGGTACATCTCGGGGCTGTAGTCGTGGATCTCAGAGGGGACGGTCACAGATTCGATCACCAGTTCGTCAGCGATCGCTTTCAACACATCGAGGAACCGGGGGATGCCGGGGGTGAGGGTCAGGTCGATGACATGCCCATCCGGCGGCAGCGGGTATCCGGCGTCGACGATGAGCAACTCGTCCAGATGGCCGAGTTCGGCCAGCAACGAGCAGATCGCCGGATTAAGGATGCCGCGCTTCTTCATCGATTTCGGGTCCTCGTCGCTCGCAGAATGCAATCGCCCCAACCCAAGGGACGGTGGGGCGGAGGGAACGTGCAAGGTTTCCCCGATTCTACCGGGTTGTGGCTCGGTTCTCCATCCTCGACCGACGGACGGTGTTCAATCATCACGTGCCCCCCCGGCTCGACACACCAGTACAAACCGGCTTCTGGCAATATTGAACGTTGTTCCTAAGGGGAACGCTTCTCACGAACGTCGAGGTTCGCAGGGGGGTAAAACTGACTCTTCACCCTTGCGTCCAGTGCATTATTGATGTTTAATTTCCTTTGGGTCGAAACTGAGGCAAATGTAACACATATCCTATCTCTCGTTGTTCCGCGGAAGACCAGAGGAGTCCGTTATTGCTTGGCGATCGCGGCATCGCGAATTGCGCCTCTGAATTGCGGTGAGATCCGACGGGATGTCGGTCGACCCCCCCGTCTGATCGGGCCTCCTGATGGTTTTCTCCATTCGAGGAAGGGAATCGACCATGATCAGTGGGTTTCGTAAGCGTTCGGATTCGGGCGGCTTCACCCTCATCGAGCTCTTGGTCGTCATCGCCATCATTGGCGTCCTGATCGCCTTGCTCTTGCCGGCGGTTCAATCAGCCCGAGAAGCGGCCCGGCGCGCGCAGTGCACCAACAACCTGAAACAGTTGGCCCTTGCGGCGCACAATTATCACGACCAGGTGGGTAAGTTCCCCACGGGCATGTACTTGCACCCCGTGTTCGGACCAACGACCGGCCTGGCCTGGAATAATTCGAGCTGGCTTGTGTTGCTGCTTCCGCAGATGGAACAGCAATCGATCTTTAATGCTGTGAATTTCAGCATCATGTGGGGTGAGAACCGCGGCGGCGGCTGGCGCTGGAACCCCATTTATATGGGCCAGCAGAATTCCACCGTCCGAGTCACGGTCATTAACTCGCTGATCTGCCCGTCAGATGACAGCGAGAACATCGACACCACCAACGCCGACGACATCTGGAACGACCCGGCTGCCGGGACGTCTTACGTCGGCAACATGGGCGACAACTGCCTGGCCTGCGCCGGCAGCCTGGGCGACCCGCGCAATGGCCAGTTGATCCTCTGCAGCGATACGGGACGCCTCTGCCGTTTGCCCCAGTTGGGCCACAACCGCCTCTCCGGTGAGCAGCAGCAAAACGGGACGACCGCCGGCAGTGGCATTTTCTGGGCGTGGGGGTCGAACGTCGGGATCGAAAGCGTTCGTGACGGCACCTCCAACACGTTCCTTGCCGGCGAGCAAATCCGCCGTGTGACGCGATGGAACTCCTGGGTCCATGCCAACCAATCGGTTGGCTCGACCGCCGTGCCACTCAACTTCCGACAGGTCGGTTCTGACGGCTCCTGGCCTGTGGTCGGCAACTGGACCCGGCAAATCAGTTTCCGGAGCTTCCACCCTGGTGGTGCGAACTTCGCCATGGCCGACGGCTCGGTGAAGTTCATCAAGGAAACGATCAACTTCAATATCTACCAGGCTCTGAGCACTCGGAATCAGGGTGAAATCATCTCGGCTGATTCCTACTGAGTCCTGGAATCGGCGAAAGACCTGGCCAATCCAAGGGACGGGCTTGACCCGGTTGGGTCAGTCCGTCCTCAACGTATCGAAACCGATTCCACCCTGGTCCTTGTGTTATTCAGGAACCAGGGTGGTTTCGTAATTCTCTTAGAGGGGCTTGCTCGTGATTGCACGCACGTTCAGACGACGACCGTACCACCATCTTGCCAGTTCCGTATTCTTTAGTGTTCTTATTCTTCCCTTTGCAGGATGCGGCAGCAGTGGACCAGAAATGGCCCGGGTCTCAGGCAAGGTCACCTATCAAGGCCAACCACTGGAAACCGGGACTATCTCGTTCATTTCCACCGATCCGGCCCGACCGAATGCCAACGGGACGCTCGGTCCAGGAGGCGAATATCAACTCCAGACCCGAGAACCCTTCGATGGCGCCGAACTCGGGGAATACCAGATCGTCATCTCCGACATCGACCCCGATGCCATGAATTCCGAGTTACCAGGGGAACCACTGGAACTGACCTCGAACCTCCCGGAGAAGTACCAGAGCCCGACCACCTCGGGCCTGACCCGTACCGTGGAGCGTGGCCGGAATACGTTCGACTTCGACCTTGAGTGAGCGATCGGCCGTTGCAACCCCAACGCAACGGCCTCCTAGGTCAAAGCGTTTCTTCAAGCCAACAGAATCGTCACCCTATCTGAGGCGTGCTCCAACCGATTTCCGCTCGAATGCCGCCCTTTCGTGCTGTACGATCACTTGAATGAAGAGATTCGTCGAGGCGTTTCGATGTCCCTCTTCGAACCTCCTCCGCTCGCAGGCCGAGTACCGAGGTACGACGGTGAAGCACTCTCTCCGAATTGGCAACTGCTTGCTTGTCGCCCTCATCCTGGGACCCGGCGGCAATCATCCTGTTCATGCTCAGGAGTCCCCTTCCCCCTCTACCGACGGCGGCTTTTCAGAAACGATCCGCCCGATCCTTGAAGGCAAGTGTTTAAAGTGCCACGGTCTCGGCAAATACAAGGGTGGTCTCTCGCTTGAAAACCGCGAAGCAATGCTCCGAGGGGGTGAGGGCGGACCCGCCGCCGAACCGGGCGATCCTGAGGCAAGCCTGATCTTCGAACGGGTGATCGAATCAGACCCCCTCCTCCGCATGCCTTCCAACGGCGATCCTCTTTCCCAGGAAGAGATTGAGCATCTCCGCCAGTGGATCGAGCAAGGGCTTCCCTGGCCGAAGGATGTTGATTTCGGCTTTCGGCAAGCCTCGCTCGCCCCCCGGTCTCCCGAAGTTCCTCCTTCTCCAGGGACCATCTCTCTGGATCATCCGATCGATCGCCTGATCGCACGGCACCTGGCCGATCGAGGAGAGGCCCTTGACTGGACTCCAGTTTCCGACTCGATCTTCATGCGACGGGTGTCGCTCGATCTGGTCGGCCTGCTTCCCGATCCGGAAGACCTCGACACGTTCGAGCAGGATGACCGGCCCGACAAGCGGGAACGCCTCGTGGAACGACTGCTCAGCGATCGTCGCGCCTATGCCGATCACTGGCTGACGTTCTGGAACGACCTGCTCCGCAACGAATATCGAGGGACCGGATTCATCGACGACGGACGATCGACCATTACCGAATGGCTCTATCGAGCGCTCTATGAGAACCTCCCATACGATCAGTTCGCTCACCAGCTTGTCAGCCCGGTTCCGGGTTCGCAGGGGTTCACCAAGGGAATCATCTGGCGTGGGGTCGTCAACGCGAGCCAGGCCCCCCCGGTTCAGGCAGCTCAGAACGTCTCTCAGGTCTTTCTGGGGACGAACATCAAGTGCGCGAGTTGTCACGACAGTTTTGTCAACCACTGGAAGCTGGACGACGCGTATGCCCTGTCCGCGGTCTTCGCCGAGGAGTCGCTGGAGATTCATCGCTGCGATCGTCCCGTGGGTCGGATCGCCGAGCCCGGCTTCATCTATCCGGAACTGGGCACGATCGACCCGAACGCCCCTCGAAGCGAACGGATGGAACGGCTCGCCGACCTGCTCGTCTTACCCGAAAACGGCCGCTTCGCTCGGACAATCGTCAATCGTCTCTGGGCCCATCTGATGGGCCGAGGACTGGTTGAGCCCCTCGACGACCTCGATCAGGAACCTTGGAATCAGGACCTTCTGGACTGGCTGGCAACCGATTTCGTCCGGAACGGCCACGACCTGAAACACACGATGGTCTTGATCGCGACGTCCCGAGCCTATCAGCTTGCCGGGGCTCAACTGGATGATGGAGCGGAATCTGAAGGAAACTTCACGTTTAAAGGCCCACTGGTCAAACGCATGACCGCTGAGGAGTTTCTCGACGCCTTCTCAACCATCACCGGCTCCTGGCCAGTGGCTTCGGGGGAGATGCTCAAGGTCGATGGCCGCGGTCAAGGAGGACAGCTCCAGGCCGTCCGAGCCGCGATCGCCAGGGCTGAGGGAGCCGAAGCGACCGCTGGTCCCGTCGCCCCCAAAATCGAAGCAACCTGGATCTGGCGTCATGACAATGCGTTGAAAGACCCAGGTGGAACCATCTTCCTGCGGAAGGTCATTCAGTTGGATGAGCTTCCCGAGCGAGCCCTGATCGCCGGCACCTGCGACAACGAACTGGTCCTTTATGTCAATGGCCAACGCGTCGCTGGCGGAGACGATTGGAGTCGCCCTGTTGCCGCTGACATCAGCAGCTTGCTTCGTCAGGGAGAAAACGTGATCGCCGCTGAAGCGACTAACTGGCCCGATCCCGCGCGGGGCCGAGGGGTCCGCAAGGCGAGCGGGCCCAATCCGGCCGCATTTCTCGCCTGGGTCGGCGGTTTCAATGGCTCGAACCTCGCCTGGGCAATGGGATCCGATGAATCGTGGCTCTGGTCAACCTCCGACAACGGCGACTGGACTGAGCCCGGCTTCGACGATTCCTCCTGGAAACATGCCGTTGCCCTGCCGATGGCGCGACGCACCTATCCCGGCATCGACCTCTCGGCGACCTTGTTAGAAACCAACCGTGAGCGAAACGAACCCATTCGGGCCGTTCTGACCTTCAACGACCCACTGCTCACCGCCCTTGGCCGTCCCAACCGAGAGCAGGTCGTGACCCGCCGTGACTCGATTGCCTCGACCATTCAGGCTCTCGAACTGACCAACGGTGAGACGCTCGCCATTCGTCTCGCTGAAGGCGCACAAGTCGTCTTTGATCGCCTCGACGGCAATCCAAACGCCATTGTCCTCGACCTGTTCCGTCGGTCGTTCGGTCGACCTCCGACCGCCGAGGAGAAGGAAATCGCCCAGCAACTTCTGGGGCCGAATCCCACCTCGGAAGGGGTAGAGGACCTGCTCTGGGTGATTCTGATGTTACCGGAATTCCAACTCATTCCTTGATCCCATCCCAACCCATTCCATTCCTCCGGAATCGAGACGCTGGGGATATTGATCATGGCTCCCGATAGCTCCCGACGCGACTTCCTGAAGACCGCCAGCGCAGCGACCCTTGCCTCCCTGGCCGCTCAGCACTCCGGATCGTTGCTCGGTCAGGACGAATTGGAGATGGCCCGGCGTGAAGCCAAGGCCGACGCGGTCATCGTGCTCTGGATGGGGGGTGGTATGGCCCATGCCGAGACCTTCGATCCCAAACGGTACACCCCCTTCCGTCCTGGCATGAAGGCCGAAGAGGTCGAGAGCACCTTCCCCAGCGTGCCAACAGTCGTCGAAGGCCTCTCTTTCAGTGCCGGGCTGGAGCGAATCGGCCGGGTGATGGATCGAGGAAGCTTGATCAAGACTCACGTTGCGGCAGACCTCGGCGCGATCCTGCATTCCCGGCATCAGTACCACTGGCACACCGGCTATGAGCCACCGGTCAGTGTCGCAGCCCCTCATCTCGGAGCCTGGATCGCCCATGCGCTCGGCCCGAACAACCCGGCCGTCCCCGCGTACATCGACATCGGCCAGCGTTACGAGGGCAATGGCGAAGCCGAGGAGTTGAAAGCATTCCAAACGGGAGGCGTCCTCGGCACCGAGTTCGGTCCCTTTCGCGTCCCCAATCCGACCGATGCGGTTGCCAGTGTCCGCCCGCCGGCCGGGATGACGGAAGAGCGGTTCCGAAACCGATACGCCGCGTACCAAAAATTGCTGGCGGCCAGCCCGAGTCGTTCCTTTGGCTCCGACCTGCAAAAGGAATCGCTGCTGCGATCGCTCGAAAACGCCGACCGTCTGCTCAATTCGGAGGCCTCGCTCGCGTTCGACCTGTCCAACGAGCCCTCAACGTCGTACGAGACCTACAACACCGGCCGATTCGGGCTTGGATGCCTCTTGGCCCGACGTCTGATCGAGGTCGGGGCGCGGTACGTTGAGGTCACCAGCGAATATATTCCGTTCCTCAACTGGGACACGCACGACAACGGACACACGCGGGCTGCCGACATGAAGCATCAGATTGATGGGCCGATCGCCCAGCTTGTGCTCGACCTGGAAGAACGCGGCTTGCTCGACCGAACCCTCATTGTGCTTGCGAGCGAGTTTAGCCGATCGGTCCTGGTGGAAGGGAAAGCCGACAAACTCGTGCCGAATCAGGTTGAGCAGCCCAACGTGATCAACGAACTGGCCCACTTCGGACACCACCGGCACTTCACTGGAGCCGGCTCGGTCTTGATGTTTGGAGGCGGCGTCAAGCAAGGGCATGTGCACGGTGAAACCTCCGACGAGAAACCGTACACCTCGATCACAACGCCAGTCACCGTGACCGATCTCCATGCCACAATCTGCCACCTGCTCGGAATCTCTCCGCGATACGGGATCATTACCGAGGAACGCCCGTTTTACGTCACCCAGGACGGCCTCGGCAAACCAGTCCTTGATTTGATTGCCTGAAGCTGTTCTCAGCAACTTGGGTTACCCCCGGCCCCGCGCTGACGTTCTGCCACGCAGGATTGGATTCGCCGCACGCAACAGCAAGACACCGCCGGGACGATGGCGTACACTTATCCGAGTGCTCCCGTCTCAGGTGGAGGCGGATTCGGATCGGAGGAGAGCTCGGCCCGGAGGGAAGTTGATGGTCGGTGATCGCGCGAATCGATGGCGAAGGGGACTGCTCGCGGTCCTTTTGCTGGTGATGCTGGTCGCACCAGCCCCAGGAATCCAGGACGCGGACACCAAACCGGCCATCTCGCTCGACGATCCACGGCTCCAGCGACTGCGCCAGGCTGCGGCGGCCTGGGAATTCAGGACCGGACCTCGACGCGAGGTGGTTGACGTGGTCTGCCTCGTGCCTGACACGGCCTCATTTATCGAGGTCCTCGGCACCTGGGACAGCGGCCACTGGTTCCCCATCCTGATTGAGGACGTGGAATACACCTCCAAGTTCCTCCGCGCCTTCCGTCCCTCTCGAGTCGTTCGTTATCCAACTTCAGCCAAGCCTGTTACGGGAGAGCAATTGTGGTCAGCCGCCACCACCGCCGTCGGTCGTACCTGGACCTCCGGAGACGACCGCGACGCCAATGCCGGTAACCGACCACCGATCAGACCGCGACGGTCGCCGCCAGGCGTCGTGATTTCCAATCCCGATTCCCAATCGCTTCCCGGCGCGGCCGCGCTGGCCGCCGGAAGATTTCAACCTTTGATCCGCTGGGACGCCAAGGGACGTTTCGATTCGCTCCTCTCCAACGCAGAGGCTCAAGCGCTCGCTCGAGACCTTCAATCCACCGTGGCCCAGGTGGTGCCCGCGTTTCAGCGTCTTGGAGACGATTGTGACTTCTTGACGCTGGCCCTTGGAATCCCTTACCGCTACGAGGGCCAAGGGGTCACGGCAGAAAAGGGTCCGGCTGCCTTCGACGACCTGATCGGTCGACATCTCGATGTCGCCCAGCCAAACCATGTGCGTGAGCGATGGGCCTTTGCGGGCCGCTTACTCGGCGATGAGGTCCGCTCGGTCTATGCGGCCATGTGCAGCCTGTTCCTGCAGCCGGACGAAGCGACCCTTATCAACATTTACAACACCAATGGACACCCTTTTGGTGATTATCAGCATGGACTGGTCGCCGATCGCTTGAAGGCGTTGATGCCGGTCACGCAACGGACCAAGAATCAGACTGGCCTGACAGGATGGCACACCACCTTCGAACCGGTAAATCGCTCCAGTCTGGTAATGATCAATTCCTCTGGCGGGAACCGCCAGTTTAACCTCGGTCAATCCGAGACGGGCTGGACCTGGGATGTTCCCCTGACCGAACCCTCCATCGTGTACAAGGTTCACAGTTTCTCAGCCGCCAATCCCATGGATTCCAGCACCATCGCAGGTCGATGGTTGGCGAACGGGGCGTTCATCTATTTTGGTTCCGCGCATGAGCCATATTTACAATCGTTCCGGACTCCGGAACTGCTCGTCGATCTGATGCTCCGAGGGCTTCCACTCGGCGCTGCCGTTCGGATGTTACCCGAGGAATTGCCTCCCTTCGGGAATTGCTGGCGACTGGCGTATCTGGGCGATCCCCTGTTTCGATTCGACCCGAACCCCCTTCACCCTCGTCTCGACCAGTGGGCTCGGCTGGCCGATTGGCCAGTTTACGGACTGCCCAGCGCCCCCACTTCTCCTGACGATCCGCTCGCCGTGCTCAAATGGGTTGTTCAGCTCACGCTGGACGCATCTCGGCGCGGAGAACCGGCACCAGAAGAAGCCATAAGCAAACTTCTGTCTTTCGATCGACAACGGTTCAAGGGTCCGCTTCGAGACGTTCGAGACATGCTTATTGCCGATTCGTTCGCTCAGCGAAATCAGTGGGAAGCGTTGCGCACCGAATTTGGACGATGGCCCAGCGCCTCACTCGGTTCATCCGCAAAGCGTTGGCTGGAATCAGCTCGGGTTCGGCTCCTCCAGCGTGCCCTCGCCGAAGATGACTGGTCCGAAGCCACGTCGATCTGGATCGAGATCGTCGGCTCCGAACCTTCGGTTGCCCTACTCCGCTCCCTCTCGGAACGAGTTCGGCCCAAAAAGGATCAGGCTGATCGACTTGCAGACTGGCGAAGACTGCTTCAGTCCGCAAAACAAACGGTGAAGCGTGAGAACCTCACCAAGGTTATTGATCAGGAATGGTCACGTCTTGATGGCAAAAGTGATTGAAGGGTCATGGACCGCCAAACAGAGGAGCCTTCTGTCCGTGGCGTCCGAGGCCCGCGAAGCCGGAGACAACCTGGGGCATTGCTGCCAGGTGAAGATGAATGAGACTGCCGAACGCATTGCGACGAAAACAGACGTCGTGCTCGGCAGTCAGATACCCGGAGCGCGCTGAGCAATCATCCGGTTCGGGGGCGGGCAACAATTTCCAGCGATTTGAGTGATAGCCGCGCAGGACCGTACCCGCCTCACCGAGCATACCCGATCGGATCAAGGTACGGGAAACCGGGGTCGGAGGCTCAGGATTCGGCAAGAGGGCCGCATCGAACGGGAAGACTCCGACTCCGGGCACATTCCAATCCCCGAGCCGCATCAACCGGCCCAGGTATGCACATCCCCCCCCTTCGGCGAAGACCGGCCGGCCGCGACAGACCCACGCCCGAAGCGAGGCGATTAGGCACGCATTGGCCGAAAGTTCCTCGGCAAAGCGATCCGGGAACCCACAGCCGATCATGACCAGATCAACGCCAGGCGGGAGATCGCCATCGGAGAGCGGGGAAAACTCCACAAGTTCCGCCCCGAGCGCCTCCAGTGTTTCCAGCGTGTCGGGGAAGTAGTCGCCAAAGGCATCATCGTGGGCATAAGCGACTTTGAACCTTGGCCCGGTCGGAACCAGGGCTTCCGCGTCGAAAAGCGGGGGCAAGGGGCGGGAGCAAGCCAGTTCCCTCAGTGCTTCGAGGTCCGAGAACTGACGAAACCCAGAGACAAGGGATGCGACAACGCAAGGGTCGAGGGGGCAATCGCGGGGAGCGTCTTGAAGCGCAGCCCGCACCTCGGCGAGGGCCGGCAACGCACCCAGAACCGGTCGACCCAGGACCAGTTCCACCATGCGACGCATGTCAGCAAACTCTCGACGATCACACAACCCGTCGAGAATGACGGCTTCAACCCTGGAAGGAAGAAAAGGCAGATGGAACCGCTTGAGCCAGTCACATGAGATTGCAGCAACGATCGGAGCGTCAAGGGCTTCGGCTAACGGCATCAAGGCCCCGGGCCGACCGCAGGTTGAGGTGCAGGACTCCTCGTAACTGGACGTCGCGGCTAGCGGTCTGGGGATCGTCTCAATCGTCCCCTCGATGATAGCAAGGTCTGCTGATTGGGTCCCTCGGGCAAAGACCGAGCGACAAACTTCAGGAGGCATCAACCAGGCGTCCAGATGACGACCAGGGAGCCCGGTCAGGGCCCCGATCGCCCGGGTGCCGATCGGACACGCCCAGGACCGAAAATGTTGAACCCGCAATCCCTGTTCAGCCATCGCGGCCAGCAACGCAATCCCCACTGCAGCGGGATCGGGGCCAGAACCGGGAATTGCCAGGGCCAATCGAGTCATCAAAGGACTCATCATGAGCACCGAAGGCACTGTCGAGTGTGGATTGCCATGACGGCTGTCACTCCCGAGCAGGAACCTGGGGGGATCACACGTCTCGGTCTCACCAAGATGTCAACCGGAATCTTCCGGTCGAACTTCCTGGCCACCTCCAATGATAGAACGATCCACGAACCGGTCAAGATCGCCGCGCATCGCTTGGCCTAGCGTGCCGGGCCATTCCTGCCAATTCCTTCGATTGCATCCGAGGGGCGACCGGACGCGTTTCTGATCGTTGGTCCCACCGACGGGTTGGTCTGCCGTGGTTGCTGAGGAAGCTGCGAGGCTGCCGATTGTGGTTCTGTGGACTGATCCTCATAAAACGCTTCGCAAAGGGCCCCCAACACACGAGACGCCGAGAGATTCGTCACCCCTCGTTCGGAGGTCTCTGCTGAAGTCGGAACATCGTTCACGAAGAATGCGAAGACAAGATCGCGACCTGAGGCAGTCTCCAGATAGCCGGCAAGCGCTTTGCTCAGCAATAACGGCTTACCTGTAGCTTCATCAATCGTCCAGGCCGTCCCGGCATGAGCTCGCCCATGCCCCCGAGCGGGGCTGTCGGCTGCCACAATGTCCAGAGCCGTCCCCTCCCGACCAATCACTGGCAACGCTGTTTCGAAAGCTTGAGCGGTGGGACGCCCTTGCATCGCTCTGAGCAAGGTCACGACCGCCTGCGGAGAAACCCGATCCGTTCGATGAGTGCCAACCCCCGCGGTCAGGCTGATTCCTTCGCCCGGCACTCCCAGTTGCTGGAAGATCGTTCCCTGACGACGTAACCCGTCGGTCAAGGTGCGAGAATCATTGTTTGAGGTCAGCAGGAGCGGTAGCGACGCAGCATGAGAGTGATGTCCAACCTTGAGAATCACTCGAATATATTCCCGAAGCGGCGGTGAGGTGTAGAGAGCCACCCTGGGAAGCGAGTCGACCTCGTCGCTCGCGGGGAGACGATCCGAAGGGTTGTCGCCCAGCGGAGTCGCTTCAACCCGAACACCCCGGCCGCGGAGTTGTTCGATGAACGCGGCTCGAGCAAAATCGGCAGGCCGATCGATCTCAAACACCTGAATCATTGGCGGATGACCGACCGGCACCTGGCCCCGGATCGAGAACCGTCGCGGTCCTTCTCGGCGGATTTCGATCCGAGGAGCCTCTCCTTCGGCAACGGTGTCGATTTGAGCCTCGGCCGAATAATATCGAGACGGCGGAACGGTGCGAATCTCCGCTTGCATCCCGGGTTCCGGAGCCGGAGTGATCAAGACATCGACAAGATTGTCATTGACTGCAATGCTCGATACCTTGGAGGGCAATCCGCTCTCGATCGGAGTTTCCGGAAACAGCCGATCATCGACGATCACCTCTCCGGTGATAGTGAGAATACCGGCCGCCTTGACCTCCCTTGCCAGGTGATCGAGACCGGCAAGGGGGTCGGCCTCAACAAGCATGGCTCCGAGGGTCGTTGAGGCTCGGGAATGGTCGACGTCTCGGTAAAGGAGTGATCCGTCCTGAGGGCTCGTTCGACCTCCCAGGCTTGGGTCCCCCCCGGCGACGAGGATCAAATCCCCGTGAAGCGTTCCGTCAGGACCGACTTCGCCTCGACGAAAGACGGGGGTCTGAAATCGATAGTCACCACCCAGCCCCTCCAAAACCGCTACGGCCGAGAAAAGCTGACCGACCTCCGCCGGAACAAACAGGTGATTCGGTTGATGCTCGAAGACAACCTCTCCCGAACGGCGATCGACGACGAGCACCCCCCAGTGGCCGATCTCAAAACCTGGCGTCTCCAGAATCTTCCGAACCCGATCCGCGGTCGCATCCGTCCCGGCCATGACCGGAGTCGCCAGGAGCAACGCGATCCAGGCTCCCCATGCCCCGCGATTGCGTCGCATGTCGTCTCCTCCCTGGGTCGGATTCCCGGGTCCCGTTCGTCGTCTTAACGCGCCCCGGCCGCAATGCCTTCTTGGCCAGAATCAAATCGCAGCAAGGATGACTCGCGTCCCGTCACCCTCATCTTACCCGCGTCAGGAATCTCGGGGAGTCCGATCCTGGCTCGATTTTTCTAACGGAATCGTACGGACATCCACCCGTCCCGCCCAGGGCACCCGTGCCTGAATCTGGAGGATTCTCTGATACAACTGGGACATCGGGTATCTTGGTCGTCGCACAAATACATCACCAAGACCCTTGGCTGGTCTAAGCTCGTTCGTTAGGACTCAGAAACGGTTTCCCTCGCTTCGATACAAACCCCGGATGTAGGCCGTTTTGTTGACATAGGTTGGCGACGCGAGCAAAAACTGCACAATATCTGTTTCCGTTGCTCCTGCCTGCATCGCACCCACAAGTGCCTGAATGAGGGCCGGATCGGGATTGTTTGGTGGACTTCCTGGTGTCTCGATCGGGACGCGAAGCACCCCTTTGTCCTCGGCCGGAATGTAGCGGATCATGTGAGTGACGACGACCTTTTCGTAACCAATCGTGCTGAAGATCAGGTTTCTCGCGAGCCCGGTACGGGTCTGACGTCCTTGGTTCAGGAGCCTGACCTCGTTATCCAGGACGGACTGAGGGACTGGATCGACTCCGTAAAGGTCTCGGAATACGGCCCTGACGAAGCCGGTATTGGTGCCACCATGACGGGCGAAGTACTCCGGAGAGGCAATCAGAGCGATCTTCAGCTCCTCTCGACTCGCGTAATTTCGGAGTGACACAATCGTTTCGGGTTCGGGCTCTCGACCGAGCAAGAGGCGAAACAGATCGCGGACATACAAGGTCCGGGCTTCAGCGCTCTTGACGATCGTGGTAATGAACTGCTGAGGCGTTATTTTCCCGGTGGTGAACCCTCGAATCCAGGAGGCGACTTCGCCAGGGCCCGCCTCCCGCATGAGCACGTCGCCATAGAGTGATCGAACCAGACCAGCGGCGACCGACGTTCGTTCGTAACGGCCGCCGCTGGCAATCAGACCGGCACGGATCTGTTCCTCACGGCGACCTCCCTGGCGATCCATCAAGACGGCCGCAACCCCGGCCTCATCAAACGGAGCGTTCGGGAACTCGGTTCGGTAGGCAATCACCGTGGGAGCGGCGATCTCCAGCAAGACGAATTCCTCGGATCGTAGCAGCATCCGAGCAATTTCCGGCAATGAGACATACCCTCTCTGAACCACCGGCTCAAGGATTCCCACCTCCCGAGCGGTGATCGGCCGTCGAAGAATCGTTTCGTAAAAGCGACCGAGCACCCCCGCGATCGAACCGTCCGTTTTGGCGAGCGACTCCTCAGAGAGGAGCAACGAGCGTGCGAGTTCTTCCGCTCGATCCTGGGCCAAACGATTCTGCCCCTCCGCCAGTTCTTCGGGGCTGGGTGATCGTTGAAGGTAGCTCTGATACAGCTGGCGGATGACCACCGAGCGAGCCTCGGCTGTCAGAGCGACGGTCTCGGCCAGCGTTTTCGGTGTCCAGATGTTAGCCTGAATCAATCGAGGGAAAAAGGCCAGGTCGGAGGCACTCGCTTCCCGACCGAGCAAGGCACGGAAGGTCGCCCGGACATATCGTTCCAGGAACGCCGGGCTGTGAGACATGGCCTGTCCGCTCGGAGTCTTGCGGTGCATCGGCCAGGGAGGCGTGAGTGAACTTTCGGGAAGCTGGTAGACCCCCAGCATGCTCGGTGGGTTGGGTTCGCCATATACAAGCGTGACCGTGATAAGTTCCAGACCACCGAGACCATCAAGTTGCCCGATCGCCGCGGCGTTGGCATGTCCTCCCGGAATCCCGTTGCGCCCCTGAGGAGCCTGGAGCGTCCAGAGCCGTTCTCCCAATCGGTCCATCGCCACAAGGTACTGATCGGTCGCCACAAGGATGTCTGCGGCGCCGTCGCCATTCACATCGGCGATGATCGCTGAGGTGAAGGTATCGACCTGCAATCCTTCGGGGGGAGCAATTCGTCGGCCCCCTTCAAACCCTGGTAACGGCTGGCCGTTGGCTTTCACAACATGCACGAACCCGCCGAAATCGACCGCCACCACTTCGAGCTGACCATCACCGGTCAGATCGCCCACGGCGGGCGACCCGTACACCTGACGATTGGCTGATCCGTCACTCCAGGTCCGGTACGGCCATCCGGGAACGACCTGGCCACGATGGTCATAGGCAAGAACTTGATTGGAAAACGATCGAGCCTCGGCCTTGCGTTCTGGTGTGAACACGTTGTCAACTTGCGCGACCATCGAGAAGTGCAAGCCCGTCCCGACGACGATTTCAAGAAAGCCATCGCCGTTGAGATCCGCCAGCACCGGTGATGACCAGATGACCTCCTGCGTCGGAATGCGGAATTTGGCCGAGCCGTTGGCATTGAGGATATTGACGAAACCTCCTGCCGAGAAATAAGGGTTGTCGCTGATGTCGGACCCGAAGACCACCTCAGGTTTTCCATCCCGGTCGATGTCTCCGATCACGGCCCCAGAGAGAATCGTATCGTCGTTGCGAAACCGCCAGAGCAACGAACCGTCTTGCCGAAAGGCGCTCACGTCGCCGAAGTAGGAGATCGCGATGATCTCCGCGGTTCCGTCCCCGGTGAGATCTCCCGAGGTCAGGGGGGACGTGACTCCTCCGACCCCTGCTTGTTGGGGCCATCCGGGAAGCAATTGCCCTGTCACGGCATCCCAGGCGTAGACACGTCCATCTTCCTGAGAACCAGGATTCGAGAACTCATCCCGGCTGAGACCGGCTACGATCATCTTCGAACCGTTGCGTCGGGTGACGACAATCGGCGTCGACTTCACATCAGTGGTGGCGTTGGTCTCGTATCGGCGAAATTCGCGCAATCGGCCATCGCTGCCGGTTGTGTAAGCAATCAGCCGTCCCCCTTCAACAGCGGTGAGAATCTCCTCACGGCCATCGTTGTTGAGGTCCGCCACCACGGGAGAGCCGATGAATGGCGTGTTTCGCCAGGCCCCCTCTTGAGGAAGCTCCAGCGGGGCCCCGGGGAACGAGGGAGGCGCCGTCGTGCTGAGCACAAGGCGACGTTCCAGTGTCTCAAGCGAGAGGTGGCGATGGTGGCGATGCGTAAGCCTCATGAATCGTCCTCGTGAGCGCGCGATCATCTGAGAATTGAAGACCCGCAACGCACTTTCACTCCGTCGTCTGGGACGAGGCTTCTATTGCCGTTAACAATTCCGATACTTCGGCAAACGCAACCTCTTCAACTGCCCCTCCAACCCTAGGTTCCGATCGGTTCATCAACAACCAAGTTCAGCCGAAATTCGTTCACACCGATCGCGTTCTGCTACCTCACACCTCGCGTATCAGGAACGACCGAACCTCATCTGGGTGAGGCGGGTGTCGAGTGGACGGGGCGGATGGAAGGAAGATGAGCCTTCTCGACCTCGACGAAGTGATTCGCTTCCGGGTCGTAGGCCGAGAGTTCGCCCGTCTCGAACCGATAGACCCATCCATGCAAGTTCACCTCGCCGCGCATCAGGCGAGGGGCTACGCTGGGAAGTGTCATCAAATGTTCGAGTTGCACCAAGACATTGATCTCGATCGCAGCGTCCAGTTTCGCCTCACCTTCCAGGTCACCGTAATTTTCCTGGATGATCTGCCGGGTCGAATCGGCGTACTGAAGCCACCGGGCCACCGAAGGTAATGTGGAAAGGTGCTCCGGATTCAAGACAGCTTCCATGGCTCCGCAATGGGAATGGCCGCAAACAATGATGTGTTTGACGCCGAGCACCCGGATTGAGTACTCGACCGCCGCCTCAACACTGTTGTCCGCGCCGTGAGGCGGCACAAGATTGCCGATATTCCGAAGAATGAACAGATCCCCCGGATTGGCCTGCAACACCACCTCGGGCTGCACGCGAGAGTCACAGCAGGTGATGAACAGAAAGTCCGGATCTTGCCCACTTGCCAGCGTTTCGAAGAACGCTTTCCGATCGGGAAAGACACTTTCTCGGAAACGATGCAATCCGTCAATCAACCTGTGCATAACGTTCGATCCAGTGTGGGGGGGGGGTAGATAGGACTCCGACTTCGATCTGCATTCATCGGCGAACATCCCTCAGGCAAGAGATTGCAGGCATTCCGTATGCCAGTCCAGATGGTCGACTAACGACCGTGGCCCTGGCGGACAAGCGGTTCCGTCCGGGTACGACGGGCGAGGTACTCGACCAGATCGCGGAGATCTCGTTTCGAGAGATACTTGAGCAGGTCAACCGGCATCGCGGAAATTCCGCGTTGACTCTCCTCGATCTGCGCCTTGGCAAGAGTCAGTGTCTTACCGTCGGCATCCATCAAGGTAATGGAATCATTCGAATCGTCCTTGACAATTCCGGTCAGAACCTGACCTTCGGTTGTCGCAATCACCAACGATTCGAACCCCTCGGCAATGCGAGCGTCCGGGGCAACGATCGATTCGAGGATGTAGGTGCGATCCTGCCTGGCCCCGATGTCCGAGAGCACAGGACCGACCTCTCCCCCCTGCCCGTCGATCGCGTGGCATCGCAGACACTGAGCCTCGGTTCGCTCGAAGAAAATCTGACGGCCTCGCCGAGCATCCCCCCCGAGCAGCGTCTCGCGATAGGGTGCCAGGGGATCGTCCTCCGGTCGCGAGGCTTCAACCTGGGCAAGCCGCTCCCGGATACCTTCGGCCAATCGCTTTTCGGCCGCCTCGATCAACTCAAGCTGGATCTCACCGGGGACCTCTCCAGCCAAGTAGCGGTCAAGCCAGGAGGCGAGCACGTGATCGGCCCGTTCCGATTCCAGGGTGCCGAGTGTCTCGAAGGCCCCCTGACGCTCCGTCATCGTCCCTTGCTCCAACACCGACTCCAGGATCGGGAGCGCTTCGTCGGGGTCCAGGCCCGAGAGCAACCGCAAGCCTTCGGTGCGCACCAGGGCTTCGGGATCGCTCGTCGATCGGCGGGCAACGTCGACAAGCCGCGAATCGCCAATCGCTTCCATGGCTCGGATCGCCTCGACTCGGGCCTCGGCTCCGATCTGAGTGTTCGCAAACAGATCGAACAGCGCCGGCCCCGCCTCCGTGATGTTGAGCGAGGCAACTGTTTCGGCAGAAGCCAACCGGATCTGATCCGTCCCCGCCTCAAGCAATTCCGCTACAATCGGCCGGATCGCATCGGCCGCCGCTTCTGGCGATCGGCTCGGCACAGGACGCCAGAGACCAACGACTCGGTCGCGTCCGCTCGGATTGGCCCAGTCGGCCAGGATGTTCAGCGCTTCGACGCGGATCGGCTCCGGAATCGCGCCGTTCGCCGCGATCCGGGCGATCTGCCCGGCCGCCTCTGGCCCGCCGACCTTCAGGTTCGCGTTCAGGACCCGTCGAAGCAACGGCAAAGGCATCTCGGGGGTCAAATCCAGGGCTGCCAGCTTTGTCGTCGCGCTCTCGATTGGGGAATCGTTGATCGCTCGGGCCGCCTCCAGGACGAGCCGGGGCTCAGGGTCAGCGAGGAACCGGGCGACCTTCGGGTCGTGCTCGCGACGGTAGACCAGCAAGGTCGCTAGCCGGACGGCGGTCGAATCGTCCGTTGCCAGGCGATCGAGTTGCTCATCCCCCGCGGCGCCGAGGAGGCCCATGACACCGGCGTGGCGGAGATACGGGTCGCGGTCGGCATTCTCTCCAAGCATCGCGGCGAGGGCCGGGACCGCCTCGGTTGCTCCGATCTTGCCCAGGGCAATCGCGGCGAACATTCGCACGCGGAGCGATTGGTCGTCAAGAAGGGCGGTCAGCGCGCCGGCGGCGGCCGAGAACCGGGCGTCGCCCAGCACTCGGGCCGCCTGCCCTCGGAGGTGCTCGGAATGATCCTCCAAGCGACCGGCGACCACAGTTAGCGCCGAGGGTGACTTCCAGCCAAGCTGCCCGAGTGCCCAGACGGCATGTAACCGGGTCATCTCGTCTCCGGAGACGGCGGGGATCTCAAGCGCCTTGATCACGTCGGTCCCTCGGCTCGCCAAGGCGAATTGCGCCCGCTGCCGGACACGCTGATCGGAATGGCCGAGCAAGGCGATCAACTCGTCCGTCGCTCGCCCGTCAAACCCATCGGTCAGCAATGAAGCGACCGCAGCAGTCACCGCCTCGTCCGCGTCGTCAAAGGTCAGATGGTAAATCCGCCCTTTTCCAGGCTGGCCCCAGCCTTCGATCCAGTCACTAACGTACATACCTCCCGAAGGCGGGAAATCGACGTCGGTGGCAAGAATCGACCAGAGGAACTGGTGCTGATCAACGGGTTTGAAGCTCGCGCCGTTGGCTTCGACCGCAAACGATCGAACACCGCTGTTGCCGGGAGTCCCGCGGAAATCGGCCAGGAAGAAGTGGTCGTCGTAGCGTCCTGGAAGGCCGGCGACTCCGGGGTTGAAGGCGAGCCCCGAAGGACCGTCGCTGAAATTTGCAAGGGGGGGAAGGAGGTAGGCTGCGTCGTTTCCCTCCGACTGGGGCTTCCAAAGATTCTCCGAGTTCCAGGGGCCGCGGGCGACCGGCTCGGTGAGGTATTGCCAGCCCATGTGCCAGCCGCTGTCACCGCCTTCGACGATGTCGATCAGTCGGGCCTGGTCGCCGCCATCGCTGTTGTTGTCCACGGTGAACAGATTGCCGAAACGGTCGAAGGCCAGCTCCTGCGGGTTGCGCAGGCCGGTCGCGAAGATCTCCAGGTTGGAGCCGTCCGGATCACATCGCAGGACGGCCCCAGTATGTGGCAGTTCGAGCCGTGTGCCTTCCTTCGTTTCGACGTTCAGGCCTCGGTCGCCGATCGAGAAGTAGAGCTTCCCGTCCGGTCCGAAGACCAGGCCGTGCAGGTCGTGGCCGAGGAAGGCGACGTGGACGCCGTAACCCGTGTGGAGTGATTCGCGGACATCGGCAACTCCATCGCCTGTCGTGTCGCGGAGCTTCCAGAGGTCGGGGATGCAAGTGTACCAGACGTCGCCGTCTCGGGCGATCACCCCCGCGCCGATGCCCGCGGCCACGTCGTCAAATCCGTCGGCGAACACGGTCGAGGTGTCGGCCACGCCGTCGCCGTCGGAATCGACGACCAGACGAAGCCGATCGGTGGCGACGCCGTAGCTCTGGAAGGTCGCCTCGTCGAAGTGTTTGCGGTACATCGCCACGCGGCCTTCGACGGTCGTCAGGGCCAGATCGTCGTCGAGCCAGTACATATGACTGCGGTTGTCGGTCACCCCCTCATGGAGGCGGAAGGTCTCGGCGACGTACACCCGTCCCTGGTCATCCACCGCAAAGGCCACCGGGTTGGCCAGCAACGGCTCAGCCGCCCAGGGGCGGATCGAGGCACCATCAGGGATCCGGAATCCGGCGATGGCTCGGGTCGGCTCGTCCGAGGGGGGAGCGACGGTCTGCTCCAAGGAGTCGGTGTCGCCTGCAACGGCCAACCTGCTCCCTGCACCAGCCCAACTCACCGAAACGAACAGCCCGATCACCAGCGCTCGGGCGATGGCCCGTGACCTCGCAACCTGATGCATGGAACGCCTTAGCCTCGATCACGCGAAAGAAAAAGGAGGTGTCCCCGGCCTTCCTCAGCATCGCGGTTTCTGGCCGGGATGAGTCGAAGGCTTCGATCTTAACGGACCCCAAGACGAACTCCCACCCCCCCGCAACCTTGCCCGGCATCGACCGGAACGTCTATCATGGGATGATCGTTCACCGTGCCTCGCTTCCGGGCGGTGAAGCGTTTCTTCTCTCGACGGAGCCCAATTGACGATGCCCGTAACCGCCCACAAGACGATTCTTCTGGTGGACGACGACCCCGAGATTATCGACTCGATGCGGACAGTCCTCGAGGGTAAGGGCTACCGGGTCCTCGTCGCCCGAGACGGCAATGCCGGCCTGACGGTAGCCGAACGGGAAGAACCGGACCTGATTATCCTAGACATGATGATGCCTCGAAAAAGCGGCTTCCTTGTTCTCGAAAAGCTTCGCACCCGCCCCGAAGGTCTGATCCCGACGATCATGATCACAGGCAACGAGGGAAGTCGACACCGAGCGTATGCCGAATTTCTCGGCGTCAAGGATTACATTCGGAAGCCGTTCGCCATGGAGAAACTGCTCCGCTCCGTTGATGCCATCCTCCAGGGCACAGAGAGCACCGGAACGGCCAAGACCAAGTCGAAAAGCTGATCCTTTTGCGAATTGCAAGGTTTGAGTTCCGACTCGCTCCGATTACCATTGACGTCCAGGGCTTCAGGCGGAAGTCAACGACCGCTCCAGGCATCGTTCTCGATCCCCTGAACAACCCTTGTCAGGATTCTCAGCCGATCTCTCGCATGGTGCTTCTGCACGGTGATTCGACGACTGCATTGTGCATTGGCGTCACAGCGTTTCTGATCCAGTCGTGCATCCTCCCGACGCTGTCGAAATCGACCCGACCTTTAGACTGATTCCCGACGGCTCCTCTCAGTGCGACCCTGGATGTTCTGGACCCTGTCATCAATTACACCACGACTGGCACCCATTGCCGCATCGGGCTCATCCCCTCCGAAGCCGCACCTCGGGGCCGTCGATCAACGAATGAGCGATCGCCATGCGCGTTCTCGTCACCGGTGGAGACGGTTACTGCGGTTGGGCCACTGCGCTGCACATGGCCAACCGCGGCCACGAAGTAGCCATCCTCGATAACTTGATCCGTCGGCACTGGGATAACCAGCTCCGGATCGAAACCTTAACGCCGATTGCTCCGCTCCAGCGGCGCCTCGAACGCTGGGAACAGCTGACCGGCAAGCCAATCGAGCTGTTCGTCGGCGATTGCTGCGACTATCCCTTTCTCTCCGACGCCATCCGCCGCTTCCAGCCCGAGTCCATCGTTCACTTCGGCGAGCAGCGCTCGGCTCCATTCTCCATGATCAGCCGCGAGCGGGCGGTGGAAACGCAAGTCAACAACGTCGTTGGCAACTTGAACATCCTCTTCGCGATGCGCGACATCGTGCCCGATTGCCATTTGGTCAAACTCGGCACAATGGGCGAATACGGCACGCCGAACATCGACATCGAGGAAGGGTATATCACGATCGAACACAACGGGCGCAAGGATACGCTCCCCTATCCCAAACAACCCGGCTCGTTCTATCACCTGAGCAAGGTTCACGACACCCATAATATCCACTTCACCTGCCGTATCTGGGGCCTCCGAGCAACGGACCTGAACCAGGGTGTCGTCTACGGCGTGATTACCGAAGAAACCGAGATGGATGAACTCCTCATCAACCGTCTCGACTATGATGGCGTCTTCGGTACCGCCTTGAACCGCTTCTGCATCCAGGCTGCCATCGGCCACCCGCTGACCGTCTATGGCAAAGGGGGCCAGACCCGCGGCTTCCTCGACATTCGAGACACCGTCCGCTGCATTGAGATCGCCTGCAACAACCCGGCCGACGCCGGCGAGTTCCGCGTCTACAACCAGTTCACCGAGCAATTCTCAGTCGGAGAACTGGCTGAAAAGGTGAAGGAAGCCGGGGCCAAACTCGGCCTCGACGTCTCCATTGAGCACTTCGAAAACCCCCGCGTCGAACGCGAGGAACACTACTACAACGCCAAGAACACCAAGCTTCTCGACCTCGGGCTTCAGCCGCACTACCTTTCCGATTCCTTACTCGACTCTCTCCTGAACTTCGCCATCAAGTATCGCGATCGGGTGGACATGAAGGAGATTCTCCCGAAAGTTTCCTGGAAGACGGGGGCGGCCGAACTCGCCTCGGGAGTGAAGGTCAGCTAACGATCGGGTTTCGCTTCGGGTACCGGACACGCACGGGTCCGGCACCCGAAGCCTTCTCAATCCCCACCATGAACCGCTCCCTGTCTCCGCGCAGCGGTGAGATGTTCACGAGATCGACGGATCCCCTCTCCACCGTCCCCATTGACCCAATCTCATGCGAATCGCGCTGTTCACCGAGACGTTTCTGCCGAAGATCGACGGAATCGTCACGCGACTGACACAGACCATCACCCACCTGAAACGGGCGGGAGACGAAGTGCTCGTCATCGCCCCGGCGGGTGCCCCGAAGCGATTCGAAGGTGCGCGGGTGATCGGCGTCCCGGCAGTCCCCTTTGCCCTCTATCCTGAGCTGAAACTCGCCATCACGGGCAAGAAAATCGGTACCAGGCTCGTGAAGTTCGAGCCGGACATCGTGCACGTGGTCAATCCCGCCGTGCTTGGTGCCTGTGGGGTCGCCCATGCCATCAAGCGGGACCGGCCTCTGGTGGCATCGTATCACACTCATGTGCCGAAATATCTGAAGCACTACAAGCTCGGAGCACTGGAAGGGCTTTGCTGGAAGCTGATCCGTTCCATGCACAACAAGGCCCGCCTGAATTTGTGTACGTCGACGGCCATGATTGACGAGCTGAATGTCCGAGGCTTTCATAATCTCGCGCTCTGGCCCAGAGCGGTCGATACTGACCTGTTTCGGCCGGAGTTGAAGTCAGACGCCATGCGGGAGGAACTCTCTGGCGGGCAATCGGACGGGCCGCTCTTGCTTTACGTGGGCCGACTCGCCGCTGAGAAAGAAATCGAACAGATTCGCCCCGTCCTGAAGGCCATGCCCGAAGCGACGCTAGCGCTCGTTGGCGATGGGCCAGCCCGGGAGAAACTGAAACGTCATTTTCAGGGAACCCGGACTCGTTTCATCGGCTATCTCAGGGGAGAACGCCTGGCCTCCGCCTTCGCTTCTGCCGATGCCCTGCTCTTCCCTTCTCGGACCGAGACGCTTGGCCTGGTGTTACTGGAAGCCATGGCCGCCGGTTGCCCGGTCGTCGCCGCCAGGGCCGGTGGCATCCCTGACATCGTGACCGATGGCCTCAACGGCTGTCTGTTCGACCCGGCCGATCCCGACGGCCTGACCCGAGCCACCCGGCGCTTGCTTGAATCGTCCTCATTTCGCCAAAGTCTGCATCAGAATGCGAGGTTGGAAGCCGAGCGATGGAGCTGGGCTGCCGCAACCGATTCCTTACGATCCTTTTATCATTCCGTGCTTACGGGTGAGCCGATCTCCCCCACTTCGCACCACGAAACGTCTGTGCCTCCGGCCCATTCTGGCCCTTGATGGGCGTTCAATCGCCACCGATCGTCCTTCACGTGTTCCCATCGTCAACACGCCTTGCTCAACACAAGAGGATTCTCCTCATGGATCGAGGCTCTGAGGTGGTTCGCTACTTCCCCGATCGAGGGAAGTTCATCACGCTCGCGATCGGCTGTGCCCTGCTCAGTCTGACATGCTTGATGAAGTTGGTGATCGTAGGGTTTTCGGTGGCGGCAACGCTCGGGGCGGGGTTCTTCCTGCTCGGATCGATCAACTGTTTGCAATCGCTCGATCGCACACGATGCCATATCGAGCTTACTCCCGTCGGATTCATTGAACGCTCCCCCCTGCGACAACGGTTGGTTCGATGGTCGGAGGTTGATCGGTTCGAGCTGATTCCGCTGCCTCAGAAGTATGTCTGGGTCGGGTATCGACTGGCAGAATGCGATGACCCTCGGATTCCCCGCTGGGTTCGCCGATCGCGTCGGCGAGACGTCAGTCTGGCCGACACCTATGGTCTTGATGCGAGAGAGCTCGTCGAGCAGCTCAACACCTGGCGCCGGCAGTTTCGTCAGGGAAACGCGACGATCTCGTTCGAATGACCTGACCACGATCGTCTTGCCAACGCGAGCCTGGGCGGTTGGAATCGAGTGCGCCTCGGAACCGAGTTTCGTGCCCGCACCGGAGGACCGCCCGATGGCTTGCCACGTCCGCACCGAACAACGCGGTGACCGTACCGTCTGGATCTTGAACGACACAGAATCGGAAGCGTCGGCCTCGATCCTGCCGTCGTGTGGGTTCAACCTGTTCGACCTGAAGCTCCCGGCGGCTGGTGCGTTACGATCACTGGTCGTCGCCGAGCCAGGATGGGAACGAATCCCTCAACATCCGGCCAAGCACGGCTTCCCCGTGTTGTTTCCGTTCCCGAACCGGATCAATCAGGGACATTTTGAATGGGAGGGAACTTCGTACCGGCTCCCCCTCACCAAACCACCCCATGCCATTCACGGTTTCGCACTCGATGCCGACTGGGAAGTGACCGACCACGGCGAGGGGCCGGATGGGGCCTTTCTCAGCGGGCGGTATCGTCTGTCGAAGACCTTCCCTGGCGGCAAACCTCGATGGCCAAGCGAAGGCTACCTTGACCTCCGCTATGCCCTCTATGGGCGGACCCTGGTCTTAGACGCCACCGTGGCGAACGAGTCCGAAGGTGATCTTCCCTATGGACTGGGCTTCCACCCTTACTTCCGTTTGCCCTTCGGAAACGGAGGCGACCTGACTCGCACGAAGGTCGTGATCCCGGCCGCTCAGACATGGGTCCTCGATGAAACGATCCCGACCGGAGAAGTCCGTCCTGTTCCTGAGGAACTCGACTTCCGGCAGGGGAAGTCGATGCAGGGGCTTCAGGTCGACGCCGTCCTGACCGGTCTGGAGCACAACGCTGAAGGATTCGTCGTCTGCCGACTGATTGACGAGGCCCTGGGAGCCGAGTTCCGAATCGGTTTCGACGCCATCCCCTTCCGAGAAATCGTCGTCTTCACCCCACCCTTCGGCGACGACATCATCGCCATCGAGCCGTACACCCAGACCACCGACGCGATCAACCTGCACCAACGAGGGATCGACGCTGGCCTTCGCATCCTGAAACCAGGCCAACAGGAAAGCATGCGCATCACGATGGGAACGGTCGATTGCTGACCCAACGCTCACCAACCACGCCCCAATCCGCGGGACGACTCTTCCGAGACTCACCCATGACGCCGTTGCTCGCACCGATTGCATTCGCCGCCCTGGTTCTGACCGCTTCGCTCGCAATGGCGGACCCCCCGGTCAGGTCCAGGCGCCCGGTCGACCTGGAGGCGGCATCGAAGCATCCGGCGCCCGGCACCACGGTTCCGACGGCCCTCGCCTTCTCGGCCGACAGTGGGTTCGTTTCGTATCTCCTGCCCGAAGGAGACGGAACCGCTCGGGTGCTCTGGAGGGCCTCAGCCAGCGAGAACACGACGCCGCAAGTCATCGCCCGGCCGCCCGATGAAGGGAACACCGACGAGAACGTTTCTCAAGAAGAGGCGCTCCGCCGGGAGCGCCTTCGGCTTCGAGACACCGGGATCAGCCAGATTGTCCGTGCTCCGCAGTCCGACCGAAGCATCCTCCCCCTGAAAGGCGACCTCTATCTTCTGGAAGGAACTGAGCCGCTTCGACGATTGACCGAGTCGGACGCCCCCGAGATTGATCCCAAATTCTCACCAGACGGCAAGCGGGTCGCATTTGTTCGAGAAGGAGAACTCTTCGTTCTTGACCTCTCCTCCGGAACCGAAACCCGACTGACGCAAGGTGCCACCGAGGGGAGATCGTTTGGTCTCGCCGAGTTCATCGCCCAAGAAGAACTTGGACGATCGACCGGCTTCTGGTGGTCACCGGACGGCAACCATCTTGCCTACCAGGAAACCGACGAACGAGCCATACCCGAATATACGATTGTCCATCAAGGCGAATCAGACATTGTGACCGAGTCGCACCGCTACCCCTTCGCAGGGGCCGCCAATGCAAACGTGCGTCTCGGGGTCGTTTCCTTGTCGGGAGGGGAAACGCAGTGGCTCAAACTCTCCGACGAGGACGAGGAGTGGTATCTGGCCCGAGTCAATTGGGAAGACGCTCATCATCTGTTGGTGCAACTCTTGTCCAGGGATCAGCAATCCCTCCGCCTGATGCGGATTCATCGAAAAACAGGGGAGCGTTCGATCCTGATCGAAGAAACCGCCGAATCCTGGGTCAACCTGCACGATGATCTCACCACGGTGCCGGGGACCCGGGAAATCCTCTGGGCGAGCGAGCGATCAGGGTTCAAGCATCTCCTGCTACTCGATCGCTACGGTCAACCGCTCCGGACCCTGACTTCGGGAGCCTGGCCGGTCGATGCGGTCGTCCACCTTGACCACCTGCGTCGAGAGGTCTGGTTTCTGGCCGGGAGGGAGTCGCCTTTGGATCGAGACCTCTATCGAGTGTCGCTCGATGGAGGGCCTATCGAGCGATTTACCGAGGGACGAGGATTCTGCAGCGATGCCGTCGTCTCACCCGACGGGACGAAGGTCGCCGTGACGATCTCAAACTCCGATCAACCTCCGGTAACGACCCTTCGCGACCGTACCGGCCAGGTGCTTGCCACGCTTGCCGATGCCGGTGATGACCCGCAACTGGCCCAACTTACGCTTGTCACTCCCCAGCGAACTCAGTTCAATACCCGCGACGGAACCACTCTTTACGGCGCTTATTACGCCCCAAAAGGAATTGCCCCAAGGACGAAAACACCTCTGATCGTGCTCGTCTACGGAGGCCCCCATGTGCAACGCGTCACGAATTCCTGGGGCCTGACGGCCGACCTGACGGCGCAGTTTCTGGCAGCGCGTGGGTTCGCCGTCTGGAAATGCGATAACCGAGGATCGTCGCGTCGCGGCTTGGCGTTTGAGGCGGCCCTGAACCGTCGAATGGGAACCGTCGAGGTCCAAGATCAGGTCGACGGGGTCCACTTCGTCGCCGCAGCCTATCCGGAGGCCGATCCGGAACGGGTCGGAATTACGGGCGGAAGCTACGGCGGATACATGACCATTCGCTGCCTTCTGCTGGCTCCCGAAACCTTCAAGGCGGGGGTAGCGATCGCCCCCGTCACCGACTGGGACGGCTACGACACCGGCTACACCGAACGATACATGGGCACCCCGGAAACCAATCCCGACGGCTATGCCGAATCCAGCGTGCTCGACAAGGCCAGTCAACTGGAGGGCGCGTTGTTACTCGTCCACGGCCTGCTCGATGAGAATGTTCACTTCCGACACTCTGCCCGATTCATCGCGTCATTGATTCGGGCCAACAAGCCCTTCGAGATATTCCCGATCCCCGACGAACGGCATTCGACCCGAAAAGAGGAAAATCGGCGGGCGATCCTGGGTCGGATGGCCTCGTGGTTCGAACAGCACCTTGGGCACGATTGAGTCGTCGGATCATTTGTGACGGCAGGTCATTGCATCGTCGGCCCGGTTGTGAGAGAAGTGTGAAACCAATCGCCGAACGCTCTCCCGTTCGGTCTAAAAGACCCTCCTTCTGCTTGCCCCGGACCCCATCCAGGACAAGGAACGCCCGCCGATGGCCGAACCGGACGACGACCCCGTTTTTCGCGATTCGAAACGGGAAACCCTTATCATTTTGCTGGCCTGGGCCGCCTGCATGGTCTGGTCGGTGTCGTACTGCTACCTCAACGGTTACACCCGACACGACCGCGTGCCGGGAGAGGTCTCGGCGCTGCTGCCGACGCTCGACCAGCACGACCGGACGCTGGAATCGCTGACGACCCCGCTGGGACTGGGGATTCCCGATTGGGCCTTCTGGGGAATCGTCGTCCCCTGGATCCTCTGCGTTTTCTTCAGCGCCTGGTTTTGCTTCGTTTACATGACCGACGACCCCGAACCGCAAGACCGGGGCGAGGACGAACGGATGGTCAATCCGGCCGTCGAGGACTGAGACGCTCATGACCCACGAATTGGCGACCGGCTTGGTCTTCCTCGGTTACATGGTCGGAGTCTTCGGACTGGCGATCCTGTCCAACCGCCTATTGCAGAAGAAGTCGTTCCTGGCGGAATACTTCCTCGGGAGCCGAGGGCTTGGCGTCTGGGCCCTGGCCTTCACCTTTGCGGCCACGAGTGCCAGCGGGGGGAGTTTCACCGGCTATCCGTCGTTGGTTTATACCTACGGCTGGATCGTCGCGCTTTGGATCGGCAGCTACATGATCGTGCCCGTGGTCACCATGGGCTTGATGGGCAAACGCCTCAATCAGGTCGCCCGACGGGCCGGCGCGCTCACCATTCCCGATGTGATTCGCGAGCGATTTGCCTCGCCAGGCCTGGGCCTGTTCTCCTCGATCGTGATCGTCTTCTTCACGCTGACGAACCTGATCGCACAGTTCAAGGCCGGGGGGATCATCCTTGACGTTCTCCTTGAAGGTACACCCGGCTATCGGGATCAAATCGTCCCTTGGGTGGAGCAAACCGGGCTGCTTTCGCCACTGCTCGCCATCGCTGGGTCCAACACGGGTTATGTGATCGGCCTGCTGCTCTTTTCATTCACCGTCATTGTCTACACGGCTTACGGCGGCTTCCGGGCGGTCGTCTGGACCGACGTCATGCAGGGGATCGTCATGGGAATCGGCGTCTTGATCCTGATTCCCTTTACGATGATGGCTGTAGGCGGATTGAACAAGGCGACCAAGGATCTGGCTGAGCGTCCTCCCCGCCTGGTGGTCGGACTGGCAGCCCAAGACAACGCGATCGAGTATCTTGGCAACACTCGGTCCGATGTCATCGTTCACCACAAGACACTGCCTCCGGCCGTCGCCCTCGACATCGATGGGCCACCCCTGACGGTTGAGGTTTTTGAAGACGAGCAGGACCGCATCCAGATTGACGTCAACCTGGCTGCCCCGACGGGCAGCATCCAGGCCACCGCCCAGGACGTGGTCAAGGCGGTCAACGCCTCTCCCGAGG
The DNA here is from genome assembly GCF_012958305.1 of Tautonia rosea. NCBI lineage: Bacteria > Pseudomonadati > Planctomycetota > Planctomycetia > Isosphaerales > Isosphaeraceae > Tautonia > Tautonia rosea. Next base: position 186,236 of record NZ_JABBYO010000002.1, on the reverse strand, counting down.
CAAGCAGATGGGTTTCGGCCTCAATTCCTAAACTCGAACGGTACCCCGATCTGACAGGCGGCGGGACCGCTCCCGTGATGGACGCGCCAAACCACCTGAGGCCCGGCAGCGATCTGGTCTTCGGCCCCGGTTTGAAGCAGAAAGGTCAAGGAGCCGGCGACCCGTTCCATCCGATCGGCATGGCCATCTCGTTCTTCTTCATGTGGGCGATCTCCGGCGCGGGCCAACCAGGAACCATGGTTCGCTTGATGGCCTTTCGAGATAGTAAAACATTGCGCTACGCAATGTTTACCGTCACCATCTATTTCGGCTGTATCTACCTGCCAATTATCTTCCTCTTTACTGCCGCGCAGCAGATCATTCACCCGGCCGAACTGACAGCAGGCTCTGACCAGATCATGCCCCAGCTTGCCAGCCGGGTCGCCCCCTGGTGGCTGGCGGGAATCTTGATCGCTGCCCCGTTCGCGGCGGTCATGTCAACGGTTGACTCCTTCTTGCTTCTGATCAGCTCAGCGGTGGTGCGTGATATTTACCAGAGGAGTATCAACCCCGATCTCTCCGAGCGATCCGTCAAGATCATCAGCTACTCGACGACCGCCATCAGTGGCATCCTCGTGACCCTGATGGCCCTGAACCCTCCTCGGTTCTTGCAAGATTTCATTGTGATGACCGGCGGCGGCTTTGCGGCGACCTTCCTCGCACCTGTCTTTCTCGGCATTTACTGGAAACGGATGACCCGCATCGGGGCCTGGCTGGCGATGGCTGCAGGCTTCATCACGACGGTGATCCTGTTCTCTCCCGTGCTCCTGGCCGCCCCCCTGGCAGCGTTGAATGTCAGCTGGCGAAGCGAGGAAATCCATCTGTTCGGCCTTCATCCGTTGATCTGGGGACTGATCGCCTCATTCGGCCTGGGAATCCTTGGAAGCCTGGCCAGTCCGAAGCCTCCGCAATCGCTCATCAAGCGCTACTTCGCGAATCCCGAGCAGGCGGGACTGAACGAGTCTCCGTCAGCCCAGGTTTGACCGTCTTGAGCCCTCCGCGCTACAATCAGCGAACCGATCCGCCGAACGCAACGGGAATGGTACTCGGGCGATGGCCCTGGTCTGGGCCAGGGCCATCGCCGATCGCTCGCCAGGGAAGGAGCCCCGCCCATGAGGCTAACCTTCGACGAACACGGCACGGGGCCGGCCGTCGTCTTGCTGCATGGATTCCCGCTCGATCGCTCCATGTGGTCCTCACAACTCGGAATGCTCTCCAATCATCATCGAGTGATCGCGCCTGACCTCCGAGGACATGGACAGTCTCCGACTCCTTCCGGTCCTTACCCCATGGAGGACCTGGCGGCCGATGTGATCGAGACACTCGACACCGTCGGCGTCGAACCGCCTTACGTTGTCGGTGGCCTCTCGATGGGGGGCTACGTCGCCCTGGCGATGGCCGATCGGTATCCCGATCGCCTTCGAGGGCTGATCCTCCTGAATACCCGTGCCGGAGCCGACAGCACCGAGGCCGCCGCCAATCGCGAAGTCAGGGCCGCAGCGATTGAGCGGGAAGGCTCCACCGAATCCCTCACGGCCATGGTGGATCTCCTCATTCCCGAGACGTCGCGGCAAGCACGTCCGGAACTTGTCGAGCACGTTGCGGCGATGATCCGTCAGACCTCTCCCATCGGTGCGGCCGGGGTCCTTCGAGGCATGGCCCTTCGGCCCGATCGCCTTGATGTCCTTCGAACGCTGGCCGTTCCAGTCCTCGTGATCGCCGGATCCGAGGATGCCATCGTTCCTGAGGAAGATGCCCAGGCGATGGCCGAAGCCGCTCCGCTCGGAGAGTTGATCATGATCCCCGGGGCCGGGCATCTCACCCCCATGGAAACTCCCGGCGCGACCGACGCGGCCATTCGGTCGTTTCTGGACCGACTGACATGACACGCACTCGGTCTGGCCAGGATGGCCAGCCTACGCCTCCGGCGGCCAGGACGCCGTCACTGGCCCTCGCGATGGTCCTGGCGATCTTGCCGGGTGGGATTGCCTGCGCACCGAGGGACGCTGCCTCCCGAGATCGCGTCGGGGCGCTCGCCGCGTCCAATCCCCGGGCACTGGCCCCTCCTGCAGGCCGCCCCTCGGCCATCGAAGCTCTTTCGTGGGGAGGTTCGCCCGGAGATCGCCGCCTCGGAGCACTCTTTAACGACGGTCGGTTCGCCATCTACCGCCCTATCAGTGGACCAAGTCCGGTTTCGGTCGGGTTGGTTGTCCCAGACCGAGGCACCCTGTCCAGCCTGGCCGTTTTGGCGCCTGACCGTGCCGTGACGGCAGATGACGCGGGACTCGTGCTCTGGGACACCTCCCAGGCGATGGCCCGGCCCATTGATCAAGTGGATTGCGGCTCCGTCGGGACACTTGTGGTGGAACCGATCGGACCGAACGATCTGCTTGCCGGCCTCGAAGACGGTCGGCTCCTCCGATTTCGTCCCGATCGCGACCGGATCGGTGATCCTCGGGCCGAAGCCCGTTCCTCGGGTCGAGCCTCGGGGGTTCGGGCCTTGAGCTTTCTCGACAGCGGCCGTTCCATCGTGGCACTCCGGCAAGACGGGCAAGGCGAGCGCAGACCCAGGCAGCTCAACGGCCCTCCCGAACCGATCGGTCCTGCCCTGGCCGTGACCGAGGTTCGGGATCGGATCGTCCGCATCCTCGGCCCCCTCGAAGACGGCCCAGCGCTCGTCGCGATCGAACGCGACGGAACTCCTTGCTGGAGGTTTCCGCTGCCCGCCAAGGGAGTCGACCTCGCCCCCGTTCTCGGTGGAGACGGTCTGATTGTCTGCTGTGAAGGCCGGATCTTGCTGATGAGACCACCCCGAGAAGGCCCTCCCTTGCCGGCCGAGGTCCGGGGAATCCCCGCCGAAGGCATCACTCGCGTGGCGGTCGATCCCGCCGATCCCTCCAGTCGTCGCGTCGCTCTGGCCGACGGCGGCGGACGACTCCTCGTTTACGATGCAGAGGATCTCGCCCAATCTGCTGCCCCTATTCCCCTGGATAGCGCCGCAGATCTCGCATTTCGACCCCAGCAACGAGCCTATCACACCCGGCCATTGACGGTGCCGGAGGCTTCGACCTCGAGCTCGTTCTCAACCTCCCAGCGACTGGCTGACCGGATCGCGGAGGCCCGTCGCCTGCTGGATCGAGGGGAACTGGACACCTTGCGTCCCTTGTTGCGAGATCTCGAAGCCGACCCGGCCCTTGATCGTAATACTTCGGCCGAGATCGCCACGCTGACCGCGGCCATCCGACAGGAAACTGGCTGGCCTGATCTAGCGATCCGTCATCCGCTCAACCTCGCCCGTGAAGCCTTTACGCTCCGAGGCCGGCTTGACCGCGAAGCCGATCTAAGACTCTGGTCCGGCTCCCTCCTGGTCCCCTCCTTCGACGGCCGAAGGGAGGCCGGCAATGCCGTTCGGATCGAGGAGGCTCTGACCGAGTTTCGTCTTGCCGCCGAACGATATCGCCAGGCCGACCCGAGCCTGGAACGACAGGCCCGAATCGCCGAGGCCATGACCGCCTGGGGACTCCTCGCCCTTGGACGTCCGCAAGCGGCTCAGGCGGCGTTCCTCCCGGTGGACGAGTATGCCAGGCAAGACCCCGTCCTTCGGCAAGCTCCCGAGTTCGACCGTATTGGTGCAGCGCTCGCGGTGGCCCGACGCGACTGGGAAGCGGCCGATCTGGCCAGCCATCGATTCCTCCAACGATTGAATCCGATTCGGGACCACCAACTCGGAATGGCCCGAGAAGCCACCCTGGAGCGGGTGAGTATCCTGGCTGCTCTGGGACGCTGGACCGAGGCCGCGCTCGTTCTGGAGACCGAGCGTCCCGACGACCCCGAATGGACGCTTCGACGCGAGACCGTCCGTCGCCGGGCTGGGCTTGAGACCGAGGCACCAGCCATTGCTCCACCGGAGGGTCCCGCAGATGCCCCGGAAACCGCCGCAATCGCCCACATCCGGGGACGGATCGCGGTCGCCTCCGAGTCGACTCGAGGCGCGGGTGTCTCGCTGCTCGCCGAGGCAGCTGAAGCTCATCGTCGGGCTCGTCGATCAGACCTGGCAATCGAGGCCGATCTGGAGCGTGCCGAGGCTCTGGAACGACTCGACCGCCCCGGAGAAGCCATCGAACTGTTCGCTCGGGCGGCCCGCACACTTGTTACTGAAACGGATCAGACCCGTACGAGAGGTGCGTCTCGTCCGATCGGCGTTGCCACCGGAAGGGCCTTTCGGGGCCTCGCCCGCTGTCAACTTGCCCTGGGCCAGCCCGAGCGAGCCCTCGGAGCCCTCGATCAGGCGGCCCTGGTCGACTGGTTTGAGCGATCGGGAGAGGCCCGCGTTCGATCTTCTGTACTGGTCGCTCCTCCAGGAGGCTCGACGGCTCCTCGCCTCGACGCCGCTCGTCGCAAATCGATCGGGTCCAACCCGAGGCCGTCAGTCGACTCGGATGCCGATGCCCTGGTTCGACAGCTTGAAGTCCGCCACGCCGCTGAGCATCGCGAACTGGCCCTGACCGATCCGATCCGCCCCTTCGATCTGGCCTCACTCCGTCTCTCTGATGGAGAGGCGATTCTGGTCGTGGCGGGGATCGGTCCCGAGTCGCTTAGCGGATTTCTGATCCGCCCTGCTCAGCCAGTCCTCGTCCGAACGCTTCCAATTCGACGGTCGGACCTCCGACGATCCGCGAGACTCTGGCGAGCCGCCCTTGGAGACTCTGGCCGCCCCGACGAGTTGGAACAGGCCGCTTTGCCTGACGGCCTACTTTCCCTCGCTCCCGAGCCGGACCTCGTTCTCCCTCCTACTGCAGAAATTCCAGCTCTGTCGGATGCCCCTCCCGGATCGGCGTTGACCAACGCGGTCTTCGGTCCGTTCCTCGAATCACTGGAAGGCGTTGATCGGCTGATCGTCGTGCCGGACGATGCCCTGGCCGCACTACCACTCGAAGGGCTTTGGGACGAGCGATTCTCTCAGGAATCACCGAGCCTTCAATACGTTCCAAGCCTCTCACTGCTCCGCCGATCCCGGGCGGAACTTCGTGAAGTCAAACCCGCCGGTGCATCAGTGCTGGTTGCTTCAACGGCTGATCCAGTCCTCGGTCTGGCCGTGCGATCCACCTATCGGACCGAGACGACTCAGGTCGACGTGACGAGCTCATCAACGGAACTTCTGACCCGACTAGTCGATGCCAATCGGGTACCACGTATTCTCCACCTTTCAACCATTGCCCTGCTTGATCCGGCCACCTCGCGTTTTGGTCAGCCGGAACTAGTGCTCAGCTCCGATGGAATAGTCACGACTGACACGGAGGAGTCCCGACTCTCGGACTCCGACATCCTCGGTCTCAACCTCAAAGGCTCGCTCATCTTGCTTTGGCTGGAACATCAGCCGAAACCCGCAGTCGCCGAACCGACCGCCTGGCGTGACCTGGCCGCCTGCTGGCTTGCCGCCGGGGCCGACGCCGTGATCCTGAGTCTTTGGGATCCGCCAGCCGACTCCGCTCCTCTCTTTGCCGCCGAACTGCACCAGGGGCTCTCACGGAACCTCTCTCCCGCTGAGGCCCTCGATCGGGCTCGCCAGTCGCTCTCTGCTCGATCCGCGACCGCTGATCCTGTTCACTGGGCCGGTTACGTCCTTTATAAAGCGGGCTCAAGGAATCAATAATCGATTCCTCGCCATCGTCGAGCTCTCGGCATCGCCGTGCGGGCCTTGCACGAGGGGCGCTGTCATGCGATAACGGGCCAACATCGGAACGAGATCGGCTCCTGAGTCCCACTGAGAAGTCGCGTTTCCGCTGCAAAATTGCTGGCATCGACGATCGTGTCGTCGTGCGCGGCAATTGCCGACACTTCAACCTCCTCCGATCCGGACCGCTGACCAATATCGATGCCGGGACGTCACCTCGAACCCTTGCTCTCCACCGACGCCGACCTGGCCGAACTCATCGGCCATCTCCGCGATCAGGGCCGCTTCGCCTTCGATACCGAATTCGTCTCAGAGGAAACCTTCGAGCCGGTCCTTTGTCTCGTCCAGATTGCCACGAAAGAGCGATTGGTCGCCGTCGATCCCCTGGCACGTGGCCTCAATCTCGACCCCCTCTGGGAACTGGTGCTCGACCCTTCGGTCGAGGTTGTAATGCACGCCGCTGGAGAAGATCTTCGCATCTGCCGCCTTCGCACCGGCCGATTGCCCGAGCGTGTCTTCGATACCCAGCTCGCCGCCGGACTGGCCGGTTACGGCTACCCCATGTCGCTGACTAACCTCGTCAATCAATCGCTCGGCATTGCGCTCGCAGGGAGTGAGACGCGTACCGACTGGCGCCGCCGCCCTCTAAGCGAGGCTCAAATCCAGTACGCCCTGGACGATGTCGCCCATTTGCTTGACGTGGCTGACCATCTGCTCGACCGCCTCGAACGCTTCAACCGACGCTCCTGTGCTGAAGGAGAGTTTGCTGCCTTTCTCGAATCGGTCCGCCGACGGGTCGAGGAGGATCGATGGCGTCGGCTCCCTGGTGTGGGTGGATTGAACCGCCGGTCACTGGAAATTGCGCGCCGGCTTTACGATTGGCGGGTCGAGGAAGCACGTGCCAGCAATCGCCCGATCCGCCAGATCATGCGCGATGACCTGATTGTCGGCATCGCCCGCCGTCAGCCGAAGTCGCGACGCGACCTGGAAGCACTGCGAGATTTCAATCGCCCGGCCCTGGTGGCGCGATCGCGAGAGTTGCTCGACGTGATCGCCGAGGCCCTGGCCGTTCCCGATGATCGCCTTCCCGAACCGGGTGAACGCCAAGAGGATTTACCCGGTCTGTCGATGTTGACTTCCTTGCTCAACGCGACGATGGCTCATTGCGCCGCCCGCCATCAGATTTCGACCGGGCTGGTCGGATCAACCAACGACCTGAAAGCCTTGATCCGATGGCACCTCGATGGGCAACCCGAAGGCCGAGAGCCATCCATTCTTCAAGGGTGGCGAGCCGAGGTCTGCGGACGTGTCCTGCTTGATGTCCTGTCCGGCCGCCTGGCCTTGCGCATCGATGACCTTGGCTCCGAAGTCCCGGTCGCCCTGGAGCCTGTTGTCTCCTCCCGTCCCATTGAATCGAACCCGCCCGACGGATCGCCATGAATCGCATCATCAGTTGCTTCACGAACTGCTACGGCCCCTCCGGCGTCCGCACCGCGGCCGAGAAAATCCGCGATGCCGGCATTGAGCACCTCGAACTCGCCCTCCGTGGTCACAACTTCGGCGGCCTGATCATCCCTGAGGACGTCGTCGTCACCGAAAAGGCCGACGACGCCACCGCCTCGGCCTTCTGCGACCTCTTGAACCGCCTCGGCGTGAAGATCAGCGGCTGCAACGTCGGCGGCGGCGATATGCGCACCGACGAAGGAACCGCCCTGACCGAGCGCCGGATCCGGTTCGCTCGCAAATGGTTCAACGTCGACATTGTTGTCTCCGGAGCCAGCCAGCCGACGACCCCCGAAGAGCGCCGGGCCGTCGTCGAGAACCTTCGCAAGGTCGGCGACGTCGCCCAGGAACTCGGCATTATCATCGCGTTGGAAACGCATAAAGGGCCGACCCAGAACGCGGACGAAATGCTCACCTTGATGTTCGAGGTCCATCACCCCGCCGTCCGACTGAACTACGACACCGGCAACATTCTCTACTACAACCCTGGCGCCGACGTCTACGAACAGCTTGAGCGGGTCAAGGATTACGTCCGAAACGTCCACCTGAAAGATTCTCGGGGCCAGCCCGAAGACTGGTACTTTCCCGCCGTTGGCGATGGCGGTGCCATCGATTTCCGACGCATCCGCGAGCAACTCGACGCCATCGGCTTTGCCGGCCCCTACACCATCGAGATCGAGGGGATCGGCGGTGAGCCCGAGCCCGGCCTCGACGAGCGGCATAACCGGATCCAACGAAGCGTGGAACACCTGAAAGCGTGCGGCTATTTCGACTAACTTGCCACCACTTACGCGAGAGGGGGACGGCGTGATGGATCCGGTCGATATCCTGACCATGTCGGTGCGGGTCGCGCAAAGGATCCGGTCGTCCTCCGACCCCGAGCTCACCATCCTTCATGCCTATAGTGCGCTCGGGCTCGATCCTCCGGACGATCGCGATGAGCCGATGGCCGTGCGGGTCGCTCGCCTCGTCGAATGCGCGGGAGACAACCGGCGAGAGTTAGACGAGTTCCTCCAGGAACGTTCCGGCCCCTTGCCCTGGAACCGGACCATCGAGCCCGAGCCCTCGGAACTCCTTGACGCGGACCCGGAGGCCGTTCGTCTGGTCGAGTTCGTCGAAGATCCCTCGGCCGAGGCATCTGCGTTCGATCTCTTCTCCGGTTCCTTCCCTCCCTTCAGCATCGCCGAACGCGCCGCGGTCAGCTATTTCGACCGCGAATTGATGCTCCAGCAACTGATTGAGCAAGCGGCCGGGGCGGGGGCCTCGGTCGATCCGGGACTTAAGGATCTGGCTAGTCGACCGCTCGCCGTCTCCGTTCGAGGCCTGATTGACTATCCGACTGAAATTCCGGTCCTCTTCACGATCGAGACTGGAGAGGAGCCCTGGAACGTCTGGGAGATCTGCTGTGCCTTCGCCGAGCAGTACCGCACGATATACGAGTCGGCCGGGGTGTACGGTGTTTGGGGTCATGACCTTACCGATCTCTGGATCGAACGCCTCTTTTACTATCCGACCGAGCGACTGATCTATCCGTTCATCGGCTCCTGATTGATCATCCCACCCGATTTGACCCTGACGGCTTGTCAGGTCAAGACGATCATCCAGTGCCTCGATCGGGACGACCCCTTCTGGTAAAATCAGCATTTTTCGGCGGGCCATCGGCTCGCTCCGTCGATCGCCACCGACGAGCGTCGGTCAGCGCAGAGCCCGAGTCACGAATGCCCCAAGATCGCATGCCGACCCCGACCGCCTCTCCCCAGCTTGCGAAAATGGATTACGAGGTGGTCCGGACCCTGGGGACCGGTGCAGGAAGCACCATCTTGCTGATCCGAGACACCTCCACCGGTCGCCGCTACGCGATGAAGGTCGTTCGTCGTCAGGGGCCGGACGACGAGATTTACGTCAACCAGGCGATGCAGGAGTACAACGTCTCCCGGATGCTCAACCATCCGAACATCGCCAAGGTGCTCGACTGCAGAATTCGGAAATCATGGTTTCGCACCACGGGCATCGAATTGCTGATGGAGTTTGTCGACGGTTTTGTCCTCGACGACGTGGCATCCTTGCCGATCCCGAAACTGGTCGCCGTCTTTCGCCGTGTAGCTGATGCCCTCGCCCACATGCACCGCCGAGGGGTCTACCACGGTGACCTCAAGCCGGGGAACCTGATGATCTCGAAGGCCGGTGAGGTCAAGGTCATCGACTTCGGCACCGCCTGGATTCGAGGAGAGGACAAGGCCCGTGTCCAGGGCACGCCCTACTACATGGCCCCCGAGCAAGCCTCGGATCGCATTGTCGATGAGAAAACCGATCTGTATAACTTCGGCGCGACGATGTATCGCATGTTCACTGGCGAGTATGCCAACCTCGGCATCCCGGGGCTCGACAACGGCCGGGTCAATCGAGCCCGGATGAAAACCCCCGCCTCACTGGTGGCCGCGATTCCGAAATCCCTCAGCGACCTGATCATGCAGTGCATCGCCCCGAAACCCGACCGCCGACCTTCGGGGATGACCGAGGTGCGCGACCGACTCGATGCCATCGCCTCGGAAATTGGCCCCGAAGCCGATGACCCGATCGATTCTGACGAACTTGGGTAACGTGTTGCCATGACTGCACCCTCGCATGGCATCGGTACGGGGTTCTCCCTTTGGGGGCCTTTCCTCACCGATCAACCTGTCTGTGAGTGTCATCCAGCCGATCGAATCAGGGCGAACCACGAGAGCTCTCGCTTGAGCCGAAACCCTGGGTCATGGTACAGTAAATCTCTTCCCCTTCGGCTGTAAGGGGGTTCAGACTCGTTTTGCACCGGTTTTTCTCGAGATCTTTCACACAATCCAAGGGAGGGCTCATGGCTAGCCGCCGTCGAGGCAAGGGCCGTCGCAAGGTCGGTCGCAAGAAGCGCCGCATGCGCAGCAAGATCCGTCACCGCAAGAAGTAATCTGATCGGGACGGCCCACCCCTCAGACCGGCCGCCCCGAGTCGTCACGGCACGGCCGATTCACCCGCGTCGTACCGCTCTGTCAGGAGCGAGGCCCCGTCGATGGCGGACGGGGTCCTTTCCGTGTTGGAATTCTTCCGGTTATGCAGCCGGTTCGCCCTTCGGAAGCTTCGCGGGGCAATTCATCGAGATGCTATGAATAGGTTGGTCGTTTCGGCGAAGAACTTCCGCCGAGAACCGATCGTCTCCCCACTCCAAACCGTGCGGGGAGAGTCGGTTTCCACGTCCGACCTTGGAGCACATCGATGGCATCAATTGATCGACGCGGTCCGCTTGGCCGCGGCTCAGGGGGGGCACCCTCTCGCTGGTCCGGTCTCATGGTCGGCCTGGTCGTCGCACTGGTTGTCGGCGGTTGGGTCCTGTATGGTGCATGCCGCATCGAGGTCGGCAAAGGCCAACAGGCCGTCTTAATCCGCAAGGTCGGCCACAACCTCGAACCCGGCATGGAAATCGCTGCGGCCTGGACCAAGGAGCGAGGCTATACCAAGGGCGTCCAGCCCGACGTCCTGACCGAGGGCCGTTTTTTCTATAACCCATTTTTTTGGGACTGGGAAATCACCGACCAGTTTCAGGTTCCCGAAGGGAAGTGTGCGGTGATGGTCTCGCTGGTTGGCGAGGAGTTGCCCGAAGGCCGAGTTCTGGCCGATGACACCCAGAAAGGCATCCGCCCGGGCGTCATCGAAGCGGGAGCCCGAGTGGCCTACAACCCTTACGCCACCGAGTTCCTTGTGTTCGATCCGGTCGATGTCCCGACCGGATCCCGAGGCGTTGTGACCTTGCTCTCTGGTCGATCGCCGAAAGACCCAAACGTCGTTTTGGTCGATGAAGGGGAACGTGGGGTTCAGCTTACGACGCTGCCGCCTGGGAAGTACTTCATCAACCCCTTCGAACAGCGCATCAGTGTCGTCGATTGCCGGACCCGAATTTTCGGGCTCAACGACGATGCCGACATCACCTTCCTCTCAGCCGACGGCTTCAATATCTCGCTCGATGGCGCGGTCACCTTCCGTGTTTCCGAGGAGCGGGCTGCCGAGGTTTTCGTTCTTTACAACGAGGATTTCAACGGCGACGCAATCGACGATGAAATCATTGCCAAGATCATCACACCGTACGCCCGATCCATCTGCCGGGTCAACGGCTCGAAGCTCGACGCAGTGCAGTTCATCTCGGGCGACGACCGCGAGATCTTTCAGCAGGATCTGGAGAGCACGCTCTCATCCCGATGTGAGGATCAGGGCATCGAAATTCTTCAGGTCGCCGTCACGTCAGCCTCGGCCCCCGAAGAAATTCGAGCTCCGGTCCGAGCCCGAGAAGTCGCCAAGCAGCAACTCGAGCAATTTCTTCAAGAAAAACTCCAGCAGGAATCGCAGGCGGAACTGCGGGTGAAGAACCTGCTTGCCGAGCAAAAGGCCCGCCTGATCGAGGCCGAGCAAGAGGTCGTCGAGAAGACCACCAAGGCCATGCAGGACCAACAGGTCGCTGTGACCGAGGGAGAGCAGCGGCTCTCTGTCACCCAGACCCAGCTTGAAGCAGCCAAGAACCGGGCTGCCGCCCTGCTGTCCGAGGCCCAGGCCTCGGCCGATGTCATCCGGTTCAAGAACGAGGCAGAGCTGGCTGGCCTTGCCCTCCGTGTCACCGCATTCGGCGGTGATGGCGGATCGCTTGCCCGAAACGTCCTCATCGGGAAACTCGCCCCCGCGTTCCAGTCGATCCTATCGAACTCCGACGGTCCGTTTATGGAGTTGTTCGGCTCCTTCGTCTCGGACACCCCGACTCCCGATTTGACTCCGATGCCAGCACAATCCCCCCGAACTCCCGACCCGTCCGCAGAGGTTGACCCCCTGGCCGGTGGTGACACCGGCGATTCCGAGTCGCTCCCGAAGAACCCCTTCCGAACTGCGGAGACGAACCGATGAACCCCCGAACGCTTCAACGCCTGATCGGGGTGGCCGCGGCCCTGGTGGCCCTCTTTGTCGGCGGCTACCTGATCGCCTGGAAGTGGGTCGTTTGCCGCGTCGAAGTCCCTCCTGGCGAGAGCCTCTTGCTCACCTACCGAGGGCCCTTCCCACCCCTCCGATCGGTGCCGACCGCTCCTCGAGGAACGCTCGTCGAAGTGGACACGCGCGGTCGCCCTCAACAGGTCGGCATTCTTCAAAACATGCTCGGACCGGGGCGACATTTCATCAATCCGCTTGAATACAAGTACGAGCGGATCAAGGATACCATCGTCAAGCCTGGCGAAATCGGTGTCCTTACTGCCAAGTTCGGCGAGCAATTACCACAAGGCCAGTATCTTGCCGATCGGGAAGGGCAGCGCGGGATTCAGCGTAAGGTTTTGACTCCCGGTCGATACCGGATCAATTCCTACGCCTTCGACACGGAGATCCTTCCGGTCAACGCCTGCGTCAAAACCAATGGTGGCGTTCAACACCAGGCGGGAGACGCCCTGCTGATCCCCGCAGGCTATGTCGGCGTCGTCACCAACCGCTCGGAAGATCTTCGGACCTCCGCCCGGCGAGGAACGCTCGATGACGTGCTTCAGCCTGGCATCTATTACCTGAACCCGTACGCCACTCAGATCGACATCCTCAGTATCGGCTACAACGAAACAACCCTCTCAGTCGAGCCGGAAGTTGGCCCCGATGGCAAGCCTCTCTACAAGGCAATCGATTCCGTTCGAGTCGATGCAGCAGCCCCCCTCGGCCGCGATCCGGTTTATCGGAAGGACAAAGGCATTTGGTTCCTCTCGCGCGACGGCTTCGATATCTTCCTGGACTTCACGACCATCTGGGGCATCCTTCCCGACCAGGCCCCCGACGTCATTCGACGATTTGGAAAGGCCAGTGAAGCGGAGCAAAATGTCTTGAAGGTGGTCGAGGAACAGGTCGTTCTGCCGGATATCGGATCGATTTGCCGGATCAACGGTTCTCGTCATGGTGCCGTCGATTTGCTCATCGGCGACAGCCGAGAAGCTTTCCAGACAGACACCTCCGAGGAGCTGGAAGCCTCGCTCAAGCAAAAGAATATGACACTTCTATTCGGCCTGCCTCGTCAGATTTATGTCCCGGCCGAGGTCCGCGAGCCGATTCAACGCTCGAAGATCGCGACGGAAGTGAAGCTGACCAACGACCAGAAACAGCTCACCGCCGAGGCCGAAGGCGACCTGCTGGAGGCCAAGGCCAAGGTCACCCTTGAGGAGCGTCGGGTCGCCGCCGAAACCGAAAAACTGTTCGCCTCTGCACTGGCCGAAGGCGAAAAACAGGCCCGGCAAATCGAGGCCGAAACTGAAAAACTCGTCGCCGAACTCGACGCCCAAACGGCCGCCATTCAGGCGGACATCACCACGACGATCGGCGAGGCCGAGGCCAAGAAGGTCGAGCTCACCAACGCGGCCCAGGCCGAGCGTTACCAGCGTTACGTCGAGACCCTAGGCGGCCCTGAAGCCTACAATCGTTACCTCTTCGCCGAGAATCTTCCCGACGAGCTCCGCCTCGGCATCTTCCACGCCGGGCCCGGCACGTTCTGGACTGATCTTCGGGGCTTCGAGCAAGCATTGCTCGGGAAGCTTGCATCTGACTCGATCGCGCCGGGGGCTTCGACCGACGATCTCCCGGCGGCAAGCCCACCCACTCCCCGTCCCGCATCGGTCCGTAGCTCGGATCGCCGCTAAACCACGTTGATCAAGTCAATTCGATTCGATCCGCTTCAACCCTCGGCCGGAGGCAATCCCCCCGGCCGCGGGTTGTTCACTTTCCAACATGACGGATGACTCAGGCTTCGGATGGCAGTGAAGGAACCGCCACGCCAAGCGCCTCGGCCAGTTCGACTAGCTTCGACCAGTGGCCGTCAGAAAGCGGAATCCCTTCGCGTGATCGGGTTTCCATGACCTTGCGTTCCGGATCCCCGGGCAAGGTAATCGTGTCCACTCCCTCGGCCGTCGGGGTGTTTCGGACGAACCGAGACACACAGGTCGACTCCTTGAGCATCGTCTCCCGACCTGCAAACCGCGCCGGATCGAGCAGGATAAACAACAGGTTGTTCCCTCGGGCTGGCGGAGCCCCCTCGTGGCAAGCCCTCCCCCCGGAAAAACCGGCGGCGAGCATGTCGAACACCAGGGCCAGGCCGAACCCCTTGTACGCCTGCGTTCCCCCCATCGGTAAAATCGAACCCGAGGGTTCGGTATACAAGACGCTGGGATCGGTGGTCGGCTTTCCCTGATGATCGAGCAGCCAACCCTCAGGGACCGGCTGCTTGTTAATATGATAAACACGAACTTTTCCTTCGGCAGCGACACTCGTGCCAAAATCGAGCACGACCGGCCCATCCTCCGTCGGCACAGCGGCGCACAGGGGGTTGGTCCCGAGTCTCGGCTCCAGCCCTCCCGGTGGCGACACCCGCTGACCGGCTCCATTGTTATTGACCGTGGCCAGCAAGACCAGATCGAGGGCCGCCGCTCGTTCAGCGTACTCACCCAATCGTCCGATATGTCCGCAATCCTTCGCTGCTCCGGCCGCGATCCCTAGCTCCTGCGCCTTCGGGATCAGGTGATCCAGCAATCGGTGCGCCTGCACCTGTCCGAATCCCCAGCGTCCATCGGCCACGATCAGGGCCGGTCCCTCACTCTCGATCTGGAGCGCAACGCCCGGCTTATAGGTTCCGTCTTGCACAAAGCTCACATATTGAGGCACGCGCATGACGCCATGCGAGTCGTGCCCTCGAAGGTTTGCACCGACCAGACCCTCGGCAACCACCTTCGCGTCCTCGACAGGCACTCCGACCGCCTCGAAGATCCGGACGGTGAACTCAGTAAGGGACTCGGATCGGATCGTCGGCACGGTATCGGCTCCCTGGTGGCAGTGCGAAGGATCACTTGGGCCCTCGATCATACTTCGCCTTGCCGCGATTTCAACGGCCGCCAGCAGGAGTGAGCCGATCCCCGCGCACGCCTCACGATTCCACCAACTCCCCTCGCATCACCGTGACCGCCCGACCGGCCAGCTCCACCCGATCACCAAGCACCCGAACATGAACCCGGCCACCTCGCATCGAGACCTGTTCGCCTATCAGCACACTTCGTCCCAGCCGATCGTTCCAAAAAGGGCCCAGCGCACAATGGGCCGAACCCGTCACCGGATCTTCGTCCACTCCCGCGGCTGGCGCGAAGAATCGGGAGACAAAATCAATGCCCGGCCGCTCCGCTGCCGCCGTCACGATCAATCCTCGCATCGGTAAACGTCGAAGGCGTCCCAGATCGGGCGACAGGGCGCGAACCTCGGCCTCGTTGTTCAACTCGACGAGCAGATCCATTCGGTTCCCTCCCACGAATCGAGGGGTCGTTCCCAACGCATCGAGCAGGGCGAGTGGCGCCTCTTGACTGCGAATCGGCTCGGTTGGGAAGTCCAGTGCGATCAAGTCACCCGATCGTTGGGCCGCGAGTCTCCCCGATCGTGTCAGAAACACGGCCGGCGCTCCAAGAGGAAGGTGCTGATCTTCCCAAAGCACGTGTGCCGCGGCCAGGGTAGCGTGGCCGCAGAGATCGACCTCGATCGTGGGAGTGAACCATCGCAAGCGATACACCCCGGACTCATCCAGTTTGGGTTCCGGGACCACAAATGCGGTTTCTGACAGGTTCATCTCCCGAGCAACCATCTGCATCCACGATTCGTCCGCCGGACCATTCAGCACACAGACTGCCGCAGGATTTCCCGTAAACGGACGATCCGCAAATGCATCGACCTGAACGACTCGCTGTCCCATCGTATCCGCTTTCCTGAACATACGTAATTCTGGCCCGTGCGCAGTGCACGCGCTTACGTGAAAGAACGTTACACCTCGTCCAGAAAGGGTTCGCGTGCTGGCTTTTGATTTCCCTGACCGGCCAGGAATTGGTCGAGCGCCTGGGGGATTTGCTCGGCAATCTCACGCATGGTCAGTGTGCGATGGCTGGCGTGTGGCTCAAGAGCCCTACGCACGAGATGCGCGAAGGGGGCCGGAACCTGCGCGGCCAGGGTCTCGGGTTCGATCCTGCGGATTGCGTCGAGTGCCTGTAAGATATTGCCCGCTTGAATCGTTGGGCGGCCAGTCAAGAGCTCGAATAGGATCGAGCCCATTGCGAACAGGTCCGACGCAATCGAGGAAGGTTCCCCTCGAACCTGTTCCGGTGCCATGTAACCAGGAGTCCCTGTTAAACCGGCAGAGGTCGCGAGGTCGTCGCTGTCCACCGTCTCCATCGGGTCGGTGGTATGCTCGATCCGTCGCGCTAACCCAAAATCCACGATCTTCGCATGCCCCGTGGCGTCGACCAGGATGTTTTGCGGTTTCAGGTCCCCATGCACGACTCCCGCCTCATGAGCCGCGGCCATGCCCAAGGCGACCTGTCGAGCTATCTCGACCACCTGGGCAATGGTTAACGATCCTGAAGCGATGAGTCGGTCGAGTCGCGTTCCGTCGAGATATTCCATCGCGATGATCGGAACACCATCGCTGTCGTCCACCGCATACACCGTGCAGATGTTTGGATGGTTCAATCCTGCCGCGACCCGAGCTTCATCGAGCAATGACCGCGGATGAGTGCCGACGCCTGGCCGAAGCACCTTCAAGGCCACCGGCCGTTGGAGCGTCTCATCAATGGCCAGAAAAACCGCGGCAAAGCTCCCCTCCCCCAGGTGGCGCTCAATCCGATACTGCCCCAGAACCCGGCCAGGAGCGAGAAGTCGGGTCGGGTCAAGAACCGGGTCGCCGAGTGCCCATCCCGAGGGGCACATCCCGCCGCTCTGGAATGCACCAAGCACGCGGAGCACCTCGTCCGCTCGTCGGCCAACTGCAAGCGCATGAATCGTTTGATACTGAATCCTTCCATCCGGATCAATCAGGAACAAACCTCGTAAGGCTACCCCAGGGGGGTCCTGGTACACTCCGAACTCTCGGCTGACACCTCCTCCCTCGTCGCTGGCCAGCGGAAACGCAAGGGCCCCAAGCCCCCCGCGTTCCGGATCCATTTCAAGCCATCGGCGATGCGAGTCAATGGAATCGCAGCTGATTCCGAGAACCGCGCAATTCATTCGATCAAATTGATCGATGCGATCCGCCAGTGCCGTCAGTTCGGTCGGACAGATCAGGGAGAAATCATTCGGATAAAAGATCAGTACCAACCAACGTCCCTGATAGTCCAAGAGACGGACCCGCCTTGCTCCATAATCCGCCGAGACTGCCGGCAGATCAAAGGTCGGGGCGGGGCGGCCGATCATTGGCTCGACAACGGACATCCGACCATCTCCATCGCAAACGTTTCCGAACGCTCGCTTCACGCGGGAATTCGTGCAATCGCCCTGACGGTTCTACCATAGCGCAACTTCGGTGCGTACGATCCAGCACCTGGCTCCTCACCCAGGCTCCTGATTGGAGCACAAGCGGCAAGCGATGCAGTCCCCTCGTAACTCCCGTTTCCAAAACAACGGAGTTCCCTCGAGTGGTCGCTTGGTCGATCAGCCGGGAACGACGCAGCCCACCCCCTTGTTGACAGCGAGACCTTTTCCTGGTCAATAGAATCGTGGTCAGAAAGCTTCGCTCCGTTCGACCGAAGGAGACACATACGATGATCAGACAGCGAGCATCTATTGGACTTCTTTTATTCGTTGGATCAGCCTCGATGCTTGGATGCGGGGGCAGTGGAGGCCCCAAACCTCCCATGGGCAAGGTCTCAGGAACCGTGTCCTATAACGGGAGTCCCTTGACGGAAGGATCCGTGGTCTTCTCCCCCGCCCAGGGCAAAGGCTCGGACACAGGCCACGTCGCAATCGGTCAAATCGAGACCAATGGTCGTTTTACGCTCACGACATTTAATACAAACGATGGTGCGGTTCTCGGCCAGCACGTCGTGACGATTCAAGTCAAGCCCGCTCCCAAGACGACCCCGGAACCAAATCCGGACGGCACGATTACGTTCGATTATTCCCTCGGAGACAGCTCAACGATTCCTTCAAAATATGAAAATCCCGAGCAATCCCCGCTTCGTTACACGGTCGAATCCGGCTCGAACTCGTTTGACATCGAACTGACGGACTGAACGAGTACCGTCCACGCTCCGATCAGAACGGGACGAGCGGCTTCATCTCCATTGAAGGCTGAGAAGTCCTTGCCGAGCGGCCTCGTGATTCGGGTCGCAAGCCAGCGCAGCCTGGTACCAGGCTGCTGCCATCTTCGAATCATTTAATTCGAGACAGAGGGTCCCGAGCCGATAGCGCACCTCAGCCTGTTCGGGAAACTGGTCGGCCTCCCGAATCAGGTTCGAAATGGTGGTCATCACCTCCGTTAACTCACGGGAGCGGGCCAGATCCTGGTCGGCCTGCTCCGTTTGCCCAAGGCGCCGGTGGGCCTGGCTCCGCAGATAGAACCAGTCTGCATTGGCCGGTTCCGCGGCCAGCGCCTGATCGAGCGCCTCCACCGCCGCCGCGAGGTCGGCTTCCGCCAGGTCAATTCGTGCGCGCTCGGCAAGCATGGCCGCGTTGCCAGGAGCCTCCTTCAGGCCCTGCTCAAGATGTTGCCGCGCAGTGGCTCGATCTCCCACTTCATACAGGCTTCGGGCCAACAAGACCAACCGATCGGGCTCGCTGACTCGTCCCCGACAGACTTCGAGCAAGCCGATCGCCTCCTCATGGCGGCTCAGTTCCATCAAGACTTCCGCCAGTTCCATACGCACATCCGGTTGATCGGCATTGGCCTGCAACGCGGCACGATACGCGTCGCGGGCAGCCTCAAACTCGGCATGTTCTTTTTGGATCAATCCGATGGTTCGCCATCCAGGCGCATCGTTAGGCTGGAGTTGAGTCAAGGTGTTGAGTGACTCAAGAGCAGTTGAAATATCTCCAAGTTCATACGAAGCCGCGGCCAGCCACCGAAGCGTCTCAATCTGGTCCGGACGTCTGCGAAGCGCATCTTGAAACCAGACAGCCGCACGCAGGGTTTGGCCCGCCGCCATCAGCGTTCGGCCTTTCCAGAACGCCACCTCGGCAGCCAGGGGACCCTCCGGGTCAAGCTGGTCGAGTGGCTCGACAGCCTCCGACGGTCTCCCCCGTTCCACTGCGGCCCGAGCACGAAGCAACAAGGCTCTGTCTCGTGTCTCCGGGACCTCGACGGGTACGTCAAGCCATCGCCAAGCCTGAATGGGATCCCCAGCCTCCAGCGCTCGCTCGGCACGGTCGAGATGACGCGCGGGACGCCCTCGCCACCAGAACGCTGATACGACAATCATCACGGCGACTGTAAGCACAAGCCATCCAATTCCTTTCTGAATGCACATCCGCCAATCCAAAAAAAGAGGTTAGCAAGCTTTTTTTGTTGACTCAACCGTAAGTAGGTCCCAGCATAAGTAACGCCTTTCATTATGAGTCGTGCAAGAAGGTCTGACAAGCGAATCAAGGAGACGTTTCGGCATGGTCCATACTCCTCTTCCCAGAAGGACCAAGGCGGGCTCCAGCCCCTCTCGATCCCCAGGGTTCACCTTGATCGAGCTCCTGGTTGTCATCGCCATTATTGGTGTCCTGATCGCGCTCCTGCTGCCCGCCGTCCAGGCAGCCCGCGAAGCGGCTCGGCGAGCGCAATGCACCAACAACATGAAGCAGATCGGCATCGCACTTCACAATTATCATGACACCGTCGGCGCCTTTCCGACCTCCTTTTGGCGTGCCACGCCCGTGTACAATACGGCCGCACCCGGCGTCCACCCAACGGCACGTTGGGGACATAGTTGGATCGCCATGACGCTGCCTTATCTGGAACAACAGCCGATCTTCAACGCGATTAATTTCGATGTTGGTGTCGCTGGCGGTCCGGGTGGATTGCATACACAAATGAATCATACCGGAACAATGACACCGATTAGCACCTTGATGTGCCCCAGCGACCCGTCTCCCACCTTCTCTCGCTACACCCGCGTTGACACGGGGGTCGGCTGGAACTTCACCAACAACACCGCCCTGAACTCTGGACCGAAGCTCAGCTATCTCGGCAGCCTGGGTGACAATCACCCTGATGATCCGAACTGGTGGCCGTATACCACCAGCCTTCCCGTCGCTCGAAACAATGGCTTTGGCGAAGGCAATACCCACACGGGAATCATGAATCGTTCTGGTGGAACCACTTCGATTCGAGATATCACCGACGGTACGAGCAACACGTTCGCAGTTGGTGAAACCCTCTTCGAATCGTGCGATTGGTTTACCTGGCCAAACCCGAACGGCACAACCGGCACGGTCAATGTTCCGATTAACTTCGATGTGACCCAGCATAACGGCGATGCGGGCGGCGTCCGAGACAGTCGCAACTGGCGGGTTGGGTTCGGCTATCGCAGCCAGCACTCCGGCGTCGTGAACTTCCTTTTCGCCGACGGAAGCGTGCGGGGAATCAAGGAAACGATCAATCGCGATGTCTACCGATGGCTCAGCACTCGGGCCGAGAACGAGCTGGTCTCCAGTGACCAGTACTGATCGGGAGCGCGGCGAATCATGACGCTCCTGGCGTCCTGAAAAACCGCAATTAAGATCCTACGTGAATATGATTGGCCACAACCCCATTTCCCCCGGTCGTTGTGGCCAATCGCTTCCTTCCTGGTGCAACCTCTCTCTCGCTTCTGACTTCAGGTGAACTTGCCGTGAGCCCTCTCCGAGCCCGAACGCCTGTCTTCGTGATGTCGATCTCGCTCTCGCTTCTGGTCAATGGTTGCGGTGCGCCATCGAGTGACGAGCCGTCCGCTGGCGGATCCGTGGCCATGCAATCCAATCCCGAGCTCTTTCGCGAGTTGCAGAGCGAGCTCAGTAAGATGATCAACGACATCAGCATTACCTATCAGCAACTTGACTACGATTACGCCGAAGATCTTCTCGACCGGCTCGATCAGTACGAAGCCTTTTTGGCCAGCGACGCAACCGGAGATCCACCTCGATTCATGCCCAAGCTTGAAGCTGAGGAAGAACTCGACCATATCCGAGAGGTGATTCGCCGCTGGGAAGAGCAGACGGGGAAAAACCTCCGAGAGGAGGTTGACGCCCTGAAAGCCGATGTCGCGGCCCGCACCGGCGAGGAACAATTTTATCCCGAGTTTCAGAAAAAGTTTTCTCTCGCGTTTGACGACTTCATCAAGATTGAAGTTGCTGAGATCCTTGAACGCAGGAATCGGATCATCCACCAGAAGGCCGAAACCCTCTTTGCACCTCACCGCGAATCTCACCCCGAGATCATCGAACACTTTGAGGCGATGCTCTCGACCCCTCAGTATGCCCATCCCGATCAGGGTGTTCGATCCTCTGCCCCTTGATCCTGTTCCCGGAGACCGAGGTCCAGGATTCGCCAGTAAAGAAGTGGGGGATCTCGACGTCGAGCGTCCCAAGAACAAGGTCCTTCTCCGCGTCATTGGGTTTCCCAAATGACGGCCAGGGTGTTGCACAATCAGCGATCGCGTCGCATGATCCCTCCGACGCCATGTGTTCCAGGATCGTCGTGGGGTTATTGACCGATGTCGACCGATTCGAAAGGGGAAGTCGCAAGCCTCTGGACCTTCGTGCCGTACGTTGCTCCGATGCTTGCCTATCTTCTGTTGACTCAGGCTGAAGCCTTCATCCCGGAGAATCTCCACGCGTCGTGGTACCCGGTCGCCTATGCCACGAAGGCCGTATTGACCGCGGTCATCATGGTCCTCTTCGGCCGATCGGCCTGGGC
Organism: Tautonia rosea; assembly: GCF_012958305.1. Taxonomy (NCBI): domain Bacteria; kingdom Pseudomonadati; phylum Planctomycetota; class Planctomycetia; order Isosphaerales; family Isosphaeraceae; genus Tautonia; species Tautonia rosea. The sequence continues at coordinate 164,307 of NZ_JABBYO010000002.1, read as the reverse complement.
CGACCTGAAGAAGACTCCGGCGATCGGGGGATGGCTGCTTGCAGTTGTGCTCGGAGTGGTCGTCACCGCCGTCTGGGTCGGAATCGATGGCCGCTATCCCCCACTTCCTTTTCTCGGCGGGGGAACCCGCGAAGGGTTTGACCCGACCGTGCTCAGCCCGGCGGCCTACTGGGGGTTCGTCTCGATCCGCATGATCGGCCTGGTGGTGCTCGTCCCAGTCTTTGAGGAGTTGTTCTGGCGATCGTTCCTCATGCGCGTGGTGATCGATCCCGATGATTTCCGGCGTGTGCCGATTGGCCGGGTTACCCTCCTGGCCGCGGCCATCACCTCAGCCGCGTTCATGATGGTCCATCCCGAATGGCTCCCAGCCCTCCTGACCGGTCTGGCCTGGGCCGGTTTGCTCGCCCTGACTCGGAGCGTTTCGGCCTGCGTTCTGAGCCACGCCGTGGCAAATTTCCTCCTCGGAATTTATGTGCTTACCACCGGCCAGTATCATTTTTGGTAACGACCACCCATTTCCAGCTAATCAACCCATTGCTCGATGAGAGGCGATGCGATGACGCGACGATCGTCATTTCGACCCTTCTCCCCGGGCACATGCGTCGGCATAATAGAGTTATCTGGCGAGCATGCTACGTCCCCGGGCCGATTCCCTCCGATCTCGTGGTCAGCCCGCTTCTGACGTGATGGCTCCCCCAACCCCGATCTCTTCATCGAGCAGGAGGACGAAGACCGATGAGACGCATCGATGCCTGGCGGGCCGGCTTCCCGGCAATCGCCCTCTGCCTGTTCGTGGGGGGGTGTGGAGGAGGATCGGGAGAAGGTGGCGAGGTCCCGGTCGTCGATATGAGGGACCCAAGCTTTGGGGGTCCCACGGCCCCACCTCCCGCTGCAGCCCCTCCGGCTGCTGCCCCGGCGGTTCCCCAGGGGGCTCCCCTTGCCGGTGCTCCCGTCGGATTCGCTCCTGATGCCGGGAACCCCGGCCCGGGAGCAGTCAGTCCCCTTGCCGGCCAACCCGGAGCCGCAACCACCGCCGTCTCACCCATGGCAGGCGGTCTGACGGCTGCTCCCGAAGGAAACGTGGCCGGTGACGCGGCTCTGAACGAAATGCTCGCCGCAGCCAACTCCGCAAACGACCCGGCCGCCGCCCGAGGACGCAGCGGAGGCCCCCCCGCAGCAGCCCCCGGCCCGGACGGATCTGCCGGGCAAGCCGACGGCATGATGGCCATGATGATGGGCAGTCAGGGCGGTGCCATGCCCGGAGCCCCTCCCCCTGGTTATGAAGGGATGATGCCCGGCATGGGTGGCCCTCCCGGTGGCTTCGAGGCCGGTGGCTTCGGCGGGTTCGAAGCTGGTGGACCTCCCGGCTTCCCGGGCGGACCGGACGGCTTCCCGGGTGGACCCGGATCGTCTGAACCTGCGAATTTCGACTCTCCTCGCGGCGCTGTCGACGCCTTCCTCAATGCCATTAAGGCCAAGGACATCCAGGGGCTTCACGACGCCACTGCGCTTCGTGCTCCTCGCGAAGCCGAAACCGCCACTCGGCGAAAAACCTTCCAGGCGATTCGCGAAATGAGCCTCTCCGAGGAAGAACTCACCACCATTGCCGATGGGTTTGAAGGCTTTGAGGTCGCTCAGATGAGTCGCCCCACCGCCGCCGGCATCGTGAGTTTCATTCTCCGCAAACAAGGCGACTATGGCAGCATCCTTCAGCGCCGGGTCGATGTCCGCAAGGAACGGAGCGGGTGGAAAATCAACGACGTCACAGGCGTCTCCGAGATCAAGCAGATGGGCGGCCGGGCCATGGAACAGCGTTTCAATCGCAACCAAAACCAGGGCAATCGCCCTTGAGCCAACTCGCCAGCGGATTGGATAAACGAGGCTGTCTGCGCACCTTGTTCGAATGAAATCGATTGAAAGAATGACGTTGAGCGTTGTTCGAAATCGACCCCCTTTCCCTGACAAAAAAATGGGAGAGGGGGTTCTTTTTTCTCAAGAATTCCCCTTGATTTGACGGGGATGGCCTCGAACTTTCCCCCTCGACCGATTTTGGCACCGTGTCTGCTTAGGAGCCAAACATCACCTCTTGCCATTCCGACGCAGGATGCGATGGAATCGGATCACGGAGTCCGCCCCGGAGTTCTCCCGGGTCGCCGACCAACGTCTGCCCAAGGAGGGAATGCGCATGGACTTGATCCCGGTCCACCACGGTTTCGTCTTCGATTCTCTGGTCATTCTCTTTCAGGTCTTCGGTGTACTGGCCTTGTGTTTGACCCGATTGTTCGCCGGGCCTCGGTGGGTTGAACGTGGGCAGCTGGCCTTTGTGGTGGCCGTCGTGGGACTCGGCATCGCTGGTGCTTTGTGTGGTCATCATGATTCGGAATTCGGCCTGTTTGCAGGACTCACCATGACGACCTTACTGATTGGAATGACGGTCGGAGGTGGTCGAGAATCCTCCGACCCTCCGGCGGTTTGGGTCGCCCCTGAAGGATCGGCCACGTCCTGAGTCGAAGCCGAGGCCGGGGATGGATAACCGGCCAGGTCTGCCTGATCGATCCGATCCTCATCGGGGCCGCCTGGCCCCGATTTTTTTTCCGCCGACAGGGTCCATCTCGTTCCGATCATTGCAGCAGCGTTCGCTCGTCGGCTCGTTCTGTTCTCCCTCTCACTCTCGGGTGCCGGTCCCAACAGACTGCTGCGTCTGCCGAGGGATTTCGGAAGAGTCCGACATTGAGCCTTACGACCTCGGCGCGGTGCCGTCGGACTCGGCCCGGGCCGAGTCCCGGACTTTCCGGGACTGCGTGCGACGGGAACCGGTCGTCTCCCCGCTCGACGACCGGTCCCGGAGAACGATCGGCCATCGGCGGGAAAGGATGGACCTAATGATCGCGATGCTGAAACGGATTTCGATCGCATCGGGCGTGCTTGCCGCGGCCCTCGTCGCGGCGGCCCCGGCCATGGCCGGAGACCGCGTTTCGAACCAGCAAGCCGCCGATGACGTGGCAGCGGCCCTGCGTTCGCTCCCGGCGCTTACGGGGCAGCAACTTTCGATCTCTGCGAAGGATGGGGTTGTGACCCTCTCCGGCACCGTCTCGAACGCCGCACAGCGTTCGGCGGCCATCGAGCGCGTTCGTTACCTTCCGGGTGTGAACACGGTCCTCGATGGAATCCTCGTCTCCAACGACGAGAGCGTGCAGGCAACCCAGTATCAGGTTGCTCACAATGGAATGCGTTCGGCTACCACCTTCGACAGTGGTCCAATCGGCACCCCGATGATGGGAGCCTCTCCCATGATCGGTGATGCCGGCATGGGCGGTCCGCTGCCCGAAGGCCCTGCAGGATTTGGTGGTGGTACCCAGGCTTCATCTCCTGGATATCCGAACTATGCCTGGCCGAGCTACGCTCCTTACCCCAACTTCTCTGCGGTCGGCTACCCGACGGCGTACCCCTGGCAGGCATGGCCGAATATCGGCCCGATCCATCCGTATCCGGAAGTCCCCCTCGATTGGCGCGCGGTGACGCTGCGGTGGGATGACGGCATTTGGTTCCTCGACTTCAAGAAGCACTACACCCGGCCGTTCTTCACGCCCTACCCGTTCGGCTTGTTCGCGTACTGAGATCGGACCCCGGACCCGATCCGACAAGAATGTGTCTGATGAGTCGTTTCCCAACGAAATGTCAGGTCTCTTGTCCTCGGAAATGGACCGGTCTGCCGTGCGGGGCCCCGTGCAAGAGCGGGGGGAGGCACTTCCGAACCCGAGGGTCAGGCATCGCTTTGGCGGTGTTCTGGCCCTCGGGTCGTTTCTCGGAATCAACTGAGTGGTCATCGCCTCAGCTCAACGAGCGTTGGACACTCGCAAAACGAAACGACCCGCTCGAGGAAACCTCGGGCGGGTCGTCGCATTCCTGGATGTCCCGACACCATCAGTCCAATCAATCCGGGAGAGAGCGATCGATCGAAGGTTTCGGAAGCGTGCCAAGCATTCCAATCAAGGGGTTTCGGCCTCGGCTTCCGGAACGTCCAGGGCGTCGAGATCGCCCGCAGGACCTTCCATCGCCTCGGTTTCGCCGGTCCCTTCGAGCATGATTTCATCGCCGGGCATCGGCTCGATCGTGGCCCCTTCATCGGCGGGAGGAACGGCTTCATCGCTACCACCACAACCGGGCAGGACGACCAGGGCGGCAAACAAGGCAGCGATCGAGAATGCGGAGGTAAGAGCCTTCACGGTGCACCTTCTTGAGTCAAGGATCGATCCGGGGAAGACGCCACCCTTTCCAATTCAGGTGGTCTTCTCTCTCCCCAGGCATAGTAGCTTGGCGACCCCAGACCTGTTCCGCAAGGCTCGACCCGGCCTTTTCTCGCGGGATTTCGTTCCTTTGATCCGGAACCTGTATTCCATAATCCTGATCGGCGAGGACCCCTCGACCAAGAATGGCCCCACCATTCGGTTCATCTCACGCGGCCACCCAACGACCGACCGCCAACGAAAAAGCCCCGGACACCTCGTTCGACGAAGCATCCGGGGCCATAAGGATCGTCACAGAAACCAGGCTCAGAACTGGTCGCTGCTGACCACCTCGCCGCCATCTCGGGAGCCGAGCGACATCCAGACATTAATATTGACGGTGTCTTTCACAAAGCGTACCGAACCATCGGCGAACAGCACATTGATGCCGCCGGGATGGAGACTGGACGGCACAAAGAGGTGTCCGAAGTCCGTCCCGCAGCCTGGGCCGCAATCCCAACGACAGGCGCTGAACGGAAATTGGTCCGAGTTCGGCGTGAGGATGATGTTGGTCAACGTCAGCCCCGGGGAACCGGTCTGCCAGCGGGCGCCTCGGTTGGAATTCGAGCCGGGGGTCGTCCGCATTCTCTGCAGGCACTCCTGACCCTGTTCAAAGATCAGCTGCATGTTCTGCCGGGCGTCGAACATCAGCATGTTCGAAGGCAGGCCACCGCCGGGCACACCGGAGGCCATCATGCGATAATTCTGGCCGAGCCTCCGGTAATCGCCGGTCAGTGCCTCGACGTGGGAGATCGTGTTGGAGCTTCCGTCGACGAGGTCTTGCACCCCGTAGGCGGTGAACCGCGGCGCGAACACGCCATTGGTCTGCGTCGCCCAGGGGTCGGTTCCCGTGCCGAAATTGCCGTGATAGTTGTTGAAGTGGTCTTTCCCGGAATTCGGATCCGAGGGGCACTGGAAACTCGAAACCCGAACATTCCAGACCGTGAGGTTGATCTGGTTCCCCACGCCGTACCAGACGGTCCAGTCGAAGTTGCAAGCCTGGGCCACCTGGTTCTGTTCCAGGAACGGCAACATCATGGCGTGAGCGCTGAAGGTGCCCCAGTCGGTGACCACACCGGGGTTGGAGAACGCTCGGGCATTGCCCATCGGAAACACGCCGACCGCCTGGTGATAATTATGCATGGCCAGGCCCATCTGCTTCATGTTGTTGACGCACTGTGAGCGTCGAGCGGCTTCACGGGCCGATTGTACTGCCGGAAGCAAAAGTGCGATAAGAACGCCAATAATGGCAATGACCACCAGAAGCTCGATCAGTGTGAAACCGCGGCGGCGAGAATCTGTCATAGGGAAAAGCTCCGTGGATTGAAATGAACGACGTATCCCCTGAGGAAGCTCAGGGTTGACCACCGGGCATGGACTTCATGTACTCTTCCATGGCCTTCTGACCGGCATCGTCAGCCGCTTCGGCCTCGGGAGACACCTGAATGTCGCCAACTTCGGTCCCGCCACCACAACCGGGAAGAATCGGGAGCAGAAGCATCAATGGCAGGAAGCCTGCAGACAGCAGAAAGCGACGCATCGCGTAAAGGCTCCAGGAAGACGTAGAAAATGCGCGGTCCATTCTCATCGATGAGAGAATGGGATCTCATGATCGACATCGACAACGAGAATTCCGCTTCCGACCCTGCAATGCACTTCTCTGAAGAATTGAAGTACTAACTTCAATCCTATCCAGAATGGTCACAAATTCCTCTACTATTTTCCTCTTTTTTTCGACAAAGTGAGATTTTCCACACTCCCACACGCAACGCATCACTGATGAGTCGAGGTCAACCAACCCAGGTCGCGCTCGGCGAATCCTCAAGTGCTCGGTTCCCCCCCTTTGGAGTTGATCTGGAATTCGATCTCGGCAAGAGCCTCTTGAGTCGCCGCGTCGAACGGATCACGAGCCAGGGCGAGTTGAAACCAGGCACGCGCCTCGGGCCGCAACTCGGCCGCCCGAGCGGCCTCGCCGAGGCGGCGGTACAGTGCGGCGTCGTCGTCCGATCGAGGCGCGCTGACGACCACCTCGACCAGTTGATTGAACCGGGTCAACGCCTCGGCCCGATCAAGAGCCGCTCGGGCTTCCTCTTCCTGACCCAGGCGTCGCATCGCCGTTGCAAGATTCCGAAGAATCTTCTCTTGATCGAGTGGGCCGGCGTTTAGTGCTTGCTCCAGCGCCTCGAAGGCTTCGGCATCACGACCTCGGGCCAGGGCAAGTCGGCCCCGGACATACTCCAGCTCGGGGTGGCCCCGAGGGGCCTCCGCGAGCAAGGCTTCTGCCCGATCGATGTGCTGTTCCTCCAGAGCCAATTCCACGCGCAATGCAATTGCTTCGGGATCAGAACCCGAGAGCTGTTCCAGATGTCTGCGTGCCTCATCGAATCGGACCAAGGTCAATTCATTCCGGATCAGCGCCAGCCGAGACCAACGATCTCCGCGATCGGCCTCGACGGCTCGGGCAAGCGTCTGCGCAGCCTCCTCCGGGTTCCAGGTAGTTCGTCGAAGCAAGCACCAGACAAGGACTTCTGACGGCTCAAGCCGCATGGGATCGGCCAGCTCGAGAAATTGCTCGCGAGCCTCGCCGCGGCGAAGTTGATACCCATAGAGGTAAATCAACTCTCGCCGAGCGGGATCGATCGTCGGGTCGATGCGAAGTGCCTCGGCCAGGGCGAGTTCCGCCTGTCGGAAGCGGTGGTTGCGCAACTCCGTCTGGCCGGTGCGAAGCCAGGCAACCGCAATCGTCGGGTGATCGTCGGGAACGCGTCGAAGCCAGTCTTGGACCTCCTCAAACCGATCCCGGCCCAGCGCAATGCGAGCCCGAAGAATCCACTCCTCCGGGCTCGAAACGCCTGTGCTTAGCAATTGATCGAGCAACACCTCGGCCTGATCCAGCTGATCGGCCTGGATCAATTGCTCAACCTGAGTCCTGACGGAAACCGGGTCGCGATCGCCCCAAGCGATCCAGAACAGAACGACCCCGACAATCGCCAGCGCGATCGGCCAGACCCACGATGAATAACGTGTCCGCTGTTGTCGAACAGGTTGCCGATCCCCGGACGCCGTCGTACCTGATCGCCCCTCGCCCGACATCCTGGGGCCTCCGATCGGTCGGATCATGGCGGTACGTCATCGCGAATGCCATGAGCCGATCCGCCCATCGGCTCCCAGCATCCTGCGGTCTCTCCTCAGAGAACCCCGGCTGTCATCTCCGTGAGTGCCTTGAGCAGCATCTCGATGTCTTCCGAGGTATTGAACGGTCCAGGACTCACCCGCAACGTCCCGTCGGGATAGGTCCCGAGTGCCCGGTGGATATACGGAGCACAGTGCAAGCCGGCCCGCACGGCAATGCCGTGGCTCGCATCCAGGCCGAGCGCCAGATCCTGCGAAGGAAAGACATCCTGATCAGGGGGAATGAGCGACAAGGCGCCGACATGAGTGGCCGGCTCCCATCGGCCGGCGACCCGCCAGCCATCGCCGTTGCCTTCGACCCAGTCGACCACCCGTTGCAACAGATCGACCTCGTGGCGGCGGTTGGCCTCGATCGTCTGACCGGCCACCCAGCGAACCCCCTCCGCCAGGCCGGCGATTCCCAGGACGTTCGGCGTGCCACCTTCCAGGCGATAAGGAAGCTCCTCCGGCTGGACCGGATGCTTCGAATCACCACCCGTGCCGCCTTCTCGCCAGACTCGGACCGAGGCCCGAGAACCGACGTAAAGCACCCCCGTCCCTGTCGGTCCGTAAAGAGCCTTGTGCCCGGGGAATGCCAGCAGATCGATCGGCGTCTTCCTCAGGTCAATCGGCACGACCCCAGCCGACTGTGCGGCATCGACCAGAAGAAGCGCATTGGCCTCCCGGACGACCGGAGCGATCAGCTCGATCGGCTGGACGGTCCCGAGCACGTTGGCGGCATGAGTCAGGGCCACCAGCTTCGTCCTGGGCGTGATCGCTGCCCGAAGTTCGTCCGGGTCGAGGTAGCCATCGTGCGAGCTGAGCCGGGTCAAAGAAATCATCCCGGATCGTTCCATCGCGACCAGGGGGCGACTGACGGAATTGTGCTCCAGATCGGACGTGATCACATGATCTCCCGGATTGACCACCCCCTTGATCGCCATGTTCAGCGCATCGGTGCAATTGAGGGTGAAAATCCAGCGCTCCGGTTCCTCGCCGTTGAAGAATTGGTTGAGCGTGTGCCGGGCCTGATCAAGCGTCCGCTCGGCTTCCGTCGCCATCCGGTGTCCCGACCGACCCGGGTTCGCCAGTTGCGTCCGGGCGAAGCGGTCGAGTGTCTGATAGACCGGTTCAGGCTTCGGGAAGCTGGTTGCGGCGTTGTCGAGATAAATCATCAGCGCAATCCCAGAAAGGATGGTCCGGGCGGGGACGGCAAGGCAGCAGCGAGGTCGAGATTACGATCGTCAACTTCCAACGAATTGAGCGTAAAGCGTCCGAGCCTTGGCAATGTCGTTCGTTCCCTTGATGATGGCCCGACCATCCGGAAACACCGTGAACTCGTAGCCCTCGGTCGCGAACCGAAGCATATAGGCATTATGCCGCACCTCACCAAGCGGCGAGAGCCGGCCGCCGAGTTCGGCGAAATCGAGGGGCGAATCCCGCCGAGCGGCCACCTGGACGGCATTGCGACCGCAAAGGGCCGTCGTATGCGATCCCATCCTCCCTTCGAGCCACTCGAAGTTCTGTTGGCCGCAACAAGGGCAGTCCACCTTTCCCTTCAGCGAAGCAATCTTCAGGCGGCGGAATGACCAGTCCCAGATGTCAAACATGATCAACTCTCGGTTGATCGACGTATGCTTGTCGCCCAGGATCTTGATCGCCTCGACCGCCTCGAACGACGCCACCACCGCCACCGCCGGCCCGAGCACTCCGGCCGTCTCGCAGGTCGGTGTCATTCCCGGAGGAGGGCTTGTCTCGACGACGCATCGCAAACAGGGTGTCTCGCCGGGCAAGATCGTCATCGTTTGCCCTTCGCTGCCGATCACCCCACCGAAGACCCAGGGCTTGCCCAGCTTGACGGCCGCGTCGTTGATCAGGTAGCGCGTCTCGAAATTGTCGGTCCCGTCGAGAATCAGATCCGCGTCGGAAACAAGATCGAGAATGTTCGTATGATCGATGTCCGTGACAACCGGCTCGATCGTCACCTGGCTATTGATTGCCCGCAGCTTCCGAGCGGCCGCTTCGGCCTTGGGCAGATTGTCGGCAACGTCGTTCTCATCAAAGAGAATCTGACGTTGCAGGTTGTGGGTTTCGATGAAGTCGCGATCGACCACTCGCACGAAGCCGACCCCGGCCCGCACCAGGTGATTCGCCAGCACGGTGCCAAGCGCCCCGCAGCCGCAAATGGTCACCCGACTGTTGATCAGTTTGCGCTGGCCGTCCTCGCCCAGGTTCTGGAAGCGAATCTGACGGCTGTAGCGTTCGAGTTCGGCGGGAACGTCGGCAAAGGGTTGCATGGTCAGTGTCGATTCAATTCGGTTCGGGAAAATGAGTGTTCCGCAGCAGCCGATCGCTCAGGCCAGACACAATGTCCCGACGGAGCAGATCGGACCTTCCCCGTCGGGCTTCGTCCGAGCCGAGCGCGGATCAGCCACCGGCAATCGCCGGAATGATGCCAATCTCGTCGCTCTCCTTCACAGGAGTGTCCAGCTCGTCCATGAATCGAATGTCCTCGTCGTTCACGAAAACATTCACATACTGATGCAATTGCCCCTCTGCCGCGAAGAGCCGCTTGTGCAGGTCAGGATACTGACGACCGACATCGGCGAGAACCTCGCCAACGGTGGTTCCAGCGCCTTCGAGCGACGCCTGGCCATCGGCTGCCGGGCGGAGGGGGGTGGGAATGCTAACCTTGGCCATCGGGGGCGCTGCCTCACTTCAATGAGCACTTGAGAGCGATTCTTGAAAAACCGTGCCAACGTGGCTTCGCGGTGGGTCCCCTCCCAGGCCAGGGGCTTGGCTCGACCAGGAGGGAACCAACCCTCGGAACTCAGGCACCGACCGGGGCCAGTTCCGAATCGGCCGGGGCGGACGCTCCGACCAGCGATTCAAACTCGGCCAGGTTCGGCGCGATCACCGGGGGAAGGGCAATGCGGTCGATGATGGCTTCCTGCGTCTTCAAGCCGTTCCCCGTGATACAGATGACCGTCGAGCCGTTGCGGTCGATCTTCCCCTGCTCGATCAGCTTCCGGGTCACCGCCAGGGTCACGCCGCCGGCCGTCTCGGCCCAAATACCTTCAGTCTCGGCCAGCAGCTTCATGGCGTCGACGATCGCATCATCGTCCACGTCTTCACCCCAGCCACCGGTTTCCCTCATCAGCTTCGACGCGAAGAAGCCGTCGGCCGGATCGCCAATGGCCAGGCTCTTGGCGATCGTCTGCGGGTCTCGAACCGGCTTGACCCGTTTGGCGTCGGTTTTGACCGTGTTCGTGATCGGATTGCAGCCGGTCGCCTGGGCGCCGAACATCCGGGTCTTGACCGGATCGACCCAGCCCAACCCTTCCAGCTCCTTGAATGCCTTGAAGATCTTGCCGATCAGGCTGCCACCGGCCATCGGCGCGACGACGTGGTCCGGCGTTCGCCAGCCCAGGTCCTCGGCAATCTCGAAGCCCATCGACTTCGACCCCTCGGCGTAGAACGGCCGGAGATTCACGTTGACGAACCCCCAGCCGAACCGGAAGGCAATCTGCGAGCAAAGCCGGTTGACGTGGTCGTAATTTCCCTTGATCGCCACAACCTTGGCGCCGTAAATCGTCGCGCCCAGGACCTTTCCTTGCTCCAGGTTGTCCGGGATCAGGACGTAGGCATTCAGCCCCGCCGCCGAGGCGTTCGCGGCCACTGATCCGGCCAGGTTCCCTGTCGAAGCGCAGCCGACGGTGTCGAAGCCCAGTTCCACGGCTTTCGACAGGGCAACGGCCACCACCCGATCCTTGAACGAGAGGGTCGGATGATTGACCGCGTCGTTCTTGATGTACAGCTCTCGAACCCCGAGGGCCTCGGCCAGGCGCCTGGCCTTGATGAGCGGTGTGCAGCCGACCTGTAAGCCCACGGTCGGCTCGCCGTCGATTGGCAAGAGCTCCTTGTAACGCCACATCGTCCGAGGGCGGCGCTCGATCGCCTCGCGGCTCAGGGCTCGGCCAATCGCCTCGTAGTCGTATTCGACCTCAAGCGGGCCGAAGTCTTCCGTGCAAAAATTCAGGGCTTCCTTGGGGTACTGCTTCCCGCAAAGGCGACAGGTCAGGCCGCGGACGAATTCGGAACTCACCGGTGGTTCTCCCGAGGTCGGCTCGGCAGCTCCAGCACGTGTCACTCAACACCGAGACGACGTGGACGTATCTCGGTCGCACGAGGGGAGCGCCGGCACGGGTCCGGGCGCCGGCCATCACGTCGCGGAACGTTTCCGCAACGGAACCAGACGCCATGATCCGTTCCGATCCGGCAGCGCCGTCTCAATCCAGAGTTGATGGTGGGCAGGGCGGCGAGTCGATGGGGCAGGGCTGATCCGGGAGACCTGTGGGTCGAAGCCGACGGGTCATGGAAGCCATCTCATCTCTCCCCAAGAAAACAGCCGACACGGCGACCCGCTGGGGTCGATCGTTCGGTGGGCGGGAATTAGCACCAGCATCCGCCCAGGTTGGCGGATCGGTTGCTGTGGCGTCGCAGGGCCCGTCCCTCAGCCACTCTGGATAAGATGCGTGCCGGATTGAGAAAGTTGCACAAGAGTACCGCGGCGGAGGGCGGAGAGTCAAGGGCTCGGCACGCTCGCGACTCTCGGCCGAGGCCCTCCAATCGGTCCCCGAGCCTTGGTCGCGGTCCCCTTTTGCTCGCCCGGGCTGTCCGAAGCCGGCCAGGTAAACAGGTAGCGGAACCCGATCGCCTTGCTGACCGCCACCAAGGCTAGCGGCACGATCAACCCAGCCGCAGTCCCCAGGACGATGTGCATCGGCAACCCCGTGAAATTCAACCCACGAGACAACAGAATCCTGGTCGCCACCGACGCATGACCGCTTGCCACATAGATTTGCAGCGAATGTCTCCCGCAATACCGCAACGCCTCGACCCCCGGCAAGCGATCCAGCACCATCGCCACCCCGAACATCCCGAGTGTTCCAAAGAGGGCGGGAACCAGATCCAGCCAGGCATGTTCGTCCCATCCCATCGCCACGGCCCCCTTCATCAATCCGAAGGCCAACGGCACGAACCAGACGAGCCGCCGAGGCTTGAGCCACTCGCCGAGCAACCGGATGTGATCGGCCACAACCAGGCCCAGACCAAAATACACAGCGAACAGTCCGACCTGCACCAAGAGTGACGGAGCGCCGACCCAGAGCGGTACCAGGAAGTGCAAGACCACCCCGATCGCCAGGAAGCCTGCCCGGTTCCCCCCCTTTGCCGTCCAGAGGCCAAAGGCCATCATCACCGCAAACAGGACGTACAGGAACCAGACCCCCTGCATCGGGTCGTAGAGCATCTTCAGCGGGGTCAGCGGGTCGGCCTGCGAGTTAGTCATCCCCGAGACGAGGGAGTGGCATCCCCAGGCGATCAACGACCAGAGCAAGTACGGATAGGCCAGTGTCCGGGCCTTGTCTCCCGCGAATTTCGGCCACCCTTTTCGCACCGATCGCGCGGCAAAGAGCCCCGACGCCAGAAACAAGGCGGGCATTCGAAACGTGTAAAGCAGGTCATACGCCGCCCAGAGCCGCTCCTTGCCCGCTTCAGGGACGAACGCCGCAAACGCCAGTCCCCCAAGCACGTGGCCAAGCACGACCAGGACGATGGAGAGCCCCCGGAACGTGTCGATCCAGCTCATCCTTGGGTTCGCCGGGGCCGGCGATACCGGCGGAGCGATCTCGGGAGCCGTTGCGGTACTCATCGGCGGGGACCTCCGTGTCGCGCGTCGTCGAGTCAGATCAAGTCGAGGGGATTCCCTTCCGGCCGCGGCATCCGTTCCTCGCGGCCCAAGGTCTCGGAAGATTGACTTCTGCAGCGTGCGGAGACGCCGCCGCATCGGGTTATCGCGGCGACGCCCTCAACCGTCAAGGCCAGTCGGGCCGTGACAGATTAGTCGGCCGCGTTGCCTTTCTTCTTGGGCGGCGTCACGGTGATCTTCGATGCCACGCCGTCTTTGTGCTCGATCCTGACCTTGGCTTTCCCCTCGCGCTTCTTGAAGTTTTTGAGATCGAACTTCTTGGCCTGCTTGCCCTTGGCGTTGATGAACACGGTCTCGTTCGTCACCGTGACTGTGACCTCGTTACCGGTGGTCTTCTCGACGACGATCAGGGTCTTCTCGTCCGGATTGACCGTCTTCACCGTGCCAAACAGCTCGGCCGCGAGGGCCGGAACCACGGCCACCAGCAACGCCATTCCCGTCGTTGCCGCCACCATCAGCCAGGATCGTCGGTTACGCATCGGGATCGTTGAAACCTCCACACGCTCGGCATTCCCCTTGCCTGTTCGGCCAGGCTCCCCCCGAACTGGGGAGAAGATACTCCGGCTCAAACCGTAGGGCAAAGGGTCCTTGAAGAGGAACACCGCCGACCGGCCCAGGGTAGCGGGCTTCCTCGAAGCTGGCACGATTTTCTCTCCACCATTCTCGCTCCCCGACGCTTGCAACGCCGATCCGAAACCCTCCCCGAAACGTACAATAACCAGAGAGCTTGCCCGGCGAAGACCTGGAAGGGGTGATTGTGATGGCGACCGTTGTGAAAACACCACCTGTCCCCGGATCACACGCCGTCGAGGAGCGCACCCGGGAAATTGGCCGCGCCTTGTTTCGGCAAATCGGTCGAGGCCCCTCCCCCTTCGATCGTTCCTGGTGGGACGATCAATTGATGGGCCTGACGATGGAGGATCCCGAGGTCAAGGTCCAGCTCTTTCGATTCATCGATGCCTTGCCGACGCTCGTCGAGCCAGCCTCCGTCCGCCGCCACCTGAATGAATATCTCCAGGAGGCGGGCGACCGCGTCCCAAACCTCATCTCCATGCCCCTCTCCCTGGCCCCTTCCGGCGCCGTGGGCGACCGAATGCTTGCCCGAATGGCCCGAGCCGCCGCGACGCGGATGGCCCGACGGTTTATCACCGGGAGCACTCCCGAGGAAGCCTTTCGAACCGTCCTCAGTCTCCGCCGCAAGGGCGTTGCCTTCACCGCCGACCTGCTCGGCGAGGCTGTCATCACCGATCGCGAGGCCGAGGTCTATCAGCGCACCTGTCTTGAGTTGATCCAGGGGCTCGCCGAACCGCTCGCCGCCGAGCCCGAAATTCCGAGAATCGACCGCGACAATCGTGGCCCGATCCCCCGCGTCAACCTCTCGCTGAAGCTGACGAGCCTCACCCCTCGCTTCGACCCAACCGCTGCCGAGGCCACAACCGATCGCGTGCTCAATCGCCTTCGACCGATCCTTCGGGAAGCCATGACTTGCCACGCGTTCGTCAACGTCGACATGGAGCAGTACGCGTTCAAGGACCTGACTTACGCGATCTTCCGCCGCGCCCTCGACGAGCCCGAGTTCCGCGACTACCCCCATTTCGGCATCGTCTGCCAGGCCTACCTGATCGACGCCGAGACCGATTTGCGGAACCTCCGCGACTGGGCCGAGACCCGAGGCACTCCGATCACAATCCGCCTAGTCAAGGGAGCCTACTGGGATTACGAGGTCCTGCTTGCCCATCAGGTCGGTTGGCCACTGCCTGTTTATTCCCGGAAGTGGGAAACCGACGCCTGCTTTGAACGCTGCTCGGAGTTCCTGCTCGATCATCACCAGTGGCTCCGCCCCGCCTTCGGCAGCCACAACGTGCGAAGCCTCGCCCACGCGATGGCCTCGGCCGAGGTCCGTGAGATTCCGATCGACGCCTACGAGGTTCAGATCCTTCACGGCATGGGTGATCCGATCCGCCGCGCCCTGGTCGGCCGGGGCCATCGGGTCCGCGTTTATTCCCCGTACGGAGCCATGTTGCCCGGCATGGCCTACCTGGTCCGTCGCCTGCTCGAAAACACGTCGAACGAGTCGTTCCTCCGGGCCAGTGCCCACGGCGACGTGCCGGTCGAGGAACTCTTGAGAAACCCCCAGGAGGTCGGAACCATGCGAGCCGTCGTCACCCGGCCTCGGAACGAGGCCAAGCCTTCAGGCAAGCTTCCTCCCTTTACCAATCAGCCCCCGATCGACTTCGCGAGAGCCGAGAATCGGGATCGCATGCGATCGGCCCTCGATCACGTCCGTGCTCAGCTCGGCCGCGAGTACCCGTTGCAAATCGGCCGCGATGAGATTCGGACCGATGATCGACTCGTCTCCGAGAGCCCCAACGACGTGTCCCTCATCGTCGGACGCACCGCGAAGGCCAAACCTGAACACGCCGACCGCGCATTGACGATCGCCGAATCGGTCTATCCGTCCTGGTCTTCAACCCCCGCCCAAACCCGCGCCGACGTCCTGTTCAAGGCCGCCGCGATCATGCGAGCCCACCTCTTCGAGCTGGCCGCCTGGGAAGTCTTCGAGTGTGCCAAGCCCTGGGCCGAGGCCACCTCCGACGTCGACGAGGCGATCGACTTCTGCGAGTTCTACGCCCGTCGGATGCTCGACCTGGCCGACCCACGTCATCGAGACGTTCCCGGCGAAACGAACCGCCTCGAATACTTCGGCCGAGGGGTCGCTGTGGTCATCCCTCCCTGGAATTTTCCGCTGGCCATCCCTTGCGGCATGACCGTCGCGGCCCTGGTTGCCGGATGCCCAGTGATCCTAAAGCCGGCCGAGCAATCGCCGATCATCGCCTGGCACCTTGTCCAGATTCTCCGAGAGGCCGGTGCGCCTCCCGAGGTCATCCAGTACCTCCCCGGCGTCGGCGAAGAGGTCGGGGCCGCCCTCGTCGATGACCCGAGAACCGCCGTCGTCGCCTTCACCGGCTCGAAGGCCGTCGGCCTGACCATCAACCGCGTTGCCGCCGAGACCAAGGCCGGCCAGTCCCACGTCAAGCGCGTCATCGCCGAGATGGGGGGCAAGAACGCGATCATCATCGACGACGACGCCGACCTCGACGAAGCCGTCGTCGGCGTGCTCACGAGCGCCTTCGGCTACGCCGGCCAGAAGTGCTCTGCCGCCTCCCGAGCCATCGTGCTCGACGGTATCTACGACGCCTTCGTTCAGCGACTGGCCGAAGCCCTGCCCTCCTGGACCGTCGGCCCAGCCGACGACCCCGATCCGGCCATCCCCCCGGTCATCAGCGCCGAGGCTCGTCATCGGATCAACGATTACAAGCAGATTGCCCGCTCCGAGGGCCGCGTCGTCGCTGAGCTCGACATCGGCTCGCTCGCCGATCGCGGCCACTACGTCGGGCCGATGATCGTCGCCGATGTGGCCCCGAAGGCCCGGATCGCCCAGGAAGAAGTCTTCGGCCCAATCCTAACGGTCATCCGCGCGCGGGATCTCGACGACGCCCTGCGGATCACCACCGAGGTTGAATACGCCCTGACCGCCGGCCTCTATTCCCGGAGCCCCGCGCACATTGACCGCGTCTCGCGATCGCTTCGGGTTGGCAACCTCTACATCAACCGCCCCTGCACCGGCGCGCTCGTCGACCGCCAGCCATTCGGCGGTTTCAAGATGTCGGGCATCGGCACCAAGGCCGGAGGCCCCGATTATCTCCTCGAATTCCTGCTCGCCCGCTCGATTACCGAGAACACCATGAGGCGAGGATTTGCTCCCGACATCGAGGAGCTGGCCGATCGCGAACCCTCGACCTTCGCCCAGCCCTGAGCCAATCTCATCCTCCCCAATCGTCCCCCGAGCCCCATTGTCGATTGGCTCGGGGGCATCCACGTTGCCCAACCAATTCGTTGGCGCAAACCATCCGTGCCTCACAATCCGCTGCGATCAACCGGCCTGACGCCCGGCGGATCGCGACCGCTTCGGAACAATCGGCCTGGCAAACCGAGCCCGGAGCGGTTCCTCAACCGCCTCGTAATCCCGGTACCGCAGCCTCAAATCTTCATGCCTGAGATTGGCCTCAACCACAATCTCGGCCCACGCCGCCAGACTGGTGTCGACCACCGTCATGACTCCGTAGAGCCTGCCGAACGGAGGCACAGCTCCCCGCTCGCAATCGACAAACACCTGGCTTACCTCATCCTCGGTCGCCAATCGAACACGGTTTGCCTCCAATACCAGGGCCAGTCGTTCCAGGTCCACCCGGTGCGTGCTTGGCAAGACGGTCAGCACGAACCGATCGTCTGCCCGAATCAAAACCCCTTTGGCCACCTGATCCCCTGGAACATGGACACTGTGCGCCCGTCGCGATGCGGTCGATTCAGGGCGGTGGAGCATCGCCTCAAATCGCACCCGGTGCTGTTGCAAGTATCCCTGGATGCACATCGTACGACCCTCCCAATCGGTGCGGTTACCCCTTGTCAGTATAGTCGATCTAGGAAGTTTGGGTAACATTTTTTGCCATACAAGTCACAGTTCAACTCAGATTTCTGCAATGGGTGACCGATTCAAGAACCGATCACTGGGTTGAATTGCTCCGGGCCCTCCCGGCTGCTAAAATGATTATACGGTTCGAGACGGGCTGATGACCGCCTCGGGGCCTGGGATTCGTTTGAAAAACAACGGGCCAGGACCATCCCGGGGAGGAAAGTCCGGACTCCTCAGGGCACGATGGTGGGTAACGCCCACCGCTCGGTCTGGAGACGGATCGGGCAGGGACAGTGCAACAGAAAGGAAACCGCCTCCCCGACCCTTTTTTGGTGTCGGGGCGGTAAGGGTGAAACGGTGAGGTAAGAGCTCACCAGCAGGTCGGGTGACCGACCTGGCTCGGTAAACCCCATCGGGAGCAAGACCAAATAAGGGGGCAGTGGAGAGTTCGAGCAATCGGACACTTCCGCGGGTTAGCCCGACCCGCTCACGACTCCCGGGTAGGTCGCTTGAGGCGCCGGGTAACTGGCGTCCCAGAGAAATGGTCATCCGGCCGCCGTTTCGGCGTCCGACAGAATCCGGCTTACTGCCCGTCTGGAACCGATCCAACTGTCTGAGAATCCCGGTCTTCCTTCCGACGACCAGGATGGTCACGATCCTTGCCGACTCCTGCTCACCACGACCGCGATTGCGGAGCCTCGATCGCTCTCCGGACTTTCCGCTTGTCGAGCCGACGACCGCGCACTATGATGGATGCATCAGGGACCGAGAGTTCTGATTCCCCTGTTCAATCTTCCGAGTGCCGGTCCGATCAGCAAGGAGCTCGTCGCATGAGTGCACTCGCACCCAGCGCTGTTGATCGAATGGTTCGACCGACTCCCTCCACGTCCTCCTCCTTGAGTGTGGAATTGCGGGTCATCGGCGCGATTGTGGATTCCTGGGTCGAGCCGGCGGGGCGTTGCGACTGGAATTCCAAAGTTGTTCTCCAAATCGCTCCCCGGGGCAGAAGCCGAGAACTCGTCATCGCCGAGGCGAAGGCTACCCTCGTGCCCGATCTGGGATGGCTGGCCGATCTGGCGGAGAACCTATGTCACGGCAGCCCGGTTTCCATCCGGCTTCGCCGAGGTCCGGATGGTGTGTTGCAGGTCACTCAACTTGAACTCGACCGATAAGCGTCTCCAGCCCACCCCAGGAACGCCTTCTGCAAACGCCGCCTGGCCCGAAATTGCTTGACTCCCCTGTTCTGTTCCCTAAAACAGACTTGAGAAGAATGCGACCGTTCGCCGAGATTCCAGTTCTCGTCCGATCGTCGTCCGCCACAATCTCCTTCCCAGTTCCGCCCTTCCCCGTGATGACCTCGCGACGTTTCACCGAGCGATGGTAATTCGGTCGACGACGCATTACGATACGCAAAGCAACCTCTCGCCACTCCGGGTGATCGCATGCTCCGCCGCCCCTTCAAGGTGGATCGGGGTCGATCCGTCCATCGAGGCCGACGACGGCTTCGCGTCCGCGACGTTCGGAAGTCCGGCTCAATCCCAGGTTCGGGAGGCTGCTCGGTATCGGGGATGTTTTCCTCTGTAGGGTGCTGGCATGATCCGCTCATCGATTGCGAAGAAGGCCGTGGTGGCGATCACCGGCCTCTTGCTGTTTGGCTTCGTCATTGGCCACATGGTGGGGAACCTCCAGATCTTTCTCGGCCGCGAGACGATCAACAACTACGCCGAGTTCCTCCACTCCATGCCCGAATTGCTCTGGGTCGCCCGCATCGGCCTGCTCGTTGCCGTGACCTTGCACATTACCTTCACCATCTGGGTCTGGCGCGAGAATCGCTCCTCTCGACCCCAACGCTACGTGATGGAGCGCACCACGCGAGCCTCCTCCGCCTCGCGATGGATGCTGCTCTCCGGCAGCCTGGTCCTGTTCTTCATCGTTTATCACCTGCTCCACTTCACCGTCCAGTGGACCAATCCTGACTACAAGCAGTACTACGAACATCACGGCCAGCCCGTTACCCTCGTCAGCTTCGAGCCCAATCAAATCGGCCCCGGCCAGGAAGCGGCCGACCTCAACGCCGCCGTCGAGGCTCAAACACCAGGCGACGACATCGCCTCCGAGGCTGCCCGAGCCATTCAGGAAATTCCAGCCGATTCCGTCGCCGAATCGGAACGCCGAGAATACCGCCGAGATGTCTACCGAATGGTCATCCTCGGATTTCGCGACCCCTTGATCGCCTTGACGTACATCGTCGCCCAGGTCTTGCTCGGCTGGCATCTCAGCCACGGGGCCAGCGCCATGTTCCAGACCCTCGGCCTGACCATTCCCAAGTACCGCCGAGGCATCTTCCTCGTCGGTCCAATCGCCGCGACGATCATCGTCCTGGGGAACGTCTCCATCCCGGCATTCATCCTGCTCGACTACTGGACCAACTTCGGCTACTTCACCATCTGAGCCTGAGGCCGTGGCCGAGCCCCGCCCGATCCCGCCCAAGATCGCCTCGCCGGGCCGCTCTGCTTCGCTCAACTCGACCGATCAGGAAAGGCACGCGTATGAAGGTCCTTGAAGAGACGCTCGACGCCCGGATCCCCGACGGTCCGATCGACCAGAAATGGACTCGGCGCCAGGGCGAACTGAAGCTGGTCTCGCCGAACAACAAGCGAAAGTACTCGGTCATCGTTGTCGGCACCGGGCTGGCCGGAGGCTCCGCCGCCGCCACTCTGGCCGAACTCGGCTACAACGTCCGGGCCTTCTGCTACCAGGATAGCCCCCGACGCGCCCACTCGATTGCCGCTCAGGGTGGCATCAACGCTTGCAAGAACTATCAGAACGACGGCGACTCCATCCAACGCTTTTTTATCGACACCATCAAGGGTGGCGACTTCCGCAGCCGAGAAGCCAACGTCTACCGCCTCACCGAACTCTCGACCAACATCATCGACCAGTGCGTCGCCCAGGGCGTCCCTTTTGCCCGAGAGTACGGCGGCACGCTCGATAACCGCAGTTTCGGCGGTGCTCAGGTCTCCCGAACCTTCTACGCCCGAGGCCAGACCGGCCAGCAATTGCTGCTTGGCTGCTACCAGGCGATGATGCGGCAGGTCAACGCGGGTAAGATCAAAATGTACCCGCGCACCGAGATGCTTGAGCTCGTCATCGCCAACGGACGCGCGATCGGCATCATCACTCGTGACATGGTCACCGGCAAAATCGAAAAGCACTGCGCCGATGCCGTCGTCCTGGCCACTGGCGGCTACGGCAACGTCTTCTACCTCTCAACCAACGCCAAGGGGTGCAACGTCACCGCCGCGTTCCGTGCCTACCAGCAAGGGGCCTATTTCGCCAACCCCTGCTACACCCAGATCCACCCGACCTGCATCCCCCCGCACGGCGAGCACCAGTCAAAGCTGACGTTGATGAGCGAATCGCTCCGCAACGACGGCCGCGTCTGGGTTCCGATCAAAGTCGGCGACAAGCGCCACCCCGACCAGATCCCCGAGAACGAACGCGACTATTACCTCGAACGCCTTTACCCTTCCTACGGCAACCTCGCTCCCCGCGACATCTCCAGCCGGGCCGCCAAGAAGGTCTGCGACGAAGGCCGAGGTGTCGGCCCCTCCGGCGTCGGGGTCTACCTCGACTTCCGAGACTCGATCAAGCGCCTCGGCCAGAAAACCATCGCCGCGAAGTACGGCAATCTGTTCGATATGTATCAGCGCATCACCGACGAGGACCCCTACAAGGTCCCCATGCGCATCTACCCGGCCAGCCACTACACGATGGGCGGGCTCTGGGTCGATTACAACCTGATGAGCAACATTCCCGGTCTCTTCGTTATCGGCGAGGCAAACTTCTCCGATCACGGCGCCAACCGGCTCGGCGCCAGTGCGTTGCTCCAGGGTCTGGTTGACGGTTACTTCGTCCTGCCCTACACAATCGGTGATTATTTCGCCCGCTTCAAAAAGCTCGACGCCAGCGTCGATCACCCCGAGTTCGACCAGGCCGAAGCCCGCGCCAAGGATCGGGTCCGCACCTTGCTCTCCATCGATGGCAAGCGCACGCCCGACTCCTTCCACCGGGAGCTTGGCAAAATCGTCTGGGACAAGTGCGGCATGGCTCGCAACGCCGACGGCCTTCGCGAAGCCATCGCCAGGATCCCCGAAATCCGCCAGGAATTCTGGGAAAACGTCAAGGTCACCGGCTCCGGTGAGGAGTTGAACATCGCCCTCGAACAGGCTGGCCGCGTGGCCGACTTCATCGAACTCGGCGAACTGATGTGCCGAGACGCCCTCGCCCGAGAAGAAAGCTGCGGTGGACACTTCCGCGAGGAACACCAAACCGATGAAGGCGAGGCGCTCCGCGATGACGAACATTTCTGTCACGTCTCGAACTGGAAGTCCAACGGCCCCGACGCCGAACCTGACCTGGTGATCGAACCCCTCGTTTTCGAGAACGTCGAACTTGTGACCCGGAGCTACAAGTAATCCCATGAACCTGACACTGCACATCTGGCGGCAGAAGGGCCCCTCCGATCCGGGCCGCATGGTCACGTATCAGGCCAAGGACGTCAGCCCCGACCAGTCGTTCCTCGAAATGCTCGATCGCCTCAATGAGGACTTGATTCTCCGAGGCGAAGACCCGGTCGTCTTCGACCACGACTGCCGCGAAGGCATTTGCGGCTCCTGTGGCATGGTCATCAACGGGGTCGCCCACGGCCCCGAGCAAACCACCACCTGCCAGCTCCACATGCGGAGCTTCAAGGATGGCGAGTCGATTTACATCGAACCCTGGCGCGCCGATCCGTTCCCGGTCATTCGCGACCTGATGGTCGATCGCTCCGCCTTCGACCGTGTCATCTCGGCCGGCGGCTACGTGTCGATCAATACTGGCTCGGCCCCCGAAGCCAACTCCATCCCTGTCCGCAAGGAAGACGCCGACCTCGCCTTCGACTCGGCCACCTGCATCGGATGCGGGGCCTGCGTCGCGGCCTGCAAGAACGCCTCGGCCATGCTCTTCACCTCAGCTAAGGTCGCCCAGCTTTCCCGACTGCCTCAGGGACAGGTCGAACGCAAGCGCCGCGTCCTCAACATGGTCGAGCAAATGGACAAGGAAGGCTTCGGCAACTGCTCCAACTACCAGGAGTGCGAGGCCGTTTGCCCGAAGGGCATCAGCACCCAGAACATCACCGTCATGAACCGCGAATATCTCCGCGCGAGTCTCTCCGGCGCCTGAGCCGGGCCTCAGCCCCTCACAGTTTGTTCCGATCTTCCTCGGGGTCGTCCTTCTCTTGGGTGAAGGCCGACCCCGATTTCGTGCGTAGGGACGGGGCGATCGCCGTTTCGGCCTCAGGACCGATCAATCGATCCTTGGTCAGCCGACCATCTTCGGTGGCCGCTCGAACGCGACGAGCTGTTGCCTCAGAATGCGCAGGAGTGACACAAACACCGCCGCCACGATCGGCCCGACGAAAATCCCCACCACTCCCAGCAATTGCACCCCACCTAGAATCGAGATTAATCCCATCAAGGGGTGCATTTGGGTGGTTCCCTTCAACACCATCATCCGCACCAGATAATCCAGGTTTCCGATCACAACCGCTCCCAGGACGCTCAAGATAATCGCCGGAGCATACTTTCCCTCGTACAGCAGATAACCCGCCAGCGGAATCCAGACCACCGGGGGGCCAACGAAGGGAATCATCGCCGCAATCGCCGTCAGCAGCATCAGCAGAAAGATCCAGGGTCCGATCCCGATCCCGAAGATCAGATCGAGGATCGCAATGATCAGGCCTAGACCGATGGATTGCACCATCGCCGCCAGCAAGATCGCCAGCACCACCCCCCGGCAGACCTCGGCAAATCGCCAGCGAATCTGACGGTCTTGCTCCGGATCAAGCGGCGTCAGTTCCTCCCAGGCCTTCAAGAGCGCTTCACCATCCTTCAGGAAGAAAAAGCCCGAGATCAAGAACAGCAGCGACCCGATGACAAACGCCGTTGCGCTGCCGAGCGCTTTCATGGCCCGCTGGAACAGCAGCGCCTCGCCATCACGCAAGAGCCGCACTACCTGCTCCTCCAGGGTCTCGGCGTCGATCGGCAACCGATTCCCGACCAATTCCAGCAGTCGCTCACGAGCAACCGGATCGAGTGCTGCCTGCTCAACCTGATCGATGGCTCGTTGCGCCTGGTCCTTGATCAAAAAGAACCCGGCCGTTGTCGGAATCACCACCACCAGAACCACCACCACCGTGATGATGAGTGAGGCCAGCCAGGCGGGCATTCGCCCCCGTCGGATCAGATCGCGCTGAAGCGGCATCGCCAGCAGAGCGAAGACCGCCCCCAGAAACAACGGCAGAAACAGCGGCCGGATCACCTGATAGAACAGAACCGCGACAGTCAAGCTCACCCCAATCAGCATAACAAGCGAGACGATCTGGCGTGATCGACTCGGTCGTTCCACAAACTTCGGTGAACTCGAATCGCTTGGCTGTGTCATGATCAACCTGACTCTTGCAAACGATGGACCACGCCCCTCGGCAACCGGACCCACTCAAACCAAAGTCCACTGCGCGACAGTGTGATTTGAACTCAACCGTCCAGGGATCCGCGAGGCTGATCCCTCGTCAAGCAGTGCAACGTCCCCAGACCCCAGACCAAATCGACGGCATGAATCCCCACCACTGTCCGATCGGGAAACACCTCCGCGAGAATCCCCAGTGCAACGCGGTCCTTCGGGTCATTGAACGTCGGGACCAGCACTACGGAATTTCCGACGTAAAAATTTGCATAACTTGCCGGAACCTGCTGCCCGTCGAACACGACCGGCTCGGGCATCGGTAGCTCAACAATGCGTAACGGCCGGTTGTCCTGATCGGTGGCGTCTCTGAGCCGTTCCAGATTCTCCTGAAGCCTCGCGTGGTTCGGATCGTTCGGGTTCTCCTCAACACACGTCACCACCGTCGTCGGATCTACAAATCGCGTGATGTCGTCGACATGCCCGTGTGTATCGTCTCCCTCGATCCCCTGCCCCAGCCAGATCACCTTCGTCACGCCGAGGTACTGCCCCAGCAACCGCTCGTAATCCGCTCGGTCAAGCCCGGGGTTGCGTTCCTGTTGCTTCGAGAGCAAGCATTCTTCGGTCGTGATCAAGGTTCCTCGACCGTTGACATCAATCGCCCCGCCTTCCAGAACGATTCGCTTGGGCGTCCCGTCGATCGGAGTCCGTGGCTCCCATCGGGTCAAGGCAAGTGTCTCGGCTACGACCCGAGGGACGCGGTTGTCCCGCTTGAATTGGTGGTACTTGGACCAGGCGTTGAACTTCCAGTCGATCAG
Organism: Tautonia rosea; assembly: GCF_012958305.1. NCBI lineage: Bacteria > Pseudomonadati > Planctomycetota > Planctomycetia > Isosphaerales > Isosphaeraceae > Tautonia > Tautonia rosea. Next base: position 139,284 of record NZ_JABBYO010000002.1, on the reverse strand, counting down.
CGAGACAGGAGGCAATTCCCCGTTCTCGCCGTGCGAGCGGTCCCGCACCACGAACATCGGCCCCGAGTCGCGCAGCCAACCTCGATCGGTCTTTTTCCTCACCCACTCGACCCGGCTCAGATCGACCCCCGACTTTGTCAGGGCCTCATTCGCCTTCCGCTCGACCTTCTTCGAGCCGACAAAAATTCGGACCAGCTCCGATCGGCTGAGATGTCGCACAATCTCCGCATAAACCCACCGAATCGGCTCGAATTTTCCCGGCCAATCCTCCCGATTCTGCGGCCACGCAATCCAGGTCGCCTCGTGAGGTTCCCACTCCGCGGGCAAGCGATAGCCGAGCGCAGCCGGGGTCTCGGTGGTGGTCGGTTCGTCACTCAACGATTCGTTGCTCATTGACATGATTCGGCCCGTTCGAGACAAGGTCGCGCGAGGGTCCCGTCTGCCCAGCCTCCGCGATCGGATCATCCTAACCGATCATCCGTCTTCGGTCATTGGTGCGTCTCTTCCCTCTGGGTTCCTCGCGCTGATGGTCGATCATCGTTGGCTTCCCGGGCAATCGAGTCGCTGCCTTCGACTCCCAATCATCTCAGAGTTCCCCTTGCCACGAATCGCCATCAGACTAGACTGGCGTCATCGAGAATCAAATCGCGTGCCTTTTTTTCTGGCCGAGGAGCACGGAGGCTTCCCGATGGACGACCTGCTCACCCCTGCCCAGCGCTCCTGGTTCGACGCTGCCGTCACCTTCGCCCGCTCCGAACTTTGCGACGACGTCGCCGGTCGCGACCGCCTCGGCACCTTCCATCGCGAGGGCTACCGCAAGTGCGGATCGCTCGGCCTGCTCGGCCTTCCCGTGCCCAAGGAATATGGAGGTGGTGCGGATGACCTCGTCTCCGCCGTCGCCGCCGTCGAGGGACTCGGCTACGGCTGCCACGACACTGGCCTCGTCTTCGCCCTCGGCGCCTCGCTCTGGACGGTGACGATGCCGATCCTCGCCTTCGGCACCGAGGAGCAGAAACGCCGGTGGCTCCCCGGCCTCTGCGACGGCTCCCTCTTCGGCGCCAACGCCGCCAGCGAGCCCGAGGCCGGCTCCGACATCTTCAGCATGAGCACGAAGGCCGATCGCCGCGGCGACCGCTGGGTCCTCAACGGTCGCAAGGTCTGGATCACCGGCGGCGCGATCGCCGACGTCCTCGTCGTCTTCGCCACGGTCGATCCCGGCAAGGGAGCACTTGGCCTCACCTCCTTCATCGTCCCGAAGGACACCCCCGGCCTCCGCGTCGTCCGCGAGATCCCGAAGCTCGGCATGCGCACCGCCCCCATGGCCGAACTTGCCTTCGAAGACTGCGAGCTACCGCTCGACGCCATCCTCGAACGCGAAGGCCGAGGCGCCCGCGTCTTCAACGCCGCGCTCGAATGGGAACGCGGCGCGATTCTCGCCGGCACGCTCGGCACCATGCGACGACAACTCGAACGCTGCGTCGATCACGCCCGCAAGCGCAAGCAGTTCGGCCAGTCGATCGGCAAGTTCCAGGCCGTTTCCCATCGACTCGTCGACATGAAACTCCGCTACGAAACCTCTCGCCCCCTCGTCTACGGTTTCGCCCGCAAGAAAGCCCGAGGCGAGGACGCCACACTCGAAGCCGCCATGGCCAAGCTCCACGTCTCCGAGTGCTTCGTCGCCAACTCCCTCGACGCCGTCCGCCACTTCGGTGCCCAGGGCTATGTCACCGAGAACGGCATCGAACGCGACCTCCGCGACAGCGTCGGCGGCGTCATTTTCTCAGGCACCAACGACATCCAACGGAACATCATCGCCGCCCGAATGAAAATCTGATCATGTGATTTTCCACCCAGCCGAGTCGACCTGATCGATTTTCCCTCAACCAGAGGCCAGCGAATCGATCCCCTGGCCTCTCTCGATCTCACGACAAGAATCGCTCCACGATCGGCGCATACGCGTCGATCCTCCGATCCCTCAAGAACGGCCAGTGCCGCCGTGTCGTCTCCATGAGCTTCGGGTCGCACTCCACGACCAGGACCTCCTCCGTGTCGTGCCCCGCCTTCGCCAGAATACGGCCGAACGGATCGGCCAGGAACGAGCCGCCCCAGAACTCGATCCCGCCGGCCGGGTCCCCCTCGTGGCCGATCCGGTTCACGCCGGCGACGAACACGCCGTTGGCGATTGCGTGGGCACGTTGCATGGTCATCCAGGCGTCGGCCTGGGCCTCGCCGTACTCGTCCTTCTCGCTCGGATGCCAGCCGATGGCCGTCGGATAGAACAAAATATCCGCACCCCTCAGCGCCGTCAGGCGGGCCGCCTCGGGATACCACTGGTCCCAGCACACCAAGGTCCCGACGTTCGCCCGGCTCGTCCGGAACGACTGGAACCCGAGGTCGCCGGGCGTGAAATAAAACTTCTCATAGTAGAGCGGATCGTCGGGAATGTGCATCTTTCGATACCTCCCTCGGATCGACCCATCGGCATCAATCACCACCGCCGTATTATGATAGAGTCCCGCCGCCCTCCACTCAAAGAGCGAAGCGACGATCACCATGCCCGTCTCCTTCGCCACCGCGCCGATCGCCTCGGTCGAGGGGCCGGGAATCGGCTCGGCCAGGTCGAAATTGGCGTGATCCTCGGTCTGGCAGAAATACTGCGATCGGAACAGTTCGGGCAGGCACGTCACCTGCGCCCCCTTGCTCGCGGCCTCTCGAAGGAAATCGCAAGCACGCTGGAGATTCTCGTCCGGGTCGGTCGAACAACGCATCTGCACAAGACCGACGGTGAAGGGCTGGGGCGATCGGCTCATCAAAAGGGCTTCCGTCGCGAGAGATCGAGGGACCAGGACATACATCCTACCACGAATCGCCATCGCCCGCGTAAACAGCACCGCCGAGACTGCTGGCAGCCACTCAGCTTGATGGCGTGGTGAGAGGACGACACAGCTCTCAGCGGCAGCCCCCGAAGGTCTCGGCCAGCGTCACAAGATCAGGAAACACCCCCGGCCGATCCCCTTGCCTTCCCGACCGATCCACGAGCGCCGCCTGAAGGCCTGCCCTCCCGGCTCCGGCAACGTCATTCTCGGGGTCGTCGCCCACCGACAGCACCCGGTGCGGAGGCATGGCCAGATGGTCGCACGCGGTCCGATAGAACGACGGGTGCGGCTTCCGATAGCCGACCTCCGACGAGATCAAGACCGCCTCGGCCAGCTCCGCCACCTCGGGCAATCCTCGCAGCACCCCTCGCAACCGCCCGTCGAAGTTCGAGCCGACCCGGATCGCCAGCCCGACCGCTCGCAAGGACCGCAGTGCCGGGGCCACGTCCTCGAAACATCGCCAGGCATCGGCGCGGCCGAAATGCTCCCAGAGTTCCAGGAAGGCCCGGTCCGGATCGGGCAAATCGGGCAAGACCCCGCCGACGATCCTCCGCCATCGGCGATACTCGATCGCCTCATCCGTGACCATCGGACCGCGCAGGTCATCAAGCTCATCGCGCCGGAAATGCTCCTTGAAACGCACCCGCACCACGTCGGGATCGGCCTCGATCCCCTGCCGATGAGCTGCCGCGGCATAGACCTCCGCCACCGAGGGGCTCGGCTCGATCAAGGTGCCCACCGCGTCGAGCACCACCGCGTCGATTCCGTCGAACCTCCTCCCGTCATCGGCCATCGCTGCTCCCTCGCCCTGCGTCAATGGGTCGCTGCAATTGCCCGCAATCGCAGCCTCAACTTCCTATTGTGAACCCTCTCAGCCAATCGAAAAGGGTTCCGGGACTCCGACATCGAGCCCAGGATCGAGGAATACTCCCCGCTTCCGCACTTCCCGGCCGGGTCAGTCAGCGACGGGTCGGCCGCACGAGTCCGGCGGTCACGTCGATGTCAAGCTCGGCCCCCTGGCCTGCGGCGAGCTTTGGGAACGCGACGCCGAGCATCGCTGCGTTGTCGGTGCACAACGCCATCGGCGGGATGAACAGCTCAATTCCTTCATCGCTCGCCATTGCGGCTACCTGATCACGGAACCTCCCATTTGCCGCGACCCCACCGCCGATCCCGAGCTTCCTCAGGTCCGTCTGCTGCAAGGCCTGGCGGCACTTCGCCACCAGGACCTCCACCACAGCCTCCTGAAAACTCGCCGCCAGATCGGCCACGACCTCCGGCGAGGGAGTTCCCGGATCGGCCCCCGTCCGCCCCCTCGAATCCTGCCCTCGAAGGGCATATAGCACGGCCGTTTTCAGGCCCGAGAAGCTGAAATCGAGCCGATCCTCACGCAGAAAGGCCCTCGGAAACGCATAGGCTTTCGGATTTCCGCCCTTCGCGGCTCGCTCGACCCCGGGCCCCCCCGGATATCCGAGGCCCAGCAGACTGGCGACCTTATCAAACGCCTCTCCCGCCGCGTCGTCGATCGTGCCGCCGAGCAGTTCCGCCTCAATCGGCCCTTCGCATCGAAAGAGGCTCGTATGCCCCCCCGACACCACCAGGCCGACGCACGGATACACCACCCGCTCCGGCGCTGCCAACTGACAGGCATACAAATGCGCTTCCAGATGATCAACTGCCACCAGTGGGACGTCGAGCGTCATCGCCAGCATTTTGGCCGCCGTCAGGCCAACCACCAACGAACCGACCAGACCGGGACGAGTCGCTACCGCCACCGCGCCGATCTGATCAAGCCCAACCCCCGCTTGCCGAAGCGCCTCGTCCACAATGGGCAACAGCTGCCTCACATGCTCTCTTGAGGCAATCTCGGGGACCACACCGCCAAAGCGGTCATGCAATTCCACCTGAGACGCCACGACGCTCGACCGCACTCGCGGCACCCCGCCTCCCGGGGGCCTCGGGCCTTCGAGCACGGCGGCACCGGTTTCATCACAAGTTGTCTCAATCGCCAGGAGCAAGAGGGGATCGGTCACGGTCGCATTCGGCTCGCAGGTTACGGCATCAATCCACAATTCCCGACTGAACATCCGGCTCGAGCAACAACCCGTCAGGACTCCGGATCAGAAATCGGGCTCCTCGACGAAGGGAGTCAAGCTGGCGGTCCGCTTCCTCGCCTCGCCAGCTTGTCACGAGAAAATCCGCCTGGAGCTCCTAATCCACCACCTCCTGCAAGCCATCCGGCTGCTGGATCACCGGCAGGGCTCCCTCCGTCATCGCCTGGGCCTGGGCATGATCGAGCGGGAGACCAGTCGACGGAATGCGAAAGCTCCAGAAGGGACGATTCGTCGGGCTTCCGACCACTCCGGATCGTGATCCACGCGGTCCTGGAACCGTCGAGCGACCACCAGCTGGTCCTGCAGGAATCGCCAGATGTCGAAAGCCTCATCCATGGGTCGCCTTGCTCTCCGATCGGTCCAGGAACGCTGGCAGAGAGGCCCCCCAGGAATCGCTCGGGGCGCGGGCCCCGAGCGTTCTTCCGCTCAACGCGTCGACGGTTCGGGCTCCTCCTCCGTCACCGAGTCGTCCGACTCCTTGGCCTGATCGTCCGATTCCGGCCCACCCAGCTCAGCACGGAGGAATTCCAGGGCCTTGTCAAGTTGACGGTCGGCCGTTACTTCACCTTCGTCCTGTTCTTCTTCTGCCACCCGTCGCGCAATTCGTGAGGTGACGTCCTTGCGCCGTCGGGAGAGTTCCCAACGAACGTATTCCTCGGGCGACAATTCGACGGCCAGCCCTTCGCTGGGAGAGACACCCCACTCATCCTCGTCGGTCATGTCCGGGAACTTGTGGATGTTCCCTCCCGATGGGCGGAAGTAGCTCTCGACCGTCAGCTTCAGGAAACTGGCCCCGCCTTCGAGTGGGATGATGTTCTGCACCGACCCCTTACCGAACGATCGCTCCCCCACCACCTTCGCCCGGCCGGCGTCTTGCAGGCAGGCCGAAACGATTTCCGCGGCCGAGGCCGAGTGGCTGTTCACAAGGATGACCATCGCGAAGCCGTCGTAGGTACCGCTGCTGTTGGCCATGAAACGACGCTCTCGCGTATTCCTCCCCTTCGTGCTGACGATCACGCCCCCGTCAACGAACAGGTCGGACACCTCCACCGCCGCCGAGAGGAGGCCGCCGGGATTGGTCCGCAGGTCGAGAATCAAGGCTTCCATTCCTTCGCTCTTGAGCTGTTCCAGGGCGCGGCGGATATCGGCCGCGGTCGACTGGTAGAAGCTGCTCACGCGGATGTAGCCGATCTTCGCCTCGGGATCGACGAAGTATTCCCAGGAGTCGTCCGCCCGGCGGTCCACGCCCAGCACACTCTCCGAGGCAATCACCTCGCGGGTCACTTCCAGGGTTTCCGACTTCTCGCTCCCCGGATGCAAGACTGTCAATTTCACCGAGGTCCCCGGCCTTCCCTGGAGCATCTCCACGGCCTTGTCCTGGGTGATCCCTTCGGTCGATTCGCCATCGACCTCGAGAATCAGGTCGCCAGCCAGAATTCCCGCCTGATAGGCAGGAGTCCCGATGAGCGGCGCAAGCACTTTCAACCGCTTGCTCTTGGCGTCCACCTCAACCTGAATGCCAATCCCGCTGAAGCTGCCTTCAAACGTGCGCTGAAACTTCTTCCACTCCGACTCGCTGTAATAGGTCGAGTGCGGGTCGAGGTTCTGGAGCATCCCTTGAAGGGCCGATTCCAGAAGCTCCCGTCGCGAGACGTCCCGGACGTAATTCGACTCGACCTGTTCAACGGCATCAATGAAGACGCCGTACAGCTCCATCAGCTCATCTTTCGAATCCTTCGAATCACCCCGGCTCGTCTGCCAGCAGGCGATCGAGGCAAGGCCGACGGCCGCGATGGCCAGCAGGTTGCGTTGCGGCATGGGCCGGAATCCTCCTCAATGAGGGGCCGATCAGGTCGTTTTGCGGTCGTCGAGACGCTCCCCGATCATCCGATCACGCCTCAGGGTGGTGCGATTCTCGACGGTCGAACGTTATAATCCTAGTCTTCAAAGGGCAGGACGGGCAAGCGCTCGCGAAAAGGACCTGGATGGATGACGGAACGAACCAGGCGAACCATTCCCGACCTTCCCCCGCTGACCGAGGCGGACGTGACCCGGTTGCTTCGAGCCATCCACGGCTCGACCGAAGGCCTCTGGGAGTGGGACGTGCCGACCGGGATGGTCTGGTTCTCCCCTCGGGCCTCGGTGTTGCTCGGAGGTTCCTCCTCTAGCCCCTTGCCTCCCACCTGGGATGCCGTCCGGAGTCGAATGCTCGCGGACGATGCCGCCGCCTTTGAGTCGGCACTCGATCATGCGACAACCCGAGGCGAGCTGGACGTCACCTTCCGCCTTCAGACCGAATCCGGAGCCCAGTGGTTCCGCGTCCGGGGTGCTCCACCTTCCGAGGATCGCCCCATCGTCACGTTTGCCGGCTCCATCCAGGATACGGACGATCTGCGCCGCGCTCTCGACCGCAACGCCTACCTCGCCGCGATCATCAACGCGGACGACGACGCCATCCTCGGCCTCGATCATGACGGCGTCGTGATTGCCTGCGATGGCGGGTCCGAACGCCTCTTCGGCCAACCTTCCGACATCATGCTCGGTCAGTCGGCCGCCTCGCTCGCCCCCTGGATCCGGCTCGATCTCTTGCCCGATCTCCTCCCTCGAGTCCTTCGCGGCGAAACCATCTCGGGGCATGTCGTCGAACATCGCCGAGACAACGGCGACCGCCTCGAACTCTCGCTTCGCATGGCACCGATCCGAGATACTCGCTCGGCAATCGTCGGCGCTTCAATCATTGCCCAGGACGTGACCAGCCGCCGAGCGATGGAACGTCGGCTGGTCTCCATCGGCCGCGATCTTCGTCGCCGGAGCGACGAGCTGGAACAGTTCGTCTACACCGTCTCGCACGACCTGAAAAGTCCCCTGGTCACCTGCACCGGCTACGTCGGACTCCTCGAAGAAGACCTCGAAGCCGGCGACACCGAATCGGCCCTCGACGCCGCCCGACGGGTCCGGAACGCCGTGACTCGAATGAACCAGCTCATCGACGACCTGCTGGAACTGAGCCGAATCGGCCGCTCCGACTCCCCGCCGAAATCGCTCGACCTGCCCCGACTCGTCCACGAGGTCGCCGAAGTCTTGCGCCCTCGATTCGAAGAACGCGAGGCCCGGCTGGAGGTCGATCCCGAGCTACCCGAGGGGGTCTTCGCCGTCGATCGCGACCTCTCCCGAGCCCTCGAAAACCTCCTTGAAAACGCCCTGAAATACGCCTGCGATCAACCCGGCACGCTCGTGACGCTCGGCGGTCGTCACGAGGAGGGTCAGGTCCTTATGTTCGTCCGCGACACCGGACCGGGCATTGCCCCGGAATATCATCAGAAGATCTTTGGTCTGTTCCAGCGGCTCGATACCGCCAAGCCTGGCACTGGTGTCGGCCTGGCCTCGGTGGCCAAGGTTGCCTCGGTGCTTCGCGGCCGCGCCTGGGTCGATTCCGAACCGGGCCAGGGAGCAACCTTCTGGATCGCCTTGCCTGATCACTCCGATCCCGACGGCCCGGAATGTGGATCGCCGTGATCGGAACCCTGCTCCTGTCCCGGTGTTCCTCCCCAATCCCCTCAAGCCGTCGCCTCGCCGAGCAATCGTGTTCTCCTGGAAAGGATCTCCTCACCAATGAGCCGCATGGTCAAATTCCTGCTCGTGGAAGACGACGAGGACCACGCCGAACTCGTCAAACGAAACCTCCGACGCGCCCGGGTGGCCAACTCCGTGACCCACGTCTCCGATGGGGTCGAGGCCCTGGCCTTCCTCCGCCGCGAAGAAAAGTACCCCGACGCCGAGCGGCCCGACGTCGTCCTGCTCGACCTGAAGCTGCCAAAGCTCGACGGCCTTGAAGTCCTCGCTGCCATTCGGGCCGACGACGACCTGCGCGACCTGCCCGTCGTCATCCTTACCACCTCCGACGCCGAGGCCGACCGCGAACGGGCCTACGAGCACCACGTCAACAGCTATCTGGTCAAGCCCGTCGACTTCGAGAAATTCCGCCAGATGGTCAATGACCTCAGCCTTTACTGGGGAGTCTGGAACGTCCTCCCACCCCGGACCGACGAGTGAAACCCCTCATGGCCTCGCAACCCCTGCGCGTGCTGCTCGTCGAGGATGACCCGGACCACGCCGACTTGATCCGACAGCATCTTGTCCGATCGCGGCCCAAGGGTCGTCCCGTCATCCTCGAACACGTTGATTGCCTCGCCGGAGCCCGGCAACGCCTGGCACAGGCCGACGAGTTGCATGCGCTGCTTCTCGACCTGGTCTTGCCCGATAGCAGCCTCGCCCACACACTTGCCGCTGTCCTGGAAGCCCGACCCGAGCTGCCGGTCGTCGTCCTGACCTCGCTCGATGATCTCGATTTCGCCGCCGATGCCCTCCAGCGCGGCGCGCAAGACTTCCTCGTGAAATCCGAGATCACCGGCGCGATCCTCTTGCGATCAATCCGCTACGCCATCGAACGCAAGACCGCCCAGCGCCAGCTTCAGGACTATGCCGCCCAGCTCGAACGCCGCAACGAGGAGCTGCGACGCTTCGCCCACCTGATGGCTCACGAGGTCCGCAACCCTCTGAATGTCGTCTCGCTGAACCTCATGCTCGCCCGACGCGCCGCCGACGATCCGAAGCGTCTTTCCGACGTCCTCGGCCAGGCCGAAGGATCGATCCGAAGCCTGAGCGAACTCGTCGCCGAACTGCTTCGCTTCGCTGATGCCGAGAACGACGAACGCCAGGGAACCGAGATCGTTCCCATGGAGCGTGTCCTCTCCGACGCCTTGAAGGTCCTTTGCGAAACCCTCCGCGAAGGTCGAGCGTCCGTCTCAAACGGTCCCTTACCCGCCGTCCGAGGCCAGCGCACACAGCTTGACCACCTGATGCAGAACCTCATCGGCAACGCCGTCAAGTACCGCAGCGATGCCCCACCCTCCATCCGCATCGAGGCCGAGCCTACCGAGGGCAGCTTCACCCGCTTCCGCGTCATCGACAACGGGCTTGGCATCAACCCCGAAGATCGCGAACGTGTCTTCGAGATGTTTTGCCGCCTCCACCAGCCGACCCGGATTTCCGGCACCGGCATCGGCCTGGCCTTCTGCAAGCGCGTGGTCGAGGCTCACGGCGGACGCATCTGGGTCGAACCTTCCCCGTACGGCTCCGGAAGCGCCTTCTGCTTCACCCTCCCCACCGTCGATTGACCACTCGGCCCGACGCAGCGCAGATCGTCAACGCTCCCCTTCAGACATTTCCAGATATGAGGCCGGGACCCGATCCGTCAGCCAGACCCCGTTGTCCGATCGAAAGAACACAAACCCATCGGCGACCATCCTCCCGGCCGCCACCCGCAGAATCACCGGTGCTCCATGCCGTCGGCCGACCGTGACGGCCGTCCCCTCATCGCCCGAGAGATGGACGTGCTGCCTCCCCGACGGCCGGAGCCCTTCTCGCAGTATCGCGTCAAGGAATCGCGTCGCCGTGCCATGGTAGAGCACTTCGGGGGGCGAAACCGGTTCCAGCCCCAGATCGACTGCAATCGAGTGACCCTGGCTCGCCCGGATGCGCAGCCCGTCGTCGCTGATGCGGAATCGCTGCTTGTCGTTCGACGCGACAACCTTGGCGATCAGATCCCGATCGAGCTTCGTCCCATTTCTCGCGGCGCAAGAGATCAGCTCATCGACCGACGCCCAGCCCCCCTCGTCGAGGGTCAGGCCGATCGCCTCCGGCTGATGTCGCAGAACAAGGCTCAGGAATTGACTCACCCGGATCATTTGCGACGACATGGCGGAAGGCCCTCCCTCTTCTCAGGGACTCGCAAAGGCGCTCCAGGGTTCACCAGGATCGTCATTCGTCCCCAAGGGCTGATTCGAGCCGATCCAGGAAGACCGGCTCCTGGCAGGTGAAGTTCTCGCAAACATAGATCGTTGTCTTCCCCTCCCTCACTGGCCGATCCGCCAGCAACGGCACGATCTGCGCCGCTTCGGCCTGCTCGCCCTCATCCGGAGCCGTCGGCGCGACAACCGCATGGGGGAGGAAGCGCCCTCGAATCCGCCGCAAGACCTCAACCAGTTCACCCCGATCCTCTCCCGCCACGACGGCAATCTCCTTCGATCGGGAGAGCAGGAAATCCAGCGCAATCAGGCTCTGCCCCGCCGCCGTCGGGGCCTTCTCCAGGACCAGGCGCACGGATTGAATCGTCCGACGCGCAAGTTCGTCCAGATCACCTCGACCCGTCAATGCGGCCAGCCGAGCAAGCGCCGTCGCGGCCATCGCATTGCCCGAAGGGGTTGCATTGTCATATGCATCTTTCGTCCGGGTAATGAGTGCCTCGTGATCGACGCCGGTATAGAAGAACCCGCCGTCTTCCGCATCGAAGAACTGAGCGATCATCACCTCCGTCAAATCCAGAGCCAATGCAACCCAGCGCACCTTCCCCGTCGCCTCGTAAAGCCGAGTCAGACCGTCAATCAAGTTCGCATAATCGTCGAGATACGCATTGAACTTTGCCTGACCATCCTTGAAGCTATGCAGCAATCGGCCGTCGTCGCCCCGCATCCGATCCAGCAAGAAGGCTGCCGCCTTCTCTGCAGCGTCGAGGTAGCGATCGTCCCTCAAGGCATGACCTCCGTCGGCCATCGCGGCAATCATCAATCCGTTCCACGACGTAAGTACCTTCGTATCCTTCCCCGGCGGGATCCGTTGCTCCCGGACGGCCAGGAGCATTGCCTGATCCTCATCCAGCTCGGAGCGGAGTTCGTCCACGTCTCGGCCAATTGCCGCCGCAGCCTGATCTAGCGGTTTGGGCATGTTCAAGATGGTATGCCCCTCCCAGTTCCCCTGCTCCGTCACGTCAAAGACCATCGCGAACGTCTCGGCCCGATCGGCCCCGAGCACCTCTCGAATCTCATCGAGCGTCCAGACGTAGTATTTCCCTTCCTCGCCTTCGCTATCGGCGTCCTCGGTAGCGTAGAAGCCCCCCTCAGGATCCGTCATTCGCCCGAGGGTGTAGTCGAAGATCTTCCGAGCCACGCGGGCGAACTCCGGATCCTTCGTCAATTGATACGCCTCGATGTAGGTCGAGGCCAGCAACGCATTGTCATAAAGCATCTTCTCGAAGTGGGGCACTAACCACTCGTTGTCGGTCGAGTACCGCGCAAAGCCGCCGCCAAGGTGGTCGTAGATTCCTCCTCTCGCCATCTTCCCAAGCGTGTGGCGAACCATGTACAGCGAGTGGTCATCTCCTTTGTACCGATGCAAACGCAACAGTAAACGCAAATCCATCGGATGCGGAAACTTGGGCGCCGATCCGAACCCCCCGTCCTTCGGCTCAAACGCCCGCTCCAGTTGCTTGAGCGCATGATCGAGCAAGCCCGAGTCCAGTTCCCCCTCCGACGGCGGCACCCGGCCTGCGGCTCCCAGGTGGTCGGTCAATTCCCTGGCCGAGTTCATCAGGGCCTCGCGGCGATCGGTCCAGGCATCATGAATACTGGTCAAGACGCGGGCAAACCCCGGCATCCCCCGAGCGTCTCGGGGAGGGAAATAGGTCCCCCCCCAAAAGGGCTTTCCCTCGGGTGTGAGAAAAACCGACATCGGCCAGCCGCCATGACCGCTCAGGGCCTGGATCGCCGCCATGTAGATCTGATCCACGTCGGGCCGTTCTTCCCGATCAACCTTCACGTTAATGAAGTGCTCGTTCATGATCCGAGCGATCGCGTCATTCTCGAAGCTCTCCCGCTCCATCACGTGGCACCAGTGGCAGGCCGAGTAACCGACCGACAGGAAGATCGGCTTGTCCTCGGCCCTGGCCCTGGCAAAGGCTTCCTCGCCCCAAGGATACCAGTCCACCGGGTTATACTGATGCTGAAGCAGGTACGGACTCGTCTCCCCGGCAAGGCGGTTGGCGGGTCGGTCGGCAGCGTGGGTCATGGCAATCGCCTCGTCGTCAGAGCCAAAGTCCCCACCACTCGCGGCCGATCAGACCGGATCGAACCTCCTTGGCGGGCCTTCGTGACAGAGTCACCTTGATAAGTCCCGGTTTCCAGGTCATCCTGAAACGACGTTCGGGACGATCTGATTATAGTCAGAGGACGCGGCCGGACTCGCCCCCCCTTCATGTTTCCCTCGGGCCGTCCTCGTCCCCAGCGATTCCGAGGTCGTGCGCAACGATCATCTCAGGTGACGGACGCCCTGTTCCTGTCTCCCAGAGTTCCGTGAAAACGGTCGCGGGAGCCGCTTCGAGGAACGGCCCCCCGTCTCGACCCCTCATCTCGGTCCCAGGTCCAGCAGGTCGCCATGTCCTTTCGCGGTGTCTTTCTTGCCGTCTTTCTCGGCACGGCCATGATCGTGGCCGCCTTTGTCGTCAACAGCCGCCGCCCGGCCGTCGAGGTCGCCCGAACCACCCCGGCGATGGTCAAGGCCACCGGCCGCTGTGCTCAGTGCCACGAACACGAAACCGGCGCGGTCGTCCATGAATTCGAGATGAGCGCCCACGCTTCCGCCGGACTCAACTGCATGGATTGCCACACCCCCCAGGAAGGCCAGGAGGTCCTGCCGCATCAGGGCTTCGAGATCGTCAAGCAGGTCACCGCCCTGAACTGCTCCGGCTGCCACAAGGACCAGTACGATCAGTACCTCCGCAGCCGGCACGCCGCCCCCTCCTGGGCCGCCGTCACCGGCGCCGAGGATTTCACCGCCGAGCAAATCGCCTTTGCCGAGCAGTACCACCCCGGCTGGGTCGATCGCGAGCCGAACGCCCTGGCCATGCTCCAGGGTCCCGCTTCGATCACCAAGGGCTGCCAGAAGTGCCACGACATTGGGAAGCCGAACGCCGACGGCTCGATCGGCTCGTGTACCTCGTGCCACGCCCGCCACGTCGCCTCGGTCGAGCTGGCCCGATCTCCCCAGACCTGCGGCCAGTGCCACATGGGGCCCGATCATTCGCAGCTCGAAATCTACAACGAATCGAAGCACGGCGTCCTCTTCCACGCCCAGCGCCACGACATGAACCTCGGGGCTGATCCCAAGACCCTCACCTCGAAGGACATGCCAGTCCCCACCTGCTCCACCTGCCACATGAGCGGCATCGGAGATCGCCTCGACCCCACCCACGACGTCGGCGAACGCCTCTCCTACTTCCTCTTTGCCGAGGTCTCCGACCGTCGCGACGACTTCCGCAAAAAGCAGATCGAGATGAAGGCGTCCTGCCTCGAATGCCACACGAACAATAACATCAGCACCTTCTACCGAGAGGCCGAAAGCGTCCTCAAGTCCACCAACTCCCTCGTCAAGCAGGCCCGAGAGGTCATGGAAGGGCTTTACGAGGAAAATCTCCTCACCCCCGCCCCCTTCGACGAGCCAATCGAGTTCCTCTACTTCGACCTCTGGCACTACTACGGCCGCACGGCCAAACACGGCGCCTTCATGGGCGGAGCCGACTTCGTCCAGTGGCACGGCTTCTACGAACTCGTCGCCAAGCTCGCCGAAATCAAGCACCATGCCGCCGAGTTGCGCGGGGAGGGCAAGGAGGATGCCGACTCATCCGACACCGCCACCGACGCCGAGTGAGATCGTCACCCACGCCGACTCCTCCGCCCCCTGGTGGACCCGCCCTTTGCCCTGGCTCGAACTGTTCGCCGCCGGAAACTTTGCCTTCCTGGCGCTTGATATTTTCATGGCCCACTCGATGAACCGCTTCGCCGAGGCGAGCGAGTGGATCCCCTTCCTTTTCTCCCTCGCGGCTCCTCCGGTCCTGGTCGTCTGCTGGCTGCTCCAGGGACGGCTCCGCCCGTACCTTTCGACCGACCCGATCGCTGACGGCCCCCCCGGCTGGCGTCGATGGCTCGCCCGATGGCTCGGCCACCTTGTCGGAGCCCTTGCCATCGTCGTCGGGGTGGCCGGCATGCTCCTTCACCTGCAAAGCCACTTCTTCGAATCGCAGACAATCCACAACCTCGTCTACACCGCCCCGTTTGCCGCCCCCCTGGCCTATGCCGGCCTCGGCCTGCTCGTCATCCTCAACCGGACCGAGCACGCCCCAAGCCTCGAATGGGCCCGATGGGTCGTCCTGCTGGCGATGGGGGGCTTCCTCGGCAACTTCGTCCTCTGCCTGGCCGACCACGCCCAGAACGGTTTCTTCTACTCCTCCGAGTGGATCGGCGTCATCTCCGCCGCCTATGCCGTGGGAGCCCTGTTCGCCGTCGCCACCTTCCCCACCAGCCGATTGACCTGGCGATTCGCCGCCGTCGTCATGATCACCCAGGTGATCGTCGGCCTCGTCGGCTTCCTCTTCCACCTGATCCCCAACCTCCGCAGCCCGATGCCCACCTTCTGGGAATCGTTCGTCTACGGCGCCCCGATCTTCGCCCCCCTGCTCTTCGCCGACCTCGCCATCCTCGCCACCTTCGGCCTCTGGGCCATCGCCCTCGCGTGCCCCGAGGTCCTCAGCCGCTCCGCCACCTCCCCCTCACCGGAGATCGCCCCCTCGTAGTCATCAGTCAGACTTGCTGGGCCTGAATTCAATCCGTCATGGGGAACAACAACCTGGGTGTTGAGGACTCTCGCTTCAGGATGTCTTGCGCGATCTTGATTGCAAGTCTCGAGGCCTTCGGGTCGGGATTCGCCACCGCAAAGCAAAGCAGGAATAGTGGCACTCCGCGCGTGTTCCTGAGCGTGTACGGATTCGACGCAACGTCGGCGAAAATCGTACTGAGGCGATCGTTAAAATACTTACCGATTAGTGTCATGTCGGCCAATTTCCGACGCGAGTCAATGTTGTCAAAAAGAGTTGCCCTTGGCCTAGGGAAAAACACATCGTACCAGTCGGGTTCGCCAAACATACTGTCAAGACGGTAACGCCATGAGTCACGCATCTCACCGTCCCGTTTAAGCAAACGGTTCACAGCGCTAACTGGGAACAGGATCCACGTATCGATGGCCTCAGTGACCGCTACGGCTTTCAGAGTCTCCCAGGAAAGCTGCATCCCGAACGGGTCGATGAACATCACGGCTCGATGCTGCCGAGAACCAGTCCGCCATGGCGTTATTCGGCAAATATCTTGAAGACAAGCGTTGGCCTCAACCGGCTTGATTTCGATGTCATCGCGTTTATCAGGAAACTCATCACGCAACTTGTGAAGTTCCGCGGCCTTTTTTCGACTCTTTTCTATGAACACATATCTCTGAAATCGAGGTTCCACCTGAAGGGCAATGCGGGCCGAGCCGTCGAGAAACTTCTTGACTTCGGGCTCCTCGGCCTCTGGAAAGAGGCGATCGCCTCCGTCATCTTTTTCCTGCTTCAACTCGTGATAGCCGGTACCCGCAAAACCATCTATATACATATAATTAAAATTTAAATTATTCATGATTTTGCTGTAGGCGACCAGATACTTCCGCACACGTTCCAGTTTGTCCTGGGTCCAGCTCTGGTTGCCGAATTGTTGCAAAGACGAAATCAAGGGGTCACCCTCCGTAAGCCCGAGTTCCTACCAAGATGGTATTGAAAATCGTTTATCATTGAGAGGCGTTCCTCGGTCGTTGCCATCGCCACCCGACTTGCTTCAGGCCGATCATCGTGGGTCCGCCCATCGAGTTCCCGCCCCGCCACCTTCTTCCGCACGCCGCCCCACTGCTTGAAGAAGAACGGCACCCCCGCCGCTGCGCACTGATCGCGAACGTTCCTCACCCACTCCGCCTGCATCGGTCGAGCACCATGCCCGCTCTCCCCGCCGACGATCACCCACGCAATCCCCGACAGATCCAACTCGCCCAGGTCTTCCAGCAACGGTTCCACCGAGAGAAACCTGACCGCGCCCGGCGCCTCTCTCAAATGCTCAATCCTCGGCAAGCCGTGCTTCCTGTTCTCGACACTCACCCCCCACCAGATGTGCGATGCGCCCGCGAGGTCGCTCAAGCTCGTCCGCAGCATTTCCCTCAACCGTTCCGATCGTTTCGTCAACACCTGAAACGTATGCCACTTCGCCTGCCTCATCACCTCCGCGACCGCTCGCACATACTCCTCGGGCACATCTTTGTGAAACAGGTCGCTCATCGAGTTCACGAACACCATCTTCGGCTTCGACCACCTCAGTGGCTCCACCAACTTCCCCGGAATCAGCTTCAGATCAAACCCCTGCTCATACGGATGCCCCCGCACCCCCCGGAACCGCTCCGCAAACGTCTCCGCATAGCAATGCGCGCACCCCGGACTGATCTTCGTGCACCCCCTCACCGGGTTCCACGTCGCATCCGTCCATTCGATCTTCGAGTGATCCGCCATCCCACCCTACCTTGCTGGTCGCGACGAGGCATGGAGAACCATTGATCAATGCACCTCATCCCGACATGCTCACCAGGCCACTTCCGATCAAGAGAGGCGGCCAAACACCTGAATTCACTCCGAGCCTCTCCCGGGAATCTCGGTTCCGTTCAGAACAGACTCGCCACGGGCACCTGGAATCGCGGCAGGAGGGGCTCGGCGGTCAATTCGTGCGTCTCATTGAACTGCTCTGGGGGAGCGTCGGGTCGGTAAACCGTCACCGTCTTGAACCGGGGGTTGATGATCCAGACCCGCGCAACCCCCGTCTCCAGATACAGCACGATCTTCTCATCAATCTCCTGCTGCGTGTCCGACGGCGACAGGATCTCCACCGCCAGCACCGGCGGCCCTTCAAAATACGCCCCTTCCGGATCCCTCGCCGTCACCTCGGCCGACACATACGCCACGTCGATCCCCACCCCCGAATCCGGATCGCGCTGCAAGATGAACCCCGCCTCCCCCGAGACGATCAAACCCCTCGGCTCCGGCTGCGTGTCGAGCCAGACGGAAAGTGCCGCGACCACCCGGCTCTCCACACTGCTATGCCATCGATTGCGACGGGGCATCTCCTTCTCCCGCAGCTCCCCCCGGATCAGTTCCCGCCGCATCCCATCCTCGGGCAGCGCCAGGAACGCCTCGATCGTCATCAGCTCCGATGGGGTCGCGGTGGTCATGATGTCATCTCCCCAAAGAGACGTTCTGGAGCGGGATTCTTATGATGCGTTGATCATGCCGGATCAAGCTGATAAGGTCCAGGGTTCCTCCGGTCCGGCCCGGGACCCTCGGTTTTGGGGCAGCGCGCGAGTTGCCCCGCGCATCACAGCGATTGACAGTCCCGTCTTCAACACGCTGCAATGAAGTTGAGGGACCGGCCAGTTCTCTGGGCTCCTCAGCGTCATCCCTCCGAGACGTCCCGGTTCTTTCGCCAGTCAAGGACAGTCCATCATGTCGATCACAGTGGTCGAGGCAGTCTATCAGAACGGCGTTCTCCGCCTGGCGAAGCCCATCGACCTGGCCGAAGGCACGAGGGTTGAGGTCGTCGTAACCCCGAAGGCCGTGGAACAGCCCTCCTCCCGCAACGTGAACGAAATCCTCGACGAACTGACCTCGCTTGCCCGGGTCGAACACGTACCGACGCAGGTCGGACGTGACCACGATACCCACCTCTACGGCGAGGGGGACGCACAATGATCTTCGTGGATACCGGGGCCTGGTACTCCAGGCTGGTACCCTCGGAGGTGGATCATCTCCAGGTTGTTCGCTGGCTTGCAACCCAGACCGAACCACTCCTGACCACAGATTACGTGGTGGATGAAACGCTGACTCTCTTCCGATCGCGAGGGCACACAACCCTGGCGATCGCCTTCGGTGATCACATCTTCAGAGGGGATCTGGCCCGACTTTACGTCCTGAGTGAGACGGAAATCCGCCTCGCCTGGGAGACATTCCGTCGCTTCGACGACAAGGGATGGAGCTTCACCGACTGTACAAGCAAGGTGGTGATCGAGCGCCTTGAGATCACGACAGCGCTCGCGCTCGATCAGCACTTCCGACAGTTTGGCTCCGTCACCGTCGTCCCCTGATGGTTCACGAACCCAATCCTTCGGGTCGATTCTCGCGCCGGACCACCCGCCCGAGCGCAATGACCTCCGCAAACGCCGGCTCGTCCTTGAACGCCCCCCGAAATCGCTCGACCCAAGCCGCCTCGGGCTCGTTCCCTTTCAGCCGTCGGTGAATCTCCGCGATCGCGACCTCCACCGCCGCGACCCGCTGCTCAAGCACCTCATCCGTCGGCATGTTCACCTCCTCGGCACCGAACCGTCATCGGCAAGGATCCGGTCGCCCTCACCACCTTTGATCCGAAGCCGCCTGCCCGACCAGGCCAAGTAGTCGTCGCATGTTCAAGGGTGCCCCTCAACCCTCCGCGCCGCCATTGGCGAGGATCGCATCGGCAAACTCGCAAAACTGCCGCAAATCGTTCGCTCGATCGGTCGGCATGGCGTTGGCCTCCTCGTTCGGATTCCTCGGAATGAGTTTCTCATCACCCCCGACGGCTCGGAAACGCCAGGACTCCCCATTCCCTTTTGCCGAGTCTTCCCGCTGGGCGCGTCAGGTCCCTGAGAATCGTCCTCGGGGATCGACTCAGAACCCGGTTCCTCCTCCCTCGTCCCCGGCTGGGTCCGGTTGTGGCTCGATCCGCTCCATCAACGCATCCAGCTTGTCTTCCAGCCTTCGCATCGTCCGCTCGACTTCCGGCAGGGTCATCTCATTCGTTCCCGGATCGCCCAAGGTCTCCGCCGGCGCATCCCTCGACTCATTCTCGATGGCCGGCGGACCACCTTTCATCCAGACCGGGTCCCAGTCCAACCCGAACTCGTCGGCAAGCCTGGAGCGATATTCAGGCTCCCGAGCGGACCAAAGGTCAAAATACCGTTTCAACCGAAATTGGCGATCGACTTCCAGGCGTTTGAAGGCCGGGGCATCCGTATTGCGAGTGCGTTGTCGGGTCTCCTGATATTGACGATCGAGGTCAAGCACCGCCTCCCGCGTGCTCCGAACCTCCTCATCCTCCAGGAACCAAGCCTCAACGATCTGCCGGGCGTCGGGCTGCTCGGTCTTTCGACCCACCAGGATGCGATCCCCCGGCTTCAGCGTGTAGTTCGTCTCGGATTCGCCCCGCTCGACGATCCCCTCCCAGTCGATCGGCAGCACCTCGGCCTCTCCCTCGCCCCTTTCCGAAGGAGGCCGGACCAGCCGGATGTTCCCCGGATCGGCC
This sequence comes from Tautonia rosea, assembly GCF_012958305.1. Lineage (NCBI taxonomy): Bacteria > Pseudomonadati > Planctomycetota > Planctomycetia > Isosphaerales > Isosphaeraceae > Tautonia > Tautonia rosea. Next base: position 119,229 of record NZ_JABBYO010000002.1, on the reverse strand, counting down.
GACGGCAGAAGGCCGCCCGCCTGGATGATCACGTCGAGGACGGTCTCCCGGAAATTCATCACAATCCTGCCCGGCTGGACCACGTCTCCATGGAGGTAAATCACCTTGCTGTTGTATCCGGTCACATCCACGAACACGCGGTTCGTGTCTCTTGGGTGGATCATCACATATTCGGATGTCCTCGGATTAAACTCGATCAGCCCGAGCGAATCGTCGCTCAGGAACCGACGAAGGTGGAGGACCACCTTCTCCTTGATCTCCGGCACGGTCAGTCCCTCGACGTACAGTTCTCCGTAGAATTCGAGCGACACCCTCCCGTCGGGCTGCACCAGACGTTCCCCGGTGATCGGCCGACCCGGCAACGCCTCCAGGACCTCAACGCGGAGCAGGTCCGGCGGTTCCACCACGTACTCGGGAGCGGCATTCTCCGATCGCTCCCACTTCCGAGGAGCCTCGGGCGACACCCACTCCGGCGGTTCGGGCAATCGGCCCTTCTCCCGATCCGCCTCGGGGTTCCGCCGGGCGCCGATCTCGGGCTTCACATCGTCCTCATCGAAGGGTGATCGTTCCGGCGGCAGATCGAAGGGACCATCCCCTTGCCCGGCCGGTGGCATTGCCTCTCGCTCCGCCTTCTGAAGGTCGTTCAACTCCTCTTCGAGGTCACGAATCTGGATCTCCAGAGACTCGATCTCCAGTTCTCCCAGACGTTTCGACCGTTCGAGGAGTTGGAGGTTCTTCTGAACCTCGGCCAGTAACTCCTTCCTGAACTCGATTTGATCGGCAACAAACGCCGCATCTCGAGGCGGGATCTTATTCCCGTCGACGGGCGAGACTCCCGCCGGTTGACCCGTCCCCTGGGGGACGGCAACCGCGTCCCCAAGCTCCCCGTCCCCCCCTCCCGCCGTCAGGCCCCCGACCGCCGCGACCGTCACCCCGAGCGAAAGCAACGCCACGCCCGCGCCCTGAACCTTCGCCCATGCCATCATCGTGATTGCTCCTTCCGCAAGTGTGACCACCGCCCCGGAACCGAACGCCCCCAACCCCGCCACCCCGGCCGATCGGAAGGTGTCCACCGCCACCACCCGGACCGTCCGGGCGATCAAGGCCGCCGGCACGACCGGCAGGGGATCGGGGGAAAGCCCCCGACGACTCAATCGAACGCGAAGCAAGGCCCGAGCCCGAGCCAGGCGGACCTTGATCGTCCCGCTCGGGCGGCCGAGCGCCGCGGCGGCCTCGTCGATGCTCTGGCCTTCCAGGTGGCACAGCTCCACCGCCTGCCGGTAATGCTCCGGCAGCCGAGCCACCTCGTTCCGCAGCAGGACGGCCCGCTCCCGAGACTCCGCCGCCTCGATCGGCCCCGAGGCCGTCGACACGACCTCGGGCACGATCGATCCGCGACCGTCCGGCCGCCGCATCGCCTGACAATGCGCCTTGCGAGCCACCTTCCGCGCGACGCCTCGGAGCCACGGCCCGAGCGATCCATCCCTCACCCGGACCGATCGGGCCTTTCTCGCCAGCACGAGGAACGTCGCCTGGAAGGCATCCTCCGCGTCGGCCGGGTCCGAAAGCGATCGTCGGCAGACGGACAGGACCATCGGCCCGTGCCGGGTGACGATCGCCTGGAAGGCGGCCTCGGCCACCGCGCGGTCGTCCCGATCGACGAAGCGCTCCAGCAGCTCCTCATCCCCGAGGCCCACGACCGTGCCCCCTCGGAAGATCACCCCGATCTGCCGGATCACATCCCCCGACAACCGTCTTGACATCCGGCCGCCCCCTTGTTGCCGATCACCCCCACGCCGATCCACGACGCCCGGCGCTGGTGCTCGTGTGCGCTCCTCCCTTTGCTATGCCCGGTTCTCCTCCTCCGGTTTCAAGGAATGCGGCATGATCCTTCGATCCGAGTTCCAGGGATTCTCCCGATTTTCCTATTTTGGCTGCCCAAAATCACGATACTTACAATGACGGACGATTCCCACTGTTTCCTGATCAGGACACCCCTGCTCCCTTGCCAACCGATCGTCCTCGGAACCCCGATCACCTCTCAACCGTCACCCTCGCGAGTGACCTCATCGCTCTTTGAAAACCCGGAGCAGCCTACCTTGCAACCTCCACCAGAGGCGCAGCCGTCTGCGCCCACAACGCGTACCCGACGGCGCACCGAACACGCCCCAGCCAATGATCGAGCGCACCGAGAGCCCATCCGATCCAAGCCGACGTCTTCCGTCCCGATCCTTCCCTTCACCGACAACCCTGACTTCAGCGCACCGTGACGGAGCGAACCCATTTTCGCGCCGCAACCTCGTACGAGACAAAAGATTCCCTTCGGAATCTTCAGCGCACCGACCCGCGCACCGGCCGCGTCGAACCCCGCTCGGGATCGATTTCCGCGAAGGATCGGGCCCCTGGCTCCGGATCAACCCGGCCTGGACCGACCCTCACAACGCTTCCCCAGTGCACCGTGACGGAGCGAACCCATTATTGCGACGTAAGTCCTTTCCAGGACACAAAGTCGCCCTGCGCACCGAAGCGCACCGATCCCGTTCCCAGCCCCGTTCACACCGGCTCGTCGCTCGCAGCCGGAAGCTCGATCAGGAAGCAGGCCCCGGAGCCGTTGGACGGAGCGAGGCTAAGGGTCCCGCCCTGGGCCTGGATGGAGTCGGAAGCGATCGCCAGGCCTCGGCCGCGACCAGCACCCTTGGTGGAGGTGCCGGCCTGGAAGAGGCGGGGGGCGACGGCATCGGGAACGCCGGGGCCATTGTCGCGCACACCGATCCGGACGAGGGGGCCGTGCCGGTCGCTCGAAAGGGTGATCCGGGGCGGGGCGCCGGACGGGGTCGTCGAGGTGGCCTCCAGGGCGTTCTTGAACAGGTTGACCAGAGCATGGACGAGCAACCGACGATCGGCCCGGACCCGCAGCTCAAGCCCCTCGGCCGAAGGGCGATCGACCGTGGCCGAGGCCGACTCGATCCGGGGGCCGAGCAGGGTCAGGGCCTCGTCGATCGCCTCGCCCACGGGCATCGGCACCGGCTCGACCGGAAGGGATGACTGCTTCAGGTAGCCGTCCAGTTCCCGGACCGTCAGGGCGATGTACTGCGAGCAGACGCTGATCTGTCGGGCCACGTCTCGGGCAATGTCCGAGCCGGTCCGCAGATCCACCTCGGGGTCGAGCCCCTCGTCGGCCAGGCGACGCTCGAAGGCGCGTCGGACCCGGGTGACCTTCGAGGGGTCGATCCCGGCATCGAGCAGGGCATCGGCCAGGGCATCGGGGAGGCGGTCGAGCAGGAGGTCGAACTGGTCGAGGTGGTTGGCCAGGTTTCGGCGCTCGTTGGCCAGGACGAAGACGACGTTGCCCAGCTCGTGACAGGTCCGATCGGCCAGGTCGAGCGTCGCCCGCTGGGCCGACTCGCGGGCCGCCCGGTCACTGAGCACCCGGACCTGAAGGACCATCGCCAGCAGGCAGAGCAACGAGTATCCCGACAACCCCAGCACCGCCAGCAGGAGCCTCCGATACGACGTTTCCAGACCCGCAAGCGTCTCCTCGACCAACGCCCCCGCTCGGTAGCTGACGACCAGCCCGACCGCCGGCACCGCCCCCGACTCCGACTGGCCGTCGAGCAGAATCAACCGACGTTCCTCCGCCGCGATCCCCGGCATCGAGGGGGTCTGGCTGAACCACGAGGCCTGCGGAGTGCCGTCAGCAAGCGTCAGCTCCAGCCGCTCGATCGCCACAACCGCAAACCGAGGGTCGCTCAGCTCGGCCGACCCTCCGAGGGCGGCCAACGCTTCGCGAACCCGACCGAGCAAGACCGGGTCGTCCGGCTGCGATCGCCAGGCGTCGGCATAATCGGCCAGGGTCCGGCCCACCTCATCGACCGGAGTCGCCCGAGCCCACGACTCGATCGAACGCTCCGAGACCTCGCGCCCGGTTCTCCGCAGCCGGTCGTACTCACGGGCCAGCACGATCAAACTGAACCCGAGGGCCGCCACCGAGACCACCCCCACGATCATCCCCGGCGCACCGAGCGTCTCCACCGGTTTCCGGGTCGCAGTCGCCAGGCGTCGCGCAAGAGACATCGGGCAAAGGTCCAGGCCGAGGAGCAGCCATCGGGGCCCTCGAACGGATCACCACCGAACGGAGCCAGACCCCGAACGAGAACCGCAACCCCAATGAACCCGTACCAGTCTACTGGGTTGGATCGCTTCGCGGAGGATCCCACCCGTCCCTTCTCACACTCCCAGGTCGAGGTCCGCTCAACGGGTCGCCCGGGAGGGATTATCCGGAGAGGCTCCGGCCAGCGATCGGCGGGATCGCGGCTCACCCCCCAGGTCTTCCACGCGAGGAGGTCCAAAGGCAAGCACTTCGGATTGACCCGGCACAATCGCCAGGACATGCCCCAGATCCGCTGCCCGGCGCTCTCCCGAAGGTTCGAAGGCCAGCGATCGTCCAAAGGCTGCCGGGTCTTCGGCCGACAGGTCCAGTTCGGCCAGAGCCGAGGCCAAATCCGGCGGCGAATCGGGCTGATCGAGCACCCGAACCAGGGCAGCAATGATCTCGGCCGGAATCTGAGCGGCCCCCAGGTCAAGCATTGCTCCTTCGACCTCGGGCAGTGTCCCCGACGAGACGCACCAGACCGGCAACGTGCAACGACCGGCCAGCGTATCCAGGGTCGTCCGACCGATCCCGTCGCCGCAAAGCACCTGCAACCGCGAGAGGTCTCGAGGACCAATCGGCCCGGAACGATCGACCAACGCCCGGATCATCCGGCGAGTCGGACTCCCTTGCAACGGCAAGACGGCCCAGACCGGCTCCTCTCCCGGCGATTCGGCCACGAACCGCCAGATGCGGTCGGCCTCCTCCAGCTCGGCAGGCCCCGGTCGGTCGTCCGAGCCCAGCAGGCCGGGAGACGACAGGTCGAGCCGTCGGATCACCACCTTCGCCTCCGGAGCGACCAGGCCAATCGCTCGCTCGAACCCCTCGGCCAGATCGCGGGAGTACGGGTCGTTACCATCGACCATCAAAACCACACCGGTCGGTTCCCCCTCCTGATCCGCCACGACCCGAGAGACCAGCTCCGCCTCCTGCCGGTTGTTCGGGCAGAACCGGAAGGTCCGCCCCGGGTACAGGTCGAGCAACGGCAAGGACGCCGCCCCCGGCCGGTCGACCCGGACCGTCGTTGCCCAGGGAACCAGCAAGACCGGGTCCGGCCGCAGACCCGACCCTCGTCGGCGATCGACCGCCCCGTGAAGCGCCTCAGCCAGCCCGGCGGTCAGCACCGTGTTGTTGGACCCGATGAAGGCGATGGGTGCGATCGGCCGGTCGATCAACCGATTGACCCGATCCCGAGTCGTGACCACCCCCGAACCCTCAAACCAGGAGAGTCGCACCGCTCGGCCATGCTCGGCGGTCCGGAAGGTCATCGTCTCGGGTTGCTCCACCACGTCGCCGAGCAATCCCCGGCGCTGGCTGATGAGCACTCCCTCACGGAAGTCGGCCCAGTCGGAGCGGTCGGGGAGAAAGACCGCCACGTCTACCACGCCGCTCGCCCGGCGATCGGAGCCGGACGACTCCCCCTGGTAGGTCAGGGCATAGCCCATCCAACCCACCAGGGCCAGTCCGCCGATCAGCAGGAGCAGAGTGCCGGCTCGGCTTCTCAGGGGCATGGCTCGGACCTCGTTCGAGGAACTCAACTCATCCGACGGATCCGGTCGCGATCGCGGCATCGCGACCCAGCCGGAAGATCCGTTTCCTTCCGCTCCGAAAGCATAAGGCAGGAGTTGTGCCGAGCCACCGAACATTCGGTTGCCCACCCTGGCGGCTGCGCCCAACCCCTTGCTGTTCCAGCAGTTGGGCATGGTCGAATTCTCGAAGACTTCGGCCAAGACCCTTGTGGCTTCCAACGCCACGCAAGCTTTCTGGTGCCGACACCCGGAATCTCACGAGAGCACCAACCAAAGGCCTGCCGGCTCGATGGCTTGAGGTCGCCATTGGCTTGCCCGTTCGGGGCACCGTTTCTTAGAGTTTGGTGAGTGGGTCCGACCGGGTCGGCTCGGCCCGCGTCTCTCCGAAAGGCAGCAAGGCATGGGGACTCGGATCGCCAGCATCTCGGGACTTCGAGGGATCATCGGTGATGGCCTCGATCCGGTCGACGTGACCGCCTTTGCGGCGGCCTATGCGGCCGAGGTTGTCGCCCGGTCGGGCAAGGACGCTCCCACGATCCTCGTCGGTCACGACGGCCGACGATCGGCCGAGATGATGCTCGGCGCCGTCCTGTCGGGCCTCTCCGCCTCGGGTTGTCACGCCCAGGCACTTGGTCCGGCCATGACACCGACGGTTGGTTTCCTCGTCCGGGAGGAGGGTGCCGACGGTGGGATCCAGATCTCCGCCTCGCACAACCCGAGCGAATACAACGGCCTGAAATTCTTCCAGGCCAGCGGCTCGGTCCTCGGCCGGGACGCGGGGCGGGCCATGCTCGACCGCTTCGAGCGTCGGGCGTTCCGATGGGTTCCCTTCGACCGCCTCGGACGGATTGATCGCGACGCCGGCGACCAGGCCATTCACGCCGCGAAGGTCCTTGGGCTGATCGATCCGCTGGCAATCACCCGACGCCGGTTCCGGGTCGTGGTCGATGCCAACCACGGCGCGGGGGGGTACCTGGCCTCGTGGATGCTCCGACAGCTCAACTGCGACCTTCGCCTCCTCGGAGGCGATCCGGACGGCCTGTACGACCACACTCCAGAGCCGACCGAGGAGAACCTCCGCGAGTTGACGGCCATCATCCCGGCGATCGGGGCCGACATCGGCTTCGCGCTCGACCCCGATGCAGACCGGCTGGCCATCATCGACGAGACCGGCCGTTACATTGGCGAGGAACTGACGCTCGCCCTGTGCGTCCGGCATCGACTCGGCCAGCAGACAGGCCCGGTCGTCATGAACCTCTCGACCTCCCGAGCCGCCGAGGAGGTCGCCCGTGGGTTCGGTTGCGAGGTGATCCGAACCCCGGTGGGTGAAATCAATGTGGTCGAGGGAATGCAGGCATCGCAGGCCGTGATCGGGGGCGAGGGTAACGGAGGGGTGATCGACCCCCGGATCGGTTGGGTCCGCGATTCGCTGGTGGGCATGGCCCTGGTGCTCGACTTGATGGCAGCGATCGGCAAACCCCTCTCGAACCTGGTCGATGAATTGCCGCGGTTTTCCATGCTCAAAACGAAGTTCCCGACCGGATCGGAGCCGATCGCCGCGATTCTCGATCGCATTTCCAACACCCACCCCGAGGCGACCGCCGAGCGTCGCGACGGTCTTCGGCTCGACTGGCCGGACGCCTGGGTCCACATCCGAGCGAGCAACACCGAGCCGATTATCCGGGTTATCGCCGAGGCCGCCGAGGCCGATCGCGCCCGGAGCCTGGCCGAGACAATTGGTCGTCTCGCGGGCGGCGGGGGAGGGTCATCGTGACCTGGCCAAGCTTTGACGCTCCCCCTGCGGTGGCCTTTCTTGACGTCGATGGCACCTTGCTGGCCGAGACGACCAGTTATCTCTACGGCAAGCTGCTCCGACGCCGAGGGATGATCGACCAGTCGCTCCTGTTTCGGGCCGCCCTGCACGGGTTCCGGCACAAGTTCGGTCGGCTCGACTACGGCAGGTTGCTCGACTACGGCTTACAACTCATCCGGGAGATTCCCCTGGTCGAACTCGAACGTGCGGCCTATGAGAATTTCAAGCACCATGTGAAGCCCAGGCTCTACGAAGGCGTGGTCGAGCATCTGAACCACCTTCGCTATTCCGGCACGCCGCTGGTGCTCGTCTCATCGTCTCCGGCCCCGGTCATCGCCCCGCTGAGCATCTATCTCGGATGCACCGACATGTTGACCACTCCGTTCCGAGTCGAGCAAGGGAGGATCGCGGGCATCGGCCCCGGCCCCCCCTGTTATGGCGAAGGGAAACTGCACTGGGCCGAACGCTGGGCCGAAGAACGCGGGATCGACATGGACTTGGCGGTCGCTTACGCAGATAATTGGAGCGACCGAGCCTTGCTGCAGCGCGTTGGACGTGCAGTAGTCGTACGTCCCGGGCGCAAGCTCAGGAAACTCGCCCTTCAGCAAGACTGGACGATCGTGACCCCCCGACGCCCCCGACTCGATCGTCAATTCCCCTCGGAGGATTGAAGCTCACTGGGCAGTCTTCCCTTGACTTCCCGAGAAAACCCCGGACAAATCAGCCAGATTGAGCGGTCAGGCTGTCCGATGGATCCGAGGACGGCTCAGGACCGCAACGGTCGCACGACGCGGCCCCTGATCGGATCGAGGAGGAGTTCAGCGATTGATGAGTGATTCACCCCAACACCCTCCAGTGACGAAGCCTTCGCCGTCGAGTCCAAGCCCGAGCCGGAGCATTCGCCAGTCGGCCCCGGCCGTCACGGCGCTGGTCATCGGCCTGGCCGCCTTCACGGCGAACGCCCGGGAATCGGACCTGGTGCGCGACATCCAGCGGTACTGCACCGTCTGCTGGAAGAACGCGCACCTGGACCCGAGCCTCTGGGACGATTGCACCCAGGAGGTCTGTGTCCGATTGCTGGGCAAGGCCCGCGATGGGCAGCTTGACCTGAACCTCGTGCTGGCCGACGACACCCCCGAGCGTCGCGAGCTGGTCCGGGCTATCGACATGGTCCGCAAACGTGTGCAACGGTCGAAGAAGTATCAACCGCTTGATGAGACCGCCTCGGCCTTTGCTTCGGACGACGACCGCAATCGTCTGGAGTTGGGTGAGATTCTGGAAGCCGCCCGCCGAGCCGTGCTGTCTCCTCGACAGGATCGGATCGTCGAGTTGTGGACCCGCGGCTGGACCGTTCCCGAGATTGCCGAGACGCTCGCCCTGAATCCGGCCCGCGTCAGCGACGAGAAGTACAAGGCGCTCCGAAAGCTCGAACGCCACCTGGCCGGTCGTCGCGACGAGTTGGACCTGCCCGTTGCGATCGACGCGGAAGACGAGTACGTCCGATTCGTCGGCTGACGGATCGACGAATCGATCAAGGCTGGTCTCGACCGAAGCCCCTCGCTGTTTTCGAACGGGCCGGCGAGGGGATCCCTTCGAGAGGTCAGCGTGATTCTCATGCCCTTGCTCCCTCGCACCCCATGCCGGCGGCGACCGGGCTTCACGCTGATCGAGCTGCTGGTGGTCATCGCGATCATCGGTGTCTTGATCGCCCTGTTGCTGCCCGCCGTGCAGGCCACCCGAGAGGCAGCGAATCGGATGCGGTGCGCCAACCACCTGAAGCAGATCGGCCTGGCGATTCACAACCGCTCCAAGTTCCCGGCCGGCTATGCAAGCGCTGTCAGCCCGGACACCAACGCGGACCTCGGCCCCGGATGGGCCTGGGGGACGGAGATCCTCGGGCAGATCGAGCAAGAGGCGCTGTACGACGCAATCAACCTGGAGCTGCTCCCGGCCAACCCGGCCAACTGGACGCCCCGGACGGTGCGGGGCTCGACATTCCTCTGCCCCTCGGACGACATGCCGTCCCTCGTGCCGGTCCGAGACGCGGACAACTCGGTGACGCTCACCGAGCTGCCGGCATCGAACTACGTCGGCGTTTATGGCATAGGCCGGATCGCCGATGCGCCCGGCGAGGGGACGGGAGTCTTCTACCGTAACAGCGGCGTCCGCTTCCGAGACATCCGAGACGGGACGAGCCAGACGATCGCCGTCGGCGAGCGGAGCCAGGAACTGAGCTATGCCACCTGGGCCGCCCGCCAGCGGGGCGGCTGGCTGTACAAGACCTCGATGATCGTCGGAAGCGGTGGCGACACGTTTGTTCCCGAGCCCGAGGAAGCGTGGGCGATGGTCCTCGGCACGGCGGGGATTATCCGACCCTCCCCGCACGCCGAATCACCCGAATCGTCATGTCGAGGACTTCGGGAGCCGGCATCCCGGAGGGGCCAATTTCCTTCTTGCCGATGGCTCGGTCCGGTTCATCAAGGAAACGATTCGGCAACAGACGTTCCAGGCGCTCTGCACTCGGGATGGCAACGAAGTCATCTCGGCTGATGAGTTCTGAGACGCCCGTCCAGGGTGATTCGAGCTGAGGGGGGGTATCCCACGCTCCCAGGAGATCGAGCCGCTCAGAGGCAAGGGCCGACGGGGTCTTCTGTTGCTCTTTGGCTGCCACTGGCCCAGACTGGGTCCTCGAACACTGCCGCCCTTGGCGTGACTCGGCAGTGAGAATTCGTGACTCGTCTCCCAAAAAGGGCCTTGATGATGAGACGTTCGAGTTGGGCACCGATGCTCGGTATCCTGGGGCTGTTTCTCTCCACAAGCTCGGCCATCGCCGCCGATCCGGCACAGGAAGGTGAGCGCTACCTGCGGTTTCAGGTGGGGGAAACCACAAGTTATGGCATTCTGGAAGGGGACCGCGTTCGAGCGCTGGACGGTGACCTGTTCGGCTCCTTCTCCAAGACCGACCGCACCTATGCGCTCGAAGATGTGACGGTCTTGATCCCGACCGAGCCGACGCAGGTGCTCGCCCTGGCCGGCAACTACCGGAGCCACCTGGGAGACGAGGAAATCCCGCCGCTTTTCCGCATCCCGCAGCCGTTCTACAAGAGCCCGTCGAGCCTCGTGGCCGACGGCGGGAACATTGTCATTCCCAAGGATTCCCCCGGCCCGGTCCACTTTGAGGCCGAGCTGGTCATCGTCATCGGCAAGACCACCCGCAAGGTGTCGAAGGAGGAGGCGCACGAGTACGTCTTCGGGGTGACCTGCGGCAACGACGTGAGCGAGCGTTACTGGCAGAACGACCCCGAGAACAAGGACGTGCAGTGGTGGCGAGCCAAGGGGGCCGACACCTTCGGGCCGGTCGGGCCTTACATCGCCACGGGGCTGAACCCGGACGACCTGCTCATGACGCTGCGTCTGAATGGTGAGGTGATGCAGCAAGAGCGAACCGACCACCTGATCCACGATGTCGCCACCATGGTCAGCTACATCAGCCAGTACGTCACCTTGCAACCGGGCGACCTGATCTTCACCGGAACGCCAGGGGAAACCTCGGAGATCAAGCCGGGAGACGTGGTTGAAGTCGAGTTGGAAGGGGTCGGCGTGCTCCGCAATCCCGTGGTGGGCGAAGAGTAACCGGATGGACGCTCACTCCAAGAGGCCGGGCCTGGCCCCACGGGTCGCCCGACCTGATCAGGTCCTTGGATGACACGATTCCGAGAGGCAGGGGGAGCATGACGCCCCCTGCCGAGGCCCCAGAGGGCGACGCGAGGCCGCCGGCTGGACCTCGGTGGCCTCCTCGACCAGCGTCTCGGGCACGAGGGCAAGTCCTCGGCCCCTTCCTACTGTCGCCGGATGGCCGGGGCCGACCTCAGAGCGTCTGCAGGACCTCAAGGATCTTCTCACTGTGTCCGTCAACGCGGACCTTCGGAAAGATCTTTCGGACGACTCCCTTGCTGTCAATGACGACAGTGGTCCGCTCCACCCCCATCGACTTCTTGCCGTACATGTTCTTCTCCTTCCAGACCCCATAGGCCTGGATGACCTCCTTGTCCGGGTCGGCCAGGAGGGTGAACGGCAGTTCGTACTTCTCGGCGAACTTCCGATGCGACTCGACGGTGTCGGGGCTAACGCCGAGCACCACGGCTCCGGCCGCCTCGTAATCGGCTCGGGCATCGCGAAAGGCACAGGCCTCCTTGGTACAGCCGGGAGTGTCGTCTTTCGGGTAGAAATAGAGGACGATGACCTTTCCCTTGAGCTTCTTGAGCGAAACCTTCTTGCCGTGCTGATCGGCCAAGCTGAAATCGGGGGCAGCGCTGCCTTCTTCGATCATCGGGAATCCCTCCCTGGTGGGGGTGTGTCCGACACCTTGGGCCGCCGTGGCCCAGGTCGGAACTCGGACTTAATCTAGTCGGTCGACCAGCACTCGGAAAGGATCGGGACGACTCCCTGGAGGACGGACAATGCCGAAGACAACGGTTCGTATCGGTCCGGCCGATCACGGCCAGCGCATGACCCTCGACGAGTTCGAGCTTGCCGAGGTGGTGGAGGGCTATCACTATGAACTGGGCAAGGGAGCAATCGTCGTGACGGATCTTCCGAAGCCGAAACATCTCCGCATCCTGACCGCAATCCGCCGACAGTTCGCGGCTTACGATCTTGCCCATCCAGGGAGCATCGATACGATCGCCGGGGGAGGCGAATGCAAGATTCTCCTCGAAGACCAGCAATCGGAGCGGCATCCGGACCTGGCGGTCTACCTGACCCCGGCGCCGGTGGAAGGCAATGCGGTCTGGGGTCTCTGGATTCCGGAAGTGGTTGTCGAGGTCGTCTCTCCCGGTTCGGAAGAGCGGGATTACCGGGAGAAGCGCGAGGAGTATCTGGCATTCGGAGTCAAGGAGTACTGGATCGTTGATCCGGGGAAGCGGTCGATGCTCGTCCTTCGTCGCGAGCGGGGGCGCTGGACTGAACAGCGGTTTGGTCCGTCGGAAACGTGTGAGACGCCGCTGCTGCCGGGCCTCCGGTTTGCGTGTGGACCGGTCTTCGAAGCGGCAGGCGAGTGAGACGTGAGGGGAGCCGAGTCATGGGGACCGTTGAGCATTTCGAGCACACGGCCGACGTCGGGTTTCGGGTCCGAGCGGGGGACTTGACCGACCTGTTCCGGACGGCCGCCGAAGGGCTCTTTGATTACATCGTCGTGAACCGAGCACAGGTGCGAGCGGCCGAGACCGAGACCGTTTCTCTTCAGGCTGACACGCCGGGCGATCTGCTCATCGACTGGCTCAACGAGCTGATCTTCCGGTGTGAGACAACGCACCGACTCTATACCCGGTTTGAGCTGACGCTCTCTGAGGACGGCCGGGACCTCCAGGCCACGATCGCCGGAGAACCGATCGACCGCGAGCGGCACGTCCTGGATCACGAGGTCAAGGCCGTGACCCAGCATGGGGCATCACTGACGCTCGACGGGGCCGATTGGGTTGCGGAGCTGATCCTGGATATCTGAATTGGAACCGATCGCGGCAAGGCACTTGACCGGGTGAGAACGCGGTCAGATCGACTCGACCGGCAAGTCGTGCTCGGCGATGAAGCGGTCGGCCTCGGCTCGGGAGAAGATGCCGGCGGTGGTGCCGACGGCCCGGACGCAACTGGCACCGAGAGCGCTGGCGAGCTTCAGGCAACCGGGCTCGTCGAGGCCGGAGATGATCGCGGCGATGTAACCGGCGTCGAAGGCGTCGCCGCTGCCGGTGCCGTCGACGTAATCGACCGGGTAGACGCCGAGCTTCAGGCGGTGGGAGTCGGAGAGGGAGATCGAGCCGTGCTCGCCTCGGGTGATCACGACTCGAGCGGCACCGAGGGCGCGGAAGGCCTCGGCCTGTCGGATCGCGTCGGTCTCGCCGTTGAGGATGAGGGCGGCCTCGTCGGAGTTCGGCAGAAAAACATCGGTGTGAGGGAGGACCGGCTTGAGTTTCGAGAGGTAGTCGGCCGGGCCGGGACAGGCGACGTCGAGGACGGTGGTGATCCCCTGGGATCGGGCCCGGGCGAAGCGGTCGGCGAGGGCGTCCGGGTCGAGGCCGGGGAGGATCAGGTAGCCGCCGACGTAAAGAACGCGGGCCTCGGGGGTGATCGCCGCATCGAGGTCGGCGGCCGAGAGGGCGGCATTGGCCCCAAAGCTGTGGATGAACCGGCGATCCTCACCCTTGACGTTGACGATGAGGGTCTGGCTGGTGTCGCGGTCGGGGTCGACGATGAGGCTCGACGTCTCGACGCCGGCGTGTTCCAGGGTTTCCGCGACGAATCGGCCGAAGGCGTCGCCACCGACCCGGCAGCAAATGCGGGCCCCTACACCGAGCTTCGAGAGGACGACGGCCACATTTGCGGCCAGGCCGCCGATGTTCAGGACGAGTTCGTCAACCTTGACGAGCTCTCCCGGTTGGGGGAATCGGTCGATGGGCGGGGTCAGGTGATCGGCGACGATCACCCCGGCGCAGACGACCGGGGTGCCCTTCGGAGCGGTTGCGGACATCGTAAACTCGGACCTCGCACGGTGCGGGGGGCAGGGAGCAAGCCAACGCCCCCAAGGCTACCAAGCGGGGAGGGAGTCGGGAAGCGTTTGGCCCGGCCTCTCGGTTGAGTGCCAGGCCAAGAGCCCTTTGATTAACCCGCCGCGCCGTTCTGATCGACGGATCGGGGGGAGAGGTTGCCGGGATGGGCGTCGGTCGAGGCGACGACCTCGTCGGAGCGCTGGTCGGCCGGGTCGAGGGCTCGCTTGCCGATCATCTCCTCGATCTCGACGTCGGTGATGACCTCGCGTTCGATGAGGGAATCGGTCATGCGTTCGAGATGTTCTCGGTTGTCTTCGAGGAGGCGGAAGGCGCGGGTATCGGCCTCGCGAAGGATGCGGGCAACCTCCTCGTCGATGACCTGCTGGGTGTGCTCGGAGTGGTCGCGGGCCTCGGTCATTTCGCGGCCGAGGAAGGGGTGTTCCTCGGCCCCCTGAACGTAAACGGGTCCGACGCGGGGACTCATGCCCCACTGGGTGACCATCATCCGGGCCAGCCGGGTCGCTTGTTTCAGGTCTTCGGCCGCGCCGGTGGAGAGGTCGTCGTAGACGAGCTTCTCGGCGGCTCGACCGCCGAGCAAGACATCAAGGCGAGCCTTGATCTGGCTCTCGGAGTAGCCGAGGCGATCTTCTTCGGGAATGAACTGGGTGACGCCGAGCGATCGGCCTCGGGGAATGATCGTGACCTTGTGAACGGGGTCGGTCTTGGGCGTCATCCAGGCGACAAGGGCGTGCCCAGCCTCGTGGTAGGCAGTGGCTCGCTTGTCTTTCTGGGTGATGAATTCCTCACGCTTGGCGCCCATCATGACCTTGTCTCGGGCGGCCTCGAAGTCCTGCATATCGACCTTGTCTTTGTTTTCCCGGGTGGCGATGAGTGCCGCCTCATTGACAAGGTTGGCCAGATCGGCGCCGGACATGCCAACGGAACCGCGGGCGATGGAGTCGAGATCGACCTCGTCGGCCAGGGGAACGTTTCGGGTGTGGACCTTGAGAATTTCAAAGCGTCCCTTGCGGGTCGGGCGATCGACGGTGACATGACGATCGAAGCGGCCGGGACGCAACAGTGCCGGATCGAGCACGTCGGGCCGGTTGGTGGCGGCCAGGACGATGACGGTTTCGCTCGGGGTGAAGCCATCCATCTCGGTGAGAATCTGGTTGAGCGTCTGTTCGCGTTCGTCGTGTCCGCCGCCAAGGCCAGCCCCCCGGACGCGACCGACGGCGTCGATCTCGTCGATGAAGAGGATGCAGGGTGAGTTTTCCTTGGCGGTTTTGAACATGTCTCGGACGCGGCTGGCACCGACGCCGACGAACATCTGGATGAATTCCGAGCCGGAGATCGAGAAGAACGGCGCACCGGCTTCGCCAGCGACGGCCCGGGCGAGCAGAGTCTTTCCCGAGCCGGGAGGGCCGATCAGGAGGACACCCTTGGGAATCCGGCCTCCGAGGCGCTGGAATTTTTCGGGGGTCTTGAGGAACTCGACGATTTCCTGGAGCTCGGCCTTGGCGTTCTCAAGGCCGGCGACCTCGTCGAACGTGGTTCGCTGCTTGGACTTATCGTGACGCTTGGCCTGGCTTTTTGTGAAGTTGCCGAGGATGCCCCCGTCGAACTGATCACGAGCGCGACGCATCATGAAGAAGATCAGGCCGCCGATCAGGAGCATTGGCAGCAGGAAGCTGAGCCAGAGCAAGGTGGTAGGGGCCTGCGGCTCAAGGACCTCGATCCGAGGCGGGGGGTTCGAGCGGACCTCACCGGAGGCGGGGATGGTCTCGCCCTGGAGTACCGCCATGACCCGATCGAGCGCGTCTTCGGTCGGAATGGTGGTGGTGAACTGAGAGACGGTCTGAGCCTTGGCGCTGTCGGTGGCCTTGTATTGCTCGTCGGGGGTGCGGAGTTTGCCGCGAACGTCGCGTCCCTGGAAGGTGATCGACTCGACGTTGTCGGTGTTGACCTGATCGAGGAACCAGGGGTAGTAGCTGACGCGGATCTCGGACTTGAACGGGTTCCACATCAGGAAGACGAGAACCATCGCCGCGATCAGGAACAAGAGCGACCACGGGGGGGTCGGCGTGCCGGTCGCTCCGCCACCACTGCCGCCGCCGTTGCTACCGGGCTTGCGGCGATCAGCGGGCTTGCGGTCGGTGTCGCCGTCTTTGGGGGTTCTCGAATTCTCCATCGGCTCGTTGTTCCGTCCTTAAATGGGGCAGCCCGACGGGGGCACTTCGGGCGCGTGGCTGGCGTGCGAGTGGGTTGCCGGCCGTTCCTCGATATCACAATTGTAGACCGGGCGGCGTTCCAGGTCGACCGCCGCCGGGTGTTCGAAGCAGAATCAAGGGATCAATGACCGGCGCCGGTGGCTTCGAGCCATTTCTCGGCATCCATGGCCGCGGCACATCCGGAGCCGGCGGCGGTGATCGCCTGTCGATAATGGGTATCAACCACGTCTCCGCAGGCGAAGACCCCCTCGACATCCGTGGCGGAACTGTAGTTGGGCATCCGATCGCGGAGATCGGCCGGGGCCTCGATCCCGTCCCAGGCCAGGGCGGCGCGAGTCAGGAGGTAGCCCTCGGGGGTCGTGGCCAGTTTCCCCTTGAAGATGCCGGTGTTCGGGATGTGGCCGATCGCCAGGAACAGGCCGGAGATGTTCAGATCGGAAACGGCGTCGGTGTCCTCGGTTGAGCGGAGCTTGACCCCTTTGAGTACTGGCCGGGGGTCGGTCTCGCCGTAAACCTCGTCGACCACGGAGTTCCAGGCGTAGGCGATCTTTTTGTTGGCGAAGAGCTTGTCCTGCATGATCTTCGAGGCCCGCAGCTCCTCGCGGCGGTGGATCAAGGTGACCTTCGAGGCGAAGCGGGTGAGGAAGGTGGCTTCCTCGACCGCCGAATCGCCGCCGCCGACGACGGCGATTTCCTTTCCCTTATAGAAGTGGCCGTCGCAGGTGGCACAGGTGCTCACACCGGCCCCCTTGAAGGGGCCTTCGTTGCCGAGCCAACGGGCCGAGGCGCCGGTGGCGACGATCAGGGCGTCGGCGGTGTACTCGGTGATGGTGCCGCTTTCGGGGTCGCCGCTGGGGTCGTCGGTCGTCTTGACGCGAAAGGGGCGCTTCGAGAGATCGACACCGACGACGGTTTCCCAGCGGGTGTCGGCCCCGAATCGCTGGGCCTGCTCGCGCATCTTGTTCATCAGGTCGGGGCCGTTGATGGCCTCGGGGAAGCCGGGAAAATTCTCGACGTCGGTCGTTAGGGTGAGCTGGCCACCGGGCTCTCGGCCTTCGAAGACGATCGGGGAGAGGTTGGCGCGGGCCGAGTAGAGCGCGGCGGTCAGGCCGGCGGAGCCCGAACCGATGATGATCACGGCGGAGTGCTGCGGCATCGTTTCCTCACCTTGATTCGATCGATCGACGAGCCATCGGCGGCCCGATTCTCCGTCACCAGAATCTCGACGCGAGTACCTTGGAGACCGGATGAACGGTCCGGGGACTCGACGACCTGCGACCGGACTGCAAGCCGATCCGACCAGGCGGCGGCCGTTGGGCCGGATCGCGTCAGCGAGCATTATACGGGAATTCGAGGGCCTTCGCCCAGAGATGGCCGGCAAGAGTCGTAGAGAAGTGGGAGAACGGAGCGATTGCGTTGACCAAGCGTGACCTAGGGTTCCTGAAGACTCACCTCGACCCCGCGAGCACGAACCACGATTTGCCCTTGCCGCAGGGGTGGCAGGGCGGCCGGTTTGTGGCTCCCAGGAGCATGCCAACGATGCTCGTTCTGACGCGCAAACGCATGGAAAAACTCTACATCGGCCGCGACATTTGTGTCACGGTCGTGCGGCTCGAAGGCGGACAGGTCCGCCTCGGGATCGACGCACCAAGACATGTGCCCGTGGTGCGGGCCGAGTTGCGGCAGCGAGACGAGGCCGAGGCGGCCCTGGCTCGCCTGAGCGGTGAGATGGTCACAATCGAGGAACCGACGGCTGTTGCAGCGACCGCGGCGGAATGCTGGCCGTCGATCGAGGCCCCGCTGGGACATCGGCTCAGGGCCGAACCGGGACCGGCCAGTCCTCAGTCGTGCGCCACGAGATCGGCTTCTCGGAAGCGATAACCGACGCCCCGGACCGTTTCGATCAGATCGGAGCCGGCGCCGAGCTTCTTTCGAAGGCTCTTGATATGGACATCAATGGTCCGCTCCAGAACCATGGCATCTTCGCCAATCGCGGCGTCCATCAATTCGTGACGGGTGAAGGCCCGACCGGCCTGTCGTAGCAGGACCTCCAGAAGCCGGAACTCGGTGGGGGTCAAGGGTAGCTCCGCGCCTTGAAACAAGGCGCGGTGACGATGCTTGTCGATCGTCACCCCCTGGACCTCGAAGACGACGGCCGAGGCGGTCGCCGCGTGGCTGGCACGGCGGCGGAGGACGTTCTTGATGCGTTGGATGAGGACCTTGAGGCTGTAGGGCTTGGTGACATAGTCATCGGCCCCGACGGCCAGGCCGATCAGTTCGTCACTTTCCTCGGCCTTGGCCGTGAGCATGAGAATAGGGATGTCTCGGGTCTGGGAGCCGGATCGGAGTTCTCGGCAGACTTCCAGGCCGGGTTTGACCGGGAGCATCAGGTCGAGCACGATCAGGTCGGGCAGTCGGAGCTGGGCCTGTCGAAGACCGTCCTGGCCATCGTAAGCGATTAGGACATCAAAGCCTTCGCGGCGGAGGTTCATCGCCAGCGTGTCGGCCAGGTGATGTTCGTCTTCGACGATCAGAATTTGCGTGTTGGCCATGGAGGAATCCGTCGCCCGGAGGTTGCGGACCGGAGGAATTGAGAGGCTTCGGATCGATCGGGCGGCGAATGCTCGTCCCGAGGGCTCCGGGAACGAGGGGCTCCGTCCCTCGATCAGGCCTCGACGGCCACCGTCCACTCCGACCAATCCCTCGTTATCGTACCCGGAGACGAACAGGCATCTTATGAAAAACGCGCGAAGAACTCATGAAGTCACCAGAGGCTCGAAGGGTCGTCTGTCGAGCATCTGACGGACGACTTCCTGGAGGTCGCCGGTCTGCTCGAAGATGGCGACCTGGCGTTCGGAGCCGGTCGGCTGCTCCGCCATGTCGAGGACCATTTCGAGTTCTCGAAGGCAGCCGAGTTCCTCGGGGACACCGCGACGGACCAGGGTTTCGACGAGATCGGCGACGATCCGGCGGGCGGGCCGGGCCTCGGCGGTGAAGGGGTCGACCAGTTCGGCGGCCATGCCGTAGCGGCACGCACGCCACTTGTTCTGGCGATTCATGAAGGGGTGGCCGTCGGGAAGGTAGGTTCCCTCGTCGATCTGCCGGGAAAGGTCGTGAACGATGCACTGGATCAAGGCGGCGAGGCCGACGACGGTCGGCAGGTCGGGCGGCATGTCGCAGACGCGGACCTCGACCGTGCCGAAGTTATGGTGCGGGCGGATATCCCACCAGACTTCTCGCAAGGTGCGGATGAAGCCGGTGTCGATGAGGTGGTTGAGCAGCCAGACGTATTCGCTCCAGTTCCGCATCACGGGAGGGAGTCCGGCCGTGGGCAGGTCGTCCATAACCTTGCTGCGCTGCGAGTGCAGGCCAGTATTGCGACCGGACCAGAAGGGGCTGTTGACCGAGAGGGCAAGCAAGGTCGGCAGGTGCCGGAGCATGCGATCGCAAATCATGATGGCCTTGTCGCCCGAATCGACCCCAACGTGAACATGGAGGCCGAAGGTGACCAGGCGTCGGGCCGTTTCCTGAAGCAAGTCGACGAGACCGTGATATCGGTCATCGGGCGAAATCTGCTGCTCGTGCCAGTGGGAGAAGGGATGCGTGGCGGCCCAGAACAGGCGAAGTCCGTGACGATCGACAATTTGCTCAACGACGCCGAGCTTCTCGGAGAGATCGCGGTTGACGTCGGCGGCGGTCTGGCAGATCTCGGTGTTGATCTCCAGGTAGCACTGCATGATCTCGGGCTTGACCCGCTCGGACAGGGCGGCGGGGACCTCGGGGAGAATGTCGCCGATCGCATTGCGCAGGGCGAGGGTCTGCGCGTCGACGAGCTGGAGCTCGATCTCAACGCCCAGGCTCGGCCAGTTGTTGCGGACGAATTCCAGGCGATCGGCCATGACCTCACCCCTTTTCGGAAAGCAAGACAACGGAACGGGCCAGGATCTTGGCCCCCAGAACCAGAGCCCGCTCGTCGATGTCGAAGCGGGGGGAGTGCAGCGTGGGCCATCCGGCGGCCCCTGCCACACCGAGGCGAAGCATCGCACCGGGGGCAAGGGCCAGGTAGGCTGCAAAATCCTCGCCACCGAGACTCGGGTGAGGGATCGCTCCGACCCGATCCGCCCCGAGGATCTCGGCCGAGGCATGGGCCATGACGGCAATGACCGACGGATCGTTGATCACCGGATCGATGCCGTGGAGGAACTCGACATGCACCTCGGCCCCGGTGGCAACGCTCACGGCCCGGGCAACGCTCTGAATGGCGGCACTGGCACGTTCACGGGCCGACTGGCTGAGCGATCGAATGGTGCCGTCGATCTCGACATGATCGGGGATGACATTATTGGCTTCCCCGCCGTGAATCGAACCGAAGCTCACGACAACCGGCTCTCGCACATCAACAGCTCGGGGCACGCACTGGTACACACCGGTGATGAACTGAGCGGCCGCGGCGATCGGGTCGATGGACAGGTGAGGCCGAGCGGCGTGGCCCCCGCGTCCCCGAATGATGATCCGGATGTCTCGGCAATCGGCCGTCAGGACCCCGGCACGCTGGGCCACGCGGCCGACTTCCAGCTCCGGATCGACGTGCAGCGCGACGATGGCACTGACCCCTTCCATCGCACCAGCCCGGATCATCTCAACGGCCCCTTCGGCCGTTTCCTCCGCGGGCTGGAAGATGGCTCGCCAGGCGATCGGCCGAGGCAAGTGGGCCTGGCAGCGATGCAGCGCCAGGGCGGCGCCGAGGGCCATGGTCGAATGCGCGTCGTGACCGCAGGCGTGCATGACGCCATCTCGGGTTGAGCGATAGGGGACGGCAAGCTTTCCTTCTTGCAAGGGAAGGGCGTCCATATCGGCCCGAAAGGCGATCCGAGGTTGGCCGTCGATTCCGATTTCCGGTCCGGCGATGATGCCCCGGCCGGTGGGGGCGATTTCGTGGGGAATTCCGGCGTCGGTCAGATGGCGGGAGAGTTCCAGAGTTGTCTGATACTCTTCCCGGCTCGGTTCGGGATGCGCATGAAAATACCGCCGGACGGTCCGGAGGAACTCTCCCATTTCGTCGATCGAGGCGTCGAGCGCCTCGCAAAGCGTTTTGACCATGAGTCCATGTTAACCGGGAATCTGGTAAGGACGGAAGCGGACCGAGCCGCCGGATCCTCCCGAAGGTTGTCTTCGGACCTCGATCGGGCAATCATCAGAGAGAGCAATGGACCGGAACCGTCGCCCCGGCCGAATCGAAAGAGGAAGAGGGACTGTTGTAGCATCCCGATGTTCTGATCGGCCTTCGACCTGCACGAGATGCGACGATGACCGAGATTACCTACTTCGAGGAAGTCCGTTGCGAACTCTCTCCCGGCCTTCGGGACGACCACCTGACCGCCTGCGTGACCGACGAGGACGGCCGGACCCAGTATCTTGACGTGACACCGACCTTGATCAATCGGCATGAAGGGGTTCCGTTCCTGCCGGTCGGATTCGTGCAAATCGACCGAGAGCGGCGACGAGTTCTGGTCGAATTTCCGTGTGAGGCATACTCCGGGGCCAATCGGGCCTGGATTAGCTTCGAACACCTGAGACACGTGGACAGGCCCATCCCATGATTCTCTCGGACCGGGAGATCGAGGCGGCGATCCGACACGGATTTCTCAGGATCGACCCGGTTCCCGACGAGCATCTCTGGACCTCGACGGCGGTCGATCTGACGCTCGACGCCACCCTCGTCCGCTGGAAGCCGGGAGGCCCGGCGGTGCGACCGGGAATGCCAGGGTTCAATGTCCGTCGCTTGCTCGAAGACCCAGATCGGGCCGAGCGCGTGCCGATCTCAACCGAAGGGTATGAACTCCAACCGGGGCAGTTTGTGCTCGGTTACACGCAACAGGCGATCCATCTGCCCAAAGGCGCTCGACTGGCGGCGCGCGTGGAGGGAAAGAGCAGCCTGGCGAGGCTGGGCGTCGGGGTTCACGTGACCGCGCCAACGATTCACGCCGGGTTCGGCGACAATCCAGAAGACCCGAACGAGCGAGGCCTTCCCATTCAGCTCGAAATCTTCAACCTCGGACACCTGATCGTCGCCCTGGATGTGGGGATGCCGATCTGCCAGGTCATTCTGGAGGAAGTTCGAGAGGCCCCGGTCAAAGGGTACGCGGGGCAATTCTCAGGGCAGAAAAGTTTTACCGAGCTGAGGCCCTGAACGGGGACCGGGGGTGGGGTTCTCAGCCGATGCGGCCGGTGATGTAGGCTTCGGTGCGGCGGTCCTTGGGGGTGGTGAAGAGGAGATCGGTTGGGCTGAACTCGGCCAAGACGCCGGGGCGGTGGGCGTTGCCACGGTCCTCGTCAAGCATGAGGCAGGCAGTCATGTCGCTCGTGCGGCGAGCCTGCTGCATGTTGTGGGTGACGATGACAATGGTGTAGTCGTCCTTCAGGTCTTCCATCAGGTCTTCGACGCGGGCCGTTGAGATGGGGTCGAGTGCCGAGCAGGGTTCGTCCATGAGGATCACCTCGGGCTCGACGGCCAGGGTGCGGGCGATACAGAGGCGCTGCTGCTGGCCCCCGGAAAGATCGAGGCCGGAGCGATGGAGCTTGTCCTTGACCTCGTCCCAAAGCGCGGCCCGCCGGAGGGACCGCTCGACGAGTTCATCCATGTCTCCGATATAGCCGTTGATGCGGGCTCCCCAGGCCACGTTCTGATAGACGGTTTTCGGGAACGGATTGGGCTTCTGGAAGACCATCCCCACGCGACGACGAAGCGCGACCGGATCGACCTGATCGCCGACAATCTCTTCGCCGTCAAATTCCAGTCGGCCTTCCATGCGGAAGGTCGGAATCAGGTCGTTCATCCGGTTGAAGCAGCGCAGCAAGGTGCTCTTGCCGCAGCCTGACGGACCGATCAGGGCGGTGATCCGGTTGCGAGGGATGGCGATATTGATCTGGTGGAGGGCCTCCGTGGAGCCGTACCAGACGCTCAGATCGCGTGCCTCAAGAACCACGGCCGACGTCTCGGGCGAGGGAAGGTCGAGCGAGGTGGGGGGCGACTGCTGATCAATGCTCATTTCGAATGCGGATCCCCAGGGTTGGTGATCGAGGGATTCGAAGGAGGTCCGGGGACGCCAAGCTCGGAGTCACCGTTTGCAAAGGTTCGCTGCGAGGGGTGCAAGCTCTGGCTCACGGCCCAGCCCATCCGGCTGATTTGAGTGATCCCCCGTCCCGCGAGCCGACGACCGGTCGGGGTTCTCAGGAAGATGGCCACGGCGTTCATGGAAAGCAACAAGGCGAGCAAAATCAGAATGCCACCAGCGGCAACGGTCCGGAACTCCTCTCGGGGGAGCGTGGCGAAATTGTAGATCTCGACCGGTAAGGCCGTGTAGTAGTCCGACGGACTCGACGGGGTGTAGAGGATCGAATTTGCGGCTCCGACCATCAAGAGCGGGGCCGTCTCCCCAATGGCTCGGGAGACGGACAGAATCGTTCCGGTGAGAATGCCTGGTAAGGCCGAGGGCAGGACGTGATCGCGGATCACCTGCCAGCGGGTCGCCCCGAGCGCCAGGGCGGCCTGACGAAGTGACGACGGCACGGCACGGAGCGATTCCTGAGTGGCGATGACCACGATCGGCAGGACAAGCAGGCTGAGCGTCAGGGCTCCGGCCCAGAGCATCTTGCCCAGGGCGAGGGGGTCGAACCCGAACGCCCGGCTGAAAACGACCAGGCCAAGAATGCCGTAGACAATTGACGGCACGCCGGCCAGGTTGGCAATGTTCGTCTGGATGATCCGCCGGATTCGGCCAGGAGGGGCATATTCCTCCAAATAAAGCCCGGCACCGACCCCGGTTGGAATGGCGATCAGGGTCACCAGGACGAGGAGCCAGAGACTGCCGACGATCCCGGCCTTGAACCCAGCCTCGCTGGGCTCGGGAGAGTTCGTCGAGGTCGCGATCCGGGTCATGAAGCGCCAGAACTCAGTGACGTGGTGCCCCAACTCGTACCAGGGAGGGTTCGGCGGATGAGACAGCGCCTTGGCCAGCACCGAACCGAGCAAGACAGCCAGGATGACCACCCCGCTGAGTGTGGCCACCAGGCAAAGCCCGGCGAACAGCACGCCAAAGAGGCGGCGGCGGACCTGGCGGGGCCGGTACATCCGATCGCTCGGCCGGCTCACTGGTACTCCTCCCGGAAGTGCCGCAGGATGATCCCCGAGATGATATTCATCACCAGCGTGACCACGAACAGCGCCAATCCCACGGCATAAAGTGAAAGATGCTCGGGGGTTCCGACCGCGGCTTCACCCTTCATCGTGTTGACGATGTAGGCGGTCATTGTCTCGACCGATCGCAGGGGGTTGAGCACGATCTGAGGTTTCACTCCCGCGGCCAGTAAGACGGCCATCGTCTCGCCAACGGCTCGGCTGATCGCCAGGATGAACGAGGCGAGGACCCCCGAAAGCCCGGCCGGCAAGACCACCCGCGTCGAGACCTCGAATTTGGTGGCCCCGAGACCATAGGCCGCCTCGCGCAGCCCCCGAGGGACGGCCGACAGGACGTCTTCGGAGAGGGACGAGACCATCGGAATGATCATGACCCCCACGACGATGCTCGCGCTCAGGGCGTTGTAGAATTCGACCCGGACCATCGGCTCCAGCACCGCCTTGAGCACGGGAGTCACCAGCAGCAAGGCGAGGTAGCCATAGACGATCGACGGCACCCCGGCCAGAAGCTCCAGGGTCGGTTTCAGCACCGCCCGGAGCCGAGCGGGAGCGTACTCGCTGAGATAGATCGCGCTGAGCAGGCCAATCGGCAAGGCCACCACCGAGGAGCCGAGGGCGATGACGAACGTTCCCCAGATCAACGGGAGGATGCCGAACTTCGGCGGGTCGGCCTTGGGATTGAGGGTCGTCCCGGTCAGGAATTCGAGAACGCCCACGCCGGACATCTGAAAGAACCGGATCGACTCAACGCCGAGTACCGCGACGATCCCGATGGTCGTCAGCACCGTGACGAGGGCACAGAGAAAGATCAACGGGGGGATGATGAATTCCTGGCCCTTCTGGAACCAGGACTGCCCCATCCAGAAGCGTCTGGGGGGCAGGCTGGGAGATCCCGGAGTGGTCTGAGGCAGTTGGGTCACGGCCGGCCTACAGGGGAAAAAGTGGCCTCAAGCACGAGGAGGGAGGGAATCGGGTCAGTCGACTGGGGTGGAGGTCGTCTCGGCCATCGAGATCGAGGCCTTCACCTGACTGAGGGTGGCCAGATTCTCGGATCGTTCCTGCGAGTTCGGTGGGACATAGCCAGCTTGTTCGGCAAGTTTCGCAACATGATCGAGGTAAAAGGTGACGAACTCGGCGGTGACGGGGCGTTTCATCGCCTCGTCCTTGACATAGATAAACAGAGGGCGGGAAAGGGGGACGTACGAGCCGTCGTAAATGGTCTCGATCAAGGGGGCGATCGGCTCCGCGTCGTCGGACTTTCGAATCGGGACAGCCCGGAGGCGGTCCTGATTGGCCATGTAGTACGCGAACCCGAAGTAACCGAGCGAGTTCACATCACCGGCGATCCCGTTGACGAGCACATTATCGTCGGCGCTCGGCTGGATGTCTTCACGTTGCTCGGAGAGGTCGAGGGCTTCGTGCACGAACGTGTCGTAGGTGCCCGAATCGGGATCGGGGGTGTAGAAGGAGATCGGCTGATCGGGCCACTCGGGGTTCAGGTCTCGCCAGGTTGTGATGGTGCTGCCTCGCTCAAACAGGGCTTGAAGCTGAGCGATGGACAGGGCGTCGACGAAGGTGTTTGCCGGGTTGACCGCGACGGTGATTCCGTCGTGACCGACCAGGTAACGAGTCCAGAGGAATCCTCTGGCCCAGGCCTTTTCTTGCTCGATGGCCTTGGCGGGCCGAGAGGCGTTGACAATATCGACCTCACCCTCGATGTAGCGTCCGAAGCCGCCCCCGGTTCCATGGTAATCGACCGTGATCTTCGGCACACCCTCGACGGCCCTTGTATACGCGACCTGAGCGGCAACGCTAATCGGAAAGACCGTGCTCGACCCATCCACAACGACCGGGAGTTCTCCTCCGCATCCGGACACGACCCCCAGAGACAAGGTCATCACGACGAGGGTCGAGCGCACGCCGAACCTCCGACGAAGGCAAGCACCACGACGATTGAAGATGGCCAACTCTTGCATGGAATGAGAGGCGATCGTCGCCATGAAGGACTCGCAAAGATAGGACAGCGATCTCGACCGCCCAACAACCACGGACCTGGGATCGGAACGCCCTGGAAACCCGAGCCGATGGAATCAGGCTACCAGAAGAGCTTAACGAAAGACGGTGAATATCTTATGAAGAACCAGGCCGATCGGAAAACCGGGGCGAACTTCGACCGTGCAATCCCGTCAATCCGGCTGCGGCTCGGCTTGCCAAGCGGCAACGGGTCGCGATAATCGGTCGAAAGCCAACGGGGGTTCCGAGATGAGAGACTTGGTCTCGCCAGGATGACGGGGAAAGGGACGGATCGGCCAGGCGGTTCCGATTTCGTCTTCACCGTCGACGATCAGGGAGGTGATCTGGTGCGCGTTGAACTCCGATCCTCCGACTGGCAGCGACCGTCGGTGGCGGGAGCGATCTTCGTGGTCGTATTGCTAGCCGGATCGGCCGTGATGGGACCGGCGGTCGAGGCCCAAGGTCCGGTCTCGCCTGCTCGGACCGAGGCCGAGGCGGTGCCCGAGGCACTCAACTTCGCCAACGGACTCTTCCGAGCCCGTCGATTCGATCTGGCGG
Source organism: Tautonia rosea (assembly GCF_012958305.1). Lineage (NCBI taxonomy): Bacteria > Pseudomonadati > Planctomycetota > Planctomycetia > Isosphaerales > Isosphaeraceae > Tautonia > Tautonia rosea. The sequence goes on along the minus strand of NZ_JABBYO010000002.1, from coordinate 92,196 downwards.
TCCAGGAATATCAGGCGTTTCTCGCCACCAATCCGTCCGCTTCCTTTCGGGCTGAGGCCCTTTACGGCCTGGCGAACGCGCATCACTTTCTTCAAGAATATGCAGAGGCCCGCGCCACCTTCGAGCAGTTTCTGGAGGTCGCGCCGAAGGACCACCCGAGCGTGCCAACGGCCCTGTTCCGGGTCGGAGAACTGGCTTACGTCCTCGGTGATCTGCCCGTCGCGCTCAAGGCGTTGGAATCGTACACGAAGGGTTCGCAGAACCATCGGTATCAGGAGCTTGCCTGGCCCTACCTCGGCGATGTCCGGTTTCAGCGAGGTGATCTTCAAGGGGCTCGGGCGGCTTACGAACACGCATTGAGCACCTTCCCGGACGGTCGGCTCTCAGACCGAGCCCGGCTGTCTCTGGGGCGTGTGCTGGTTCGCCAGGGAGAGTCGAAGCTTGCTCTCACTCGGTTTCGGGAGCTGCTCGACCGCCCCGAGGCCCCCCAGCGCGACGAGGCCTTTTATCAGGTTGGTCGCCTCCAGTTGGAGGCTGGGGCCTTTGAAGAGGCCATTACCGCCTTTTCGGCGCTGGAGAAGGCGATTCCTCAAAGCGCGTATGTCGCTCGGAGCCGCCTGGGTAAGGCCGAGGCCTTGCTGGCGCTCGATCGGTTTGACGAGATGATCGAGGTGCTCGAACCGCTCCGGAACGACCCGTCTCCCGAACTGGCTGCGAGGGCCTCGTACACGGTCGGCCTCGGAGCGTTGAAGCAACGTCGGCTGGATGAGGCGATGACCGTTCTCGACGAGGCCCTGCAACGCTTCCCGGAAACCTCGACCGCCCCGGCGCTGCTCTTTCGATCGGCCGAGGCGGCGGAACGATCCGGTGATCTTGCCGACGCTCTCACCCGATTCGAGCGGTTAGTGGCGACCTACCCTGAAGATCGATGGGTCGATGACGCGCTGCTTCAGGCCGCTTCACTGGCTCTGAAGCTCGGCAAGAACGAACAGGCAATCGAACTGGCCCGACGGGTTCGGCAGGAGTCGAACGACGGCCCACTCAGCTCCCCTGCGCTTTTGATTGAAGCCCGAGCAACCCTCGATGCCCAGCACGCCGAAAAAGCTATTCCCTTACTCGACCTTTTACTGGACCGTGAGGATGCCGCTCCGGAGACGGCGCAGGCCGCCCGTTATTATCTTGGGCTCGCCTACAAAGCAGCCGGACGGGAGGAGGAGGCGATCCGACACCTCGACGAACTAGCGAAAGCACCCGACACCCCCTATGCGGTCGATGCGCTCTACCTGGTCGGTCAAGGGCACTTCGATGCCGGTCGGTACGAGGAAGCTATCGCGGCCCTGAGCCGATTTGTCGAAGCTCGCCCCGATGGTGAAGCGGCCGACCACGCGATGGCTCGGATCGCCCTCGGACTGTCAGAAACCGGCCAGGAGGATCGGGCAAACGAGACGATCGCCCAGCTCTCTGAACGCTTTCCCGACAGTCCGGTCGTGGGACCAACCCGTCTCCGTGTGGCGGAGACAGCCCTGGCAGCCGAGCAGTGGGACCGGGCCGAGCAGCACTTTCGCGCCCTGGCCGAAACAGAGCACGCCGATCCGAATCAGCAGACACGAGCCTGGTCGGGCCTCGGATGGGCCTTGATGGGTTCGGGCAAGCTGGAACAGGCCATCAAGGCGTTTGACGAGGTTCTCAAGAGAGCTCCGGAAGACCCTCTCGCAGCCGAGGCGTCCTATGTCCGAGGGCGAGCGCTACGTGATCTCAATCGGCCCAACGAGGCGATCGAGGCATTCGCCTGGGTGGTCTCGCACCATCCCGGTTCGATCGATGCTCCCAAGGCCGACCTTGCCCGTGCCCGATTGCTGGTCGAGACGGGCCAGCCGGATCAGGCAATCTCACTCTTTGAAACGCTGCTTGATTCGGAGCATCCCGAACCAGTCGAGGCGACCGATCTCTTGCTCGCAGAGTTGGCCTGGGCCTTGCTCGATGGAGATCGGGTTGAAGAAGCCGATCAGGTGTTTGAGCGTCTGCTCAGGGAGTATCCGGAGTCTTCCCAGGCGGAGGACGCCAGGTTGAACCTGGCAGAATCGGCCTTTCAAGCAGGACAGTTCGAGGAGGTTCTCAGCTGGCTCGAACCCCTGACGGATGAGACCGAAGAGACGGAGCCTCGGATTCGTCAGGCCGCGCTGTACCGGGCAGGGCGGACTCGGGTCGAGCGGCAGGAGTGGGACGAAGCAAGCCAAGCCTTCGATCGGCTAGTGAGCGGTTTCCCAGACGGAACGTACGTGCGGGAGGCCGGGTTCTGGTCGGCCGAGGTGGCGTTCCGACGAGGTGATCCCGAGGCGGCCGAGGCCGGATTCCGAACGTTAATCGAGGCGACCCCAGAGGATCGGGAGTCGGAATCGTGGCTGCCAACCGCCCGGTTGCGACTCATTCAGGCTCTAGTGCAGCAAGAGCGCTGGTCGGATGTGTTGACGCTGGCCGATTCGCTCAAGGCCGAGGTTCCCGACCTGCCGCAGATGGCTGACCTCGACTATGCGAGGGGCCGAGCCTTGCAAAGTCAGGCCCCTCCTCAGTTCGAAGAGGCCCGAGAAGCCTACCAGGCGGTGATCGACGCTCGCAAAGGAGGAGAGCTGGCGGCAATGGCCCAGTTCATGAGGGGAGAAACCTTCTTCCATCAAAAGCGTTACGACGAGGCACTCCGCGAATTCCTCAAGGTCGATATTCTGCCCTCGTACGACGACGCGCCGAAATGGCAGGCGCTGTCTCTGCTGGAAGCAGGGAAAGTTTACGAACAACTCGACCGCTGGGCCGACGCCGCCGACATTTATGAGAGGCTCCGCTTGCGATTCCCGGACGAACCGGCCTCGGCCGAGGCCAATCGCCGTCTTGTGATCGCGAGGGGACGAGTCTCGGGAGAGGCGGTCGGCGAGGGGTCGGGGCGGCGAGGCTAATCGCTGTCACTCGCAACGCCCCGCGCACAGGAATAAGGACGTTCGCCATGCGTCGGAATGCGTTCGAAAGCCGCCTGGTGTCGCGTCGGAGGCTCATCGGCCCGGCCCTGGCAATGGGTCTGGTGGTGCTGCTTGGCGGGGCTGACCGTCCGTCGAACCTGGAACGAGCCTCGACCGTTGCGTCTGAGCAACTCCAGTGGTTCGCCCGGCAGGCACGCTCCTGGTATCGCAGCACACCGCCCGCCGACCGGATGACCTGGGGAGGGCTGGCCGCCTGCGGATTACTCGGACTCAGCGTCCTCGGTGAACGATCGCTCCGATTACGAAAAGGTCGGGTGCTGCCGACTCGCTTTGTCGATCGGTTCCGCGACCGCTTGCAAGACGGCCAGCTCGACAAGGGCAAAGGGACGGATCTCTGCGAAATGAACCCGAGCCCGGCGTCGCGGATCGCCCTTGCCGCCATTCGGCGTTGGGGACGGCCCTCTCCGGATCTCGAACGCGCGGTGAGCCTGGCCCGGCAGGTGGAGGCCGATCGGCTTCGCCGGAACGTCGGGACCTTGCGTCGGATCGCGGCGCTAGCTCCGCTGGTGGGATTGCTGGGGACACTCATGGCCGCGGGCCGAGCCTTGTCGGGCCTGGAAGGGGCGGAAGCCTCTGCAGCATGGGGTCCGGCGCTGGGAGGAGCTCTGGCCCCGTTGACGGCGGGCGTCGCAGTGGCCATCCTGGCATTGGTGGCCTACGACGGCCTGATGGGCCGGGTCGAAACGCTCGAAAACGCACTCGATCGCCTCGGAGCCGAGACGGTGGACGCCATCTCCGTGCTGGCGGCCACTCAGGCGAGCCGGGCAGAGAAGAGTACGTCCGCCGCGGCGGCAAATCCCCATCGCAATGCGTCGGCCGGCCCCCACTTCGGGATCGGGGGCCAGTCCCGGGGCTCTCAGCCAATCCGGGTCGAGATCCCTGACTCCTTGCGAAACTTCTGACGTTTGCCTCGGCGGGCAGTGGATGCTGCCTGGCTCCCTTCCCGCCAACGCCCCTTGACCCGGAGGGTCGAGGACTCTTGAGTCGACGACCGGAGGAGTGATGACCGGCCTGAATCTGGAACCGTTCCTCCGATTGCTTCAGGCCGACATCGGCGCCTGGATGACTCTGGGCGTGATCGCCCTGCTCTTGGTCCTGATTGTCTGGACCGGTTGGGGCTCGCGTCGGGTCCTGAGGAAGTGTCTCGTACTCTCGGTCCTGGCCCATGTGGGCCTGGTGTTTTCCAGTGGCGAGGAACTCTCGAAGCTCATCACGCCCGGAATGCCCGATGGTCAGGTGATCGACGAGCCGGGAATTCGAGCAATCCGGGTCACCATCCCCCCCCTTTCGATTGCGGAGGGGGCCAATGCGTTCGACGCCTCAGGAACCGGACCGAACGGACGGGGAGGAGGTCTTGCGGCCGACCAGGATTTGGCATCGCTTGCCTTGCTCGACACGATCGAACCGGAAGGACGAGGGGCCGCTCGCCCAAATGTGATCCGAGACGAATTGCCTCAGCCTCTGGCGCTCGATCGCATCGAAGGCCCGGAGCTTTCCGACCTCGACCTTGCTCCCGAGCCGAGCCTGCCCAGCAATCTTGTCGAACGTGATCGAGACTTCGAACCGGTCTCGGATTCGAAGCCGATCGTCGAACCATCGACCATCGACCCGGCCGACGTGGCTGCTGTCATCCGCAGCGATCGTCCTGCAAATCGCCCCGTCGACGTTCCTCTGCCTGATCCGGATCGTCTGGCGACCCGGCCAGGATTTCGCGACGAGCGAATCGAGCTTCGCCCTTCGCCTCGATCGGACATTGCCCCCCCCCTGCCCGACCTCGATCTGCCCGATCCGATCCTCGGCCTGGCCGGTGATCGCTTCGACGACCCGAGCGAAACGGCTCCGATGGTCCCACGACCGGCCGGCGAAACGGCTCCCGAAGCGTCGGAGGTTGCCGAGGCTCGACCACGAGCACGACCGGATGCGCGAACGTCGCTCCCGAGTCCCTCGCTCCCCCTCGATCCCGATCGAGGGGGATTCCGCCCTGCTCCGGAGCCGCGAGTCGAGACCGATCTTGCTGATCGAGGACCGAGTACCACGGCAGAGCCAGTTCCGCTTCCCGATCTGAATCGTTCGGAGACGGCGCCGTTTCCGCTGCCAGTCGCCGAGTCAAGGCCCGGCAACGTCGACGGGATCGTGCCCGAGTTCGAGTCTCCCTCGGAAGCTGACCCGGAGGCGGTGGCGAGACCAGATCGGCGTCCGGTAGCCCGCCGTGCTGAAGAAGCACCGCTCGAATTGCCTGAGGCGGATCTTCGGGTTGCGGCCCGTCCCACTCCCGAACGCGCTGCGCCTCGGATTGTTGAGCGATCGGCACCAGTAGCGGCCGTGGACCTTGATCGTCTCAACCCCAGAGCGCTGCCTGATCTGCCCATCGTCCGAGGTGCAATCGAAGGGCGGACGCTGGAGGATGTTCCCGAAGTTTATCGACCCCGGCTCGATCCAAATCGCCCCGCACTTGCTCGGCGAGCTGGGGCCAGCGCTGCCAGCGAAGAAGCGGTCGAACTGGCCCTCGACTGGCTCGCCCGGCACCAGGATGCGGACGGCCGCTGGAACGCGGGGACGGCCCGATATCGCGACGGCTCTCCGGCCCCCGGAGACACCAATTTCACGAGCCATTGTCCACCGGGAGACATCTGCCACGGCGAGTGCTTTTACTGGGAGGCGGATACGGCGGTCACCGGGCTGGCCCTGCTGGCATTCCTTGGATCCGGCTACACGCATCTCGACGGCAAGTACGCCCCGGTTGTCGGCCGGGGAATCGACTACTTGCTGACCATCCAGAAGGGCGATGGAGACCTGAGAGGCCCGAGTCGGGCCGTGGGGATGTACTGTCACACGATGGCGAGCCTGGCCCTCTCGGAAGCCTACGCCCTGAGCGGCGACCCGAAACTCAAAGGGCCGGTCGAGCGTGCCGTCTCCTTCCTGGTCGAGGGCCAGTACCCGGGGTTGATGGGCTGGCGTTATCTGCCCCGGAGCGAGATTCGTCGGACACCCGCCGAGGGAGGTCGAGGCTGGGATTACGAGCCGCATCCTCCGGTTGGCGACACGAGCGTACTCGGCTGGGTGGTGATGGTGCTCAAGTCGGCGTCGGAAGTCGGCATCGAGGTGCCTTCGAATGCGGTACAATCAGCCCGGAACTGGCTTCAGCGGGTTGCGGACGGCGACGCGGAAGGGTTGGCTCGCTATCAGCCGTCCCGACCAGCCGATCCGGTCATGTCGGCTGAAGCCTGGGTCTGTCGGCAGTTTCTTGGTTTCGGCGGCCCCGGAGCGGCCAGCAACGAAGCGGCCGCGTACCTATTGCAACATCCTCCTTCGGCAGACTCGTTCAACAGTTACTACTGGTATTATGCGACGCTGGCGATGTATCAGAGCGGTGGCCCTGCCTGGGATCGATGGAATCCGCTCGTCCGGGACACCCTGGTCAGCCTTCAGCATCGCGAGGGGCACAAGGCCGGGAGCTGGGATCCCGACCCGACACGCTACGGAACGCACGGCGGCCGGGTCTACGCAACCGCCCTCGCCGCGATGACCCTGGAAGTCTATTATCGATACCTCCGGCTCTATGTCTCCGAAGCAGGAGTGGTGGGGGGTTCTCCTCTCGCTCCCGCTCCGTTCCGATCGCGTGACGACGCCCTGAGGCGAGCCGGGGGAGCCGCCCCTCGCTAATTCTCGGGAATCGCCACCGAGTGGCCGATGAATAACCTCTCGGTCTGGGCAGCCCCATGCCCGGAACGATCAGGACCGTTACAATTGTCGTCGACCAGACGATGCGTCTCCGATTGAGGCGGATCGCCGACGGCCCGCACACCGCTGTGCTCGGGAGACGACGCCTTGAATCTGCTGTTGCTTCGATTGCCGATCTTCTGGGCACAAACCGTACCCGACGAATTCGAGATGCCGTTGCTGGCGCTTCGTCGCTGGTTCTGGGGTCAGACCCTCTCCTCGGCCAGGGCAGTCCCCGGCTCGGAGGGATTCTGGGCCTGGATGCTCGGCTTGCTGGTGCTCTTGCTGGTGGCGATGGTCGTTCAGGGACCGGTCCGAGCACTGGGGCAATTGTTCAATCTGCCGGGGCATATCCGGTTGCTCGGCTCGGCAGTGGAACGGTTGCGAGCCTCGGCCAGGCTGGTGATGATCTTGCTGGGAGCGTCGGTCATTTCGTGGACGTCGGCGCTGTTGATGCGCTACAAACGTCCCTTGGGCCTGGCGGATCTGTCCTTGCTTTCACGGACCCGATCGGTCCCGGAGGCGGCCGCGGAACAAGGGATTCTCGCCGCGTTGACACCGCTTCGCGATCTGTTCAGCCTGGCGGACCTGCTCGTCTTGCTCGGGATCGCCATCTTTGTGGCGTTTCGATTTTCGGCCGATCGGTGGGGAACCGATGCGATTGAAGAACGGGACAAAGTGAAACCGGGGTGGGTGACCCTCTCGTGGATCGCAGCCTCGTTGTATGGCTTGTATCGGCTGGTTGCGATCGTGGTGTCTCCCGACGATCTGCCGATCGGCGGAGGGTTTTACGTCGAGCCGTTGGTGGTTCCGGTCGTGATGCTGATTTCCGACGGTCTGCTGGCGGCCTGGGTTCTGGTCGAACTGCGTCGGGCCGAGCGTTCCAGCGATGTCGAACCGATCGAGGTTGCAGCCATCTTCGCCCTGCTTCCCGCAGCGATTTTGGGATGTCTGGTCGTAATGCCGGCTCGCTATTTGGCCACGATGGGCTATCTGTCGCTTCCCTATGTTCCGGATGGCTTTGCCCGATCAGTGCTGGCTCCAGTCCTGGGAGGCTGGGGCCTGGTGTCGATCCAGGGAGCGGCCGTGGTTCTGGTGGGTCTCGTCGGCGCGGCTCCCTGGTGTCGAGGGGGGTGGCGAGACACGCTGAAGGGGTACGTCCGACTGGTCCGAGCCGAGGGAGGACACCTGGTCGCGACGCTCTTTCTGGGAGGGCTTACGGCGGCATTTCCAGTGGGTCTGGCGTACCTCCTTGTTCTGTCCTTGCCTCCGCAGCCCTGGGTCTTGCCGGCGGCTGACAGCTACGCACACTACATCACGCTGGTGGCCGGTTTGGGCCTGCTTGCAGCCCTGGTTGAGCTTGGAAATCGCTCACTGTTTGAGCCGGATTCGTCTCCCTCCGCGGATGATTCTCAGTCACATCCGATCGTCTCGTGAGCGGGGCTCATTGACGCTCACGATCACCACGGTTGGCGTGTTGCGCTTGACATGAACGCCACCGGGTGTGAGGATTAGAGGAGTCGATCAGGCCCGGGTTTGACAACCGAGCAGCCAGTCCTGATTCCGCTGCTCCAGCTGTACTGCCCGCCATCGTGACCAGCTTTTTGCGTTTCATCATTCGTTGCTTGTCGCCCGGGCCGGGCCCATCCCCCACGACACATTTGACAATTCGGAATTGCCTCAGTTCGAGGTTGATCGCCCCCTGCGCAGGCGCCGGTTGGCTCGTGGGAGTAGGCTCTCGCTGACTCCCCGCCGCGTTCGTGCGCCCCAATGCGTCGTCCAACGCGTCGCCCGTCGCGTCCGGAGGCATCCAGCAGTCAGGAGGGACACCGCATGACGGCCGGATCGGACTTGATTGCCAAGATCGCTCGCCGCCAGAACCTGGCGGAATACCAGAAGAAGCACTGGACAGGGACGTTTTCGGAATATCTTGAGATCGTCGCCCGAGACCCCAAGGTCACGCGTAATGCGTACCAGCGGGTCTACGATATGATTCTGAGCTTCGGCACCGAAGAGATCATCATCCACAAGGAGAAGTTGGTCCGTTACAAGTTTTTTGATGACCCGATCGAAGACGGACACGACGCCATTTTCGGCCTCGAAAAGCCGTTGATGAATCTGGTCAACGTGCTCAAGAGCGCCGCGTTGGGCTATGGAACCGAACGCCGCGTCCTTCTGCTACACGGACCTGTTGGCAGTTCCAAGAGCACGATTGCCCGATTGCTCAAGAAAGGAATGGAAGCGTACTCTCAGACCGACGACGGAGCGCTCTATACCTTCGACTGGAAAGAGGAAGGTCCCGAAGGAGAGCTTCACTGGGTTCCTTGCCCGATGCATGAGGAACCCCTGCACCTGATTCCTCCGGAGTATCGAGCCGATTTGCTGGAGGAATTGAACGCCGGACGTACCCCGGACGACTTCCAGGTGCGGATCATCGGTGAGCTCGATCCGTATTGCCGTCAGATGTTCAAGGAACGACTGGAGCGGTACGGAGGCGATTGGACCCGAGTCCTTGAAGACATCCGAGTTCGTCGTGTCTTGCTCTCAGAGCAGGATCGCGTGGGAATCGGTACCTTCCAGCCGAAGGACGAGAAAAACCAGGACGCCACCGAACTGACCGGTGATATCAATTATCGAAAAATCGCCGAATATGGTTCTGATTCAGACCCGAGGGCCTTCAACTTCGATGGCGAATTCAACATCGCCAACCGAGGGATCATCGAGTTCATCGAGGTCCTGAAGCTTGACGTGGCGTTCCTCTACGATCTCCTCGGCGCGAGTCAGGAACACAAGATCAAGCCGAAGAAGTTCGCACAAACGGACATCGACGAGGTCATCATCGGGCATACAAACGAGCCCGAGTATCGCAAGCTTCAGTCAAACGAGTTCATGGAAGCCCTGCGAGACCGGACCGTCAAGATCGACGTGCCTTACGTCACAAAGCTCTCAGACGAGATCAAGATTTACGAGAAGGACTACAACAGTCGTCGCGTGACCGGCAAGCGCATCGCGCCTCACACGCTGGAAGTGGCGGCCATGTGGGCCATTCTCACTCGTTTGGAGGAACCCAAGAACGCCGGCCTGACCTTGATGCAAAAGCTGAAGCTCTACAACGGCAAGACCCTGCCGGGCTTCACCGAAGACAACATCAAGGAACTCAAAGAAGAGGCTGAGCGAGAGGGGATGCTCGGGATCAGCCCTCGATACGTTCAGGACAAGATCTCCAACGCGCTGGTCGCCCACGCCGAGGAGCGTTCGGTTAACCCGTTCATGGTGCTCAACGAGCTGGAATCGGGCCTGAGGCACCACTCGTTGATCAACAACGAGGAAGTCCGCAAGCATTACAAGCACTTGCTCGCGGTCGTCAAGGAAGAATATGAGGATGTCGTCAAGAACGAGGTTCAGCGTGCCATCGCCGCCGACGAGGAGGCGCTGACAAGGCTCTGCGGCAACTACATCGACAACGTGAAGGCCTACACCCAGCGGGAGAAGGTCAAGAACAAGTACACCGGCCAGCCGGAAGAACCCGACGAGCGCCTGATGCGGTCGATCGAGGAGAAGATTGATATTCCCGAGAGCCGAAAGGACGACTTCCGGCGCGAGATCATGAATTACATCGGTGCTCTGGCACTTGATGGAAAGACGTTCGACTACAAGACCAACGAACGGCTTCAGAAGGCCCTGGAACTAAAACTCTTTCAGGACCAGAAGGACACGATCAAGCTGACGAGTCTGGTCTCCAGCGTGGTCGACAAGGACACGCAGGAAAAGATCGATATCGTCAAGGGTCGCCTGATCCGAGACTACGGCTACGACGAGGATTCGGCCACCGACGTCTTGAACTACGTGGCCAGCATCTTCGCCCGAGGAGACGTGAAACGCGGCGGCGGCTAAGCCAGCCAAACCTTCTCCGAGGTGGCCCGCGGTGCGTTGCAAGACCGAGACCGCGGCCCCCTCGATCGATCGGCGGTGGACGTTAGCTCCCCGGTTCTTTCGCATCGAGCAGGCAGGGCGGGTTGTCCCGGCGAGGGATGGCTCTTGCCGCGCCGACGGGCGTCGTCGCGCCGGCGTTCGACCCACCCGATCTCTACAGTGGCGAGGGGCGTGGGCCTTGGTACGGAAAATCGAGCGGGACCAGAACCGCTTCCGACAGATTGTCCGCGGCAAGATCAAGGCGGACCTGAAGAAGTACATCACTCACGGCGAGATGATCGGCAAGACCGGCGGCGAGTTGGTCTCGATCCCGATGCCGTCGATTGACCTGCCCGAATTCCGCTACGGCCCGAAGGGGTCCGGCGGGGTCGGCCAGGGTCCCGGCGACGTCGGCCAGCCGATCGGTCGATCCGGAGACGGCGAGGAAGGGGCTGGCCAAGCAGGCGACAGCCCCGGCCAGCACATCCTCGAAGTCGAGCTGACCATGGACGAGCTGGCCGAGATCCTCGGCGAGGAACTGGAGCTTCCCCGCATCCAGCCCAAAGGGCAAGCCAACATCATCGAGGAGAAGGATCGCTACACCGGCATCCGGCAAGCCGGCCCCGAGAGCCTTCGACACTTCAAGCGGACCTACAAGAAAGCCCTGAAGCGACAAATCGCCTCGAACACCTACAACCCGGACGATCCGATCGTCATTCCGGTTCGAGAAGACAAGCTCTACCGATCCTGGAACCCGATCTACTTGCCACAAACTAACGCCGTCGTCCTCTACCTGATGGACGTCTCTGGCAGCATGACGGACGACCAGAAGGAGATTGTCCGGATCGAAGCGTTCTGGATCGACACCTGGCTCCGAAGCCAGTACGACGGCGTGACCACCCGCTACATCATCCACGACGCGGGGGCCAAGGAGGTCGACGAGCACACCTTCTACCACACGAGAGAGTCAGGCGGTACGCGAATCAGCTCGGCCTACCGACTGGCCCACAAGATCATCGAGGCCGACCACCCGCCGGCCGACTGGAATATCTATGTCCTGCACTTCTCCGACGGGGACAACTGGGGAGAAGACAATCGTCATTGCGTGGAGCTTTTGCGCAAGGGTCTGCTTCCGAAGTGCAACCTCTTTGGCTACGGCCAGGTTGAGAGTCCCTACGGTTCGGGCGAGTTCATTCGGGAGCTGGAAGACGCCTTTGAGAACGAGCCGAACCTGGCCCTCTCGGAGATTCGAGACAAGGAAGGAATCTACGACTCGATCAAGGAGTTCCTCGGTCGTGGCCGTTGATCACTCGACTTGCCTGGGGTTCGGCACTCGAACCCGGTCGTGACACTCAGCCTCGGATTGGATCATTCTGCAACGGTTTGCCTCCAGAGGAAGCGAAGACCTTGATGTCCGGATCGGCCTTGCCACCGGATGCCGATCTAGACTGGAACGTCTCGCGGAGCACGACTCATCATGTCTTTCGTCAGCACCCAGCACGACTTGCCGGCGGACCTCCGGGCCTTACAGGTGGAGATCGAAGAGCACGCCCGTTCCTTCGGGCTCGATTTCTACGACACGATCTTCGAGGTTCTTGACTACGACGAGCTTTCCGAGATCGCCGCGTTGGGAGGGTTCCCGACCCGATACCCGCACTGGCGATTCGGCATGGAATATGAGCAGCTCTCCAAAGGCTATCGCTACGGATTGCAGAAGATCTATGAAATGGTCATCAACAACGACCCGTGCTATGCCTACCTGCTACGCTGCAATATGCCCGTCGATCAGAAGCTCGTGATGGCTCATGTCTACGGACATAACGACTTTTTCAAAAATAACATCTGCTTCGCACCGACAAATCGCAAGATGATGGACGAGATGGCCAATCACGGCAATCGCATTCGGTCGTTCATGGAACGATTCGGAGAGGAAACCGTCGAAAACTTCATCGACAGTTGCCTTTGTCTCGATAGCCTGATCGACATTCATTCCCCGTTCATCAAGCGACGCGACGCGCCGAATCGTTACGACTTCTCGAACGAGGCCGATCAGACGCCGCCCTCAGACAAGTTCCGCAGCAAGGATTACATGGACAGCTTCGTCAACCCGCCGGAGGCCCTCAAGGAGGTCGCCCGGCAGCGCGAGGCGGAAAATGCCAAGGCCCGACGATTCCCGGAGCAACCGGAACGAGACATCCTGCTCTTTCTCCTTGAGCACGCCCCCTTGACGGCCTGGCAGCAAGATGTGCTGGCAATCATCCGGGAGGAAGCGTATTACTTCGCCCCCCAGGGTCAGACGAAGATCATGAACGAGGGCTGGGCCTCCTACTGGCACTCGACCATGATGACCACCCGCTTGCTCGACGGCTCGGAACTGGTCGACTACGCCGACCACCACTCCGGCACGATGGCTACCCAGCCCGGACGCCTCAACCCGTACAAGCTGGGGATCGAACTGTTACGCGACATCGAAGAACGCTGGGATAAAGGTCAGTTCGGCCCTGAGTATGACGCCTGCGACGATTACGAAACGCGGCGGACGTGGAATACCGGGGCCGGCCTGGGCCGACAAAAGATCTTCGAGGTGCGGCGGATTCATAGCGACGTGACGTTCATCGACACCTTCCTGACGCCCGACTTTTGCCGAAGGCAACAGATGTTTAGCTTCCGGCACAACGATCAGGCCGAGTTGTATGAAATCGAGAGCCGAGAGTTCAAGAAGATCAAGGAGCGATTGCTCTTTGGCCTGACCAATTTTGGTCGACCGATCATCCGCATCAAGGACGGGAACTATCGGAACCGAGGTGAACTGTACCTGGAGCAAGAGTATTTCGGCGTTGACCTGAAGCTCGACCATGCCCAGGACACGCTCCGGCATTTGCATCGCCTCTGGACGCGTCCAGTCCAGCTGGAGACCTGCGTTGAGGGGCGTCCCACCCTTCTCTCTTTCGACGGGACGGATCACACGATCCGGCCCCTGGGAGGCCAGTCCCATGAGCCTGAGCACCGCGATCGCCGCCGAGCTTGATGCTCGCCCCGACCAGCCCGGCATCGTCTCGGCCCAGGACGGGCCAGATTCGCTGGCGCTGCACGTCCTGTCCAATACACCGGTCGGTGTGAACCTGGAACACCTCGACTTTGCTGTCATCGACCCGAACCAACCCGAGTGGACCATTGACGAGCTGCGAGCCTGGGGAGACCGCCTCGCCCAGAACGTCACCTATCTGATGGAGCCCCTGGTCGTCATCGAGGTGGACGCCCAGGGAGGTGAAGTCGAGTTACGTAGCCAATCTCCAACGCCGAGGGGGCAGTTACGCTCTTACTACGAAGTTCGGCTGAACAAGACCGGGACCCTTCGGATCGATCGCCTTTCCTTCGACGCCCAGACCCGAAAACGGCAGGCAAGCCCCTTCCAGCTCACCCGGGAAGTCCTCGAGCGTCTGGCCGACGATCTGGTAGAGACTGCGCACAAACGTTGACCCGAGCCCACATCCCTCAACAACGATTTCCGAGGATTCGAGGAGGCGATCGGCAGACATCGGTCTTCGGACGGCTCGCTTAGGTCGAGCTTCCTGGTATGATGGGCTCGATTCGGTCGGGCCGAAGGTGCCCGACCACTTCGGCTCGACCCTCGGAGGCCCTTCTCGCCGATGCTCCACCCCTGGCACGACGTGACCCCAGGCGAAGATCTGCCCATGGTCTTCAACGCCATCGTCGAGATTCCGACGGGGGCGAACATCAAATACGAACTGGACAAGCGCACGGGCTTGCTCCGCATGGACCGGGTGCTTTACTCGGCCGTCTATTATCCCGCGAATTATGGCTTCATCCCCCAAACGTACGCCGAGGATGACGATCCGCTCGACGTCCTGGTGCTCTGCCAGGAGTCTCTGGCGCCGATGACCCTGGTCACCGCCCGAGCCATCGGATTAATGACGATGATCGATTCGGGCAAGAAAGATCACAAGATTCTTGCCGTGGCCGTCGGAGATCCTGAATTCAATAGCTTCCGAGAGGCCGATGAACTGCCTCCCCACCGGCTTCAGATGCTCCGTCGGTTCTTCCAGGACTACAAGTACCTGGAGGGCAAAGCTGTCGAGGTCGATGAATTTCAGCCGGCGGCGACCACTTCTCCCATCATCGAGGACTCGCTCCAGCGTTATAGCTTCCTGCGACGCAAAGGGTTCCGATCGTAATGAAGGCGATTGTCATTGGCGGCTCGGGTCAGATCGGCGGCTGGCTGCTCCGGCACCTGGCCGATCGCGGCAGCGATGCGGTGGGCACCTTTGCCACGGTCGCCTACCCGGGCCTCTACCCGCTGAAGGCCTCGGACCGAGAGGCGGCGGCGTCTTGGCTCCGCCAACAGGCTCCGGATGTCGTCTTCTACCCGGCCGGGTTTACCTGGGTTGATGGTTGCGAACACGACCCGGCCACGGCCCGGGCGTCGAACCTGGAAGAACCGCTCAATCTGGCTCGGGTCACGGCGGATATTGGGGGCCGGTTCGTCTACTTTTCCACGGATTACGTTTTCCGAGGCGTCAACGGGCCGGATTCCGAGGAATCTCCCCCCGATCCTCCCAACGTCTACGGCACAGCCAAGCTTGACGCAGAACGTGCGATTGCCGGGGAACTGGGAGATCGCGCCCTCATCGTCCGGACCAGTTGGGTCTACGGGCCGGAACGGCAGGGGAAGAACTTCGCCTATCAGGTCATCCGACGTCTGATTGCGGGCGAGCCCGTGATGGTTCCCTCGGATCAGCGATCCAGCCCAAGCTACGGCCCTGACGTTGCACTGGCCGCGATTCGACTGGTCGAGGATGGTCACTCTGGCCTCTTCCATGTGGCTGGGCCCGAGGTTCTCAGCCGCCCCGACTTCGCCAGGGCAATTGCCAAGGGGTTTGGATTCGACCTGGAGCCGATTGGCTCCAAGCCCACCGCGGAGTTGGGTCAAGGTGCCCCGCGCCCCTTGCAAGGAGGGCTGTTGACCCCTCGACTCGATGCGGTCCTCCCCGGCCTGATGCGTCCCGTCTCGACCTCCATCGACGATTTTCTTCGACGCCTCAACCACGATGACGGCTGGAACGATCCGAGAGTCATTTCCTCGGCGTGACCAAGTATCCTCCTACTCCTCGATCGCAAGCTTGCCTTCCTCCCTGGGCACCTCCCGGATAGGATAACGCCTGAGGGCGAAGAAATTCGATCGGAAACCGGAGCACGGAGGGTCCGGATGACGCCTTACGATATGGCCATGGTGGCGGTGATCGTCGCTGGGATGATCTGGGGAGCCTGGCGAGGGATTACCTGGCAACTGGCAAGCATCCTCTCCCTTGGGCTCGGCTATGCGGTCGCCGTGCCCGTGTCGGCGCAACTTGCCCCTCAGTTTCCAGGGCAACCGATTGTTGCTCGGGCGCTGGCGATGCTCGTGCTTTACGTCGCGGTTTCGGCCGGCGTGTTTGGAGTCGCCTGGTCAATCCGGGCGACCTTAAGGCGTTTGAAATTTGAAGCGTACGACCGACATCTCGGCATGCTGCTTGGAGGAATCGAGGGGGCGATTCTTGGGATCGTGGCAACGGTCTTTGTCGTCAGCCTCGCCCCGCAGAGCCGGACTCCGATATTGACCAGTCGCGCTGGCCAGGCAGTCGACCACACCTTGAAACTTGCCCAACCAGCCCTACCAGACGAACTCCGGACCATCCTTCAACCCTATTGGGATGCGCTCGACCGTGGAACCCCTCAGGATGTGATGCCGAACTGGGAGATGGCAACTGACGCCTCTCAAGATCAACCCGGTCGTGAGGTCCTGCGTCTTGATCCCAAGAGTGATCCGGACCTGCTGCGGAGCATGTTCGATCGGGCCGGAGCAGAAGCCGGGAAGGCATTCGCCGATCAGTTGCAAGGCGACTGGAGTGGAGCATCGGGCCCTAGCCATGAACGAAATCCCCGTCGGTGATCGACCGATCAACCTGACTCAGGTCCTCAAGCGTATCGGTTGGGTCGACAACGGCGGTCAGGCCAAGGCCCTGATCGCCGAGGGCCTGGTTCGAGTCAATGGCGAGGTCGAATTCCGCAAACGTCGCCAGATGGTGGTCGGCGACTCGGTCCAGCTCGACATTGATGAGCCCCCCCCACCGATTCGCCTGGTCTGACCGCGTCGAGTCCTCGTCGCAACTCGCCTCGATGGCGACCTATTTGCTCGCTTGCCGATCACGTCGGCCCGCGGATCCTTCTCCCGCCAGCGGGTCAGGTTTCACCCACTGTCACGCCGACCGGAGCAGGAATCATGAAACGCATCGGGATCTTGACCGCGGGAGGGGATACCCCTGCCCTCAATGCGACGATTGCAGGTGCGGTGACCCGCGCCAATCAACTCCGCATCGAAATCTTTGGGTTGATCAAAGGCTATGGGGGCCTGCTCAACCCTGAAGTACCCCACGTTCACCTCAATCCTTTGTTCCAGAGCATTCCGGAACTGGACCCGGCTCGGGGAGGCACGATTCTTGGGGCATCGCGCGATTACGTCTCGGCCAACGATCGGGTGATGATCGAGCGTGTCGTCCACCGCCTGAATCGCCTCGGGATCGAAGGGCTCGTCTGCATCGGCGGTGATGGCACGCTCAACGGCATGCAAGCCCTTTGCGACTACCTTCCCGTGGTCCTGGCACCGAAGACGATCGACAACGACCTCGGTCTGAACTACCCGGACGAACCGTACGAATTTGTTCGGGAGCCCGACCCCAACAACGCCGTCGGGTTCCGTTACTCGAAGCAGCCGGGGCGCCCCTTTGAGTTAGAGGAGATGGTCAACTTTGCCACGCCAGGCTACGCCACCTCTGTCTTCGTCTCGGTTCAGAACGTGCTCCGGATCCGAACCACCGCCGAAAGCCACCGACGCATCGCGATCATCGAAGTCATGGGCCGGGATTGTGGCATGATCGCCCTCGGAACCGCCTTTGGCCAGCCAGACATGATCCTGGTCCCCGAGGTTGCCGTCGATCCCGAAGCCGTGGTGGCCCGCGTCACCGAGATCCTCGATCGTCAGAAACACGCCTTGATCTGCGTTTCCGAAGGCATCAAGGACGCACAGGGAAACAATTTTGGAGCCGTCCGCCAGGTGAAAGACCCGGCAGGCAACCTGCAGTACTCAGGAGCAGCCGAGGCCGTCAAGCAGATCCTCGTCGATCATCTGGG
Source organism: Tautonia rosea (assembly GCF_012958305.1). Taxonomy (NCBI): domain Bacteria; kingdom Pseudomonadati; phylum Planctomycetota; class Planctomycetia; order Isosphaerales; family Isosphaeraceae; genus Tautonia; species Tautonia rosea. The sequence continues at coordinate 74,347 of NZ_JABBYO010000002.1, read as the reverse complement.
AGACGCTTTCTTCACCCGAAAGCGTCGCAACGAAAGCGCCGATGCGGCGATTTTCTGCCGGAAAATCGGCCACACCCAGCGCGGTGGGCGACCGATCCTCTTTGATCGCTTTCAGGCGTCGCAACTCGGCGGTGAAGCCGTCGATCTTCTCGTCGACGGCCGCCATAACCATATTGCCACCCTCCAATATCGCAACGGAGGCTTCGTTCATGAAGGAATCGACGCGAACCGCCTTCGAGATCGTTGGGGAGTAATCCACGCTCGGCCCCTCTCCGGATGCTTTTACGACGAAAAACGATTCCAGCCCTCGGCCAAAGGGGTCTCCTATCTTCAGGCCATTTTCTCCGAAGCGCTCGGTTCCGAAGACCTGGAAAGTCAGCGTCCCCTGTTCGACTCCGGGCACCTGGTTCGCCCTTACGATTCGGTCAACTTCCACATCAGTAAACGCATCCGGCGCCTGGATCCTGATGTCGAGAGATGACACGTTGAGTACGCGCTCCGATGCGTCTTTGCTCTCTTGCACACGCAAATACAGATCAGTCAATTGTTCGATTCTTTAACCGAACACTTGCCGCCTGCAGATTGATTGCTTAGGTTTGAGAGAGCCATGCGATCAAGCGCGATCCCCAATGTCGAGTGATCTTGGGTCTCACTCGGGTTGTAGCTCGGTGCTTCCTCGGAGCACGACCATACCACTAGGTGGCGACTTCACTTGGCATCATGATCCGCTTGAAGGTCTCGTGAACCAATGGAAATTGGTTCGACAATCTGTCCGCCGATCACATCGCTGACGAACGATTGCAACGTTCTTCGAGGTTCATTTTGTCGATTCAGACTTCTCATCCGAAGCAACACCGCCTGGAAATGATCCGCGTCAAACCCTCGGAACTGTTCGAATCCGAGACGCTCCAAGCAACGGTGAAACGCGGCTTGACACATCAACCCAAATATTTACTCTGCCGTTTCATCTATGACGCGATCGGTTCGGAGTTGTTCGAACAGATCTGCGATCAACCGGAGTATTACCTGACTCGTACCGAGGACGCGATTCTTCGCGACCACGCCGACGACATGGTCGATGGTTGGGCCCAAGCCCCGATCATGATCGAGTTGGGCAGTGGCAGTTCGACGAAAACGCGTCGCTTGATCGAGGCTGCTCTCGATCGCTACGAGTCCCTTCATTACGTCCCGATCGACATTTCGGAAACGATTCTGGAAGAATCGGCTCGGAACCTGATTCGCGACTATTCCTCGTTGAAAGTCACAGGGATCGCGTCGGACTATGACACCGCGTTGCGAGTCGTGGCTGATCGCATGAAAGGGCCGAAACTTCTCGTTTTCCTTGGCTCAAGCCTCGGAAACTTCGACGACGGTGATGCCGTCAGACTTCTGCAACGGATTCAGGGAACCCTTTCGACTGATGACCGATTTCTTTTCGGTACAGATCTGGTCAAGGATGCGAAGGTTCTGGAGGCCGCCTATGACGATTCCGCAGGCGTGACCGCTCGATTCGGAAAAAACATCCTTACTCGGATCAACAGGGAACTGGGGGGGAACTTCGATCTCAATCAGTTCCGATATGAGGCTCGGTTTTCTCCGGAACATCATCGTGTTGAAATGCGACTGATCAGTGAGCAGGAACAAATCGTGACCATTCCGGGAGTCGATCTGACCGTTTCGTTCAGCGCGGGCGAATCCATTCATATCGAAAATTCGCACAAATACACACCCACAATTCTTGATCAATTTGCCAAGCAATCTGGCTTTGTCGAGGAACGCTCATGGACGGATCCGGATCAATTTTTCCGAGTCCAGCGTTGGCACGTCTGATTTGCGCTTTGCAGTAATTGACGTTTGAGAAAGGACGGGCGATCGGGGCTCGTCCTTTCTCAGTTCGTGCCCATGCTCACAGCCCAGGCATTGAAAACTGGGCGATCAGGACGAATCAGAGAGACTGGGCGAGTCGGATTCCAGAAAACTGCCAACGAGCATCCGCATAAAAAAAGTTGCGATAGGTTGGTCGAAGATGACCTCGAGGAGAGGCACAGGATCCTCCCCTCAAAACATGCTGATTGCACATAAACTTGCCGTTATATTCTCCGACGGCTCCTGAGGCGGGTTGGAATCCGGGGTAAGGAAGGTATGCGCTCGCAGTCCACTCCCAGACATCGCCGAAAATTTGAAGCGGTTCAATGTCTGTTCCGGCAACGGCTGGAGTGGGATGGTATCGGCTCGATTCCAGAAAATTTCCGGTAATCGAAACATCTGCTGCGGTTTCCCATTCGGCCTCGGTGGGCAACCGAGCTCCAGACCAGCGGGCGAAGGCATCCGCCTCGTAGTAACTGACGTGACAGACAGGTTCAGCCAGATTGACCGGCTGCATTCCCGCAAGCGAGAAGGTCCACCACTGGTCTCCTTGACGCTCCCAGTAAAGTGGGGCATCCCACCCCTGGCTCTGAACGGTGGACCAGCCATCCGATAGCCAGGCATCAGGCCGGGAGTAACCGCCATCCTCGATGAATTCAAGGTACTCCCCGTTCGTGACCGGGCGGGACGCGATGCGGAAACCGTCGACAAATTCCCGGTGCCTGGGTCCTTCATTATCGTAAGCAAATCCCTCGCCTTCAAAGCCAACCCATCGAACCCCTTCCGGGTAGGCCAACCAGCGCATGGGGAGAGCCGATTCAACCGGCTCTGCATTTCGGTGTTTGAAAACCGGGTGAAGCGGATTGTGCCAGAGTGCGTGTTTCACATCGGTCAGCAGGAGTTCTTGATGTTGCTGTTCGTGGTTCAGGCCAAGCGTCAGCAACGAGACCATGCGTTGAATCAGATCCGGTTCAGCTCCGCCCAAGAACTCATTCATTCGTTGATCGACGGCCATTCGATAGTCGAATACCTCCTGGACCGTCGGGCGGGTGATGAGTCCTCGCTGTGACCGGGAAAGCCGCTGGCCAACCGCGTTGTAATAAGAATTAAACAAATATGAAAACTGAGGGTGATAAACGCGATAGCCTGGGACAAACGCGGAGAGGATGAATTCCTCAAAGAACCAGGTCGTGTGTGCCAGATGCCATTTGACAGGGCTGGCGTCCGGCATCGACTGGACCACGAAGTCCTCAGGCTCCAACGGATCACAGAGGGCAATCGAGGTTTGTCGAACTGCGTTGAAGTCTCGGACCAAGACGCTGAAGGAAGCAAGGTCGTCGGTCGAGCCGCCAGGTGCCGGAACCGGGGTGCGAGGAGATGACATCATTGCGGAACTCCGGATGGCTGACCTTCGAGGAGAGTCTCCCGACCTGTTCTAGAGCCGCCCGCCGGAGGCGTCAAGCCGTCCACGTCCGACCAGTTGATCTGGCGCGACGCGGAAACTTGAGAAAGATTTTCGGAAAAACGCAATTAAGCCTGCCCTTTCTCACGATGATGAAGAATAGAACGCTACGACGGACGGACCAATCACGAGGGACAAGTCAGGTGGAAACGATTTCCTCGTTCAACAACAACTGACTCCCGCAACGATTGCTCGCTTCCGTTCGACGCCGATTGTCGAGCGGTGCCTCTGAGGAATCCGAGGGTGTGGGAACGATCACCGTCAATGCCACAACCGGGGGATCCCTCGCAGCTGATCAGATGTGTTCCTCGATTGCCGTGCAGATCACGTTCCGAAGGGTTATGGCGATTTTGACACGGCCCCATTCACGAACCAGGCGAGACGCCGCAACCACGATCGCTCGAAGGTCGACCTCCGATCCTCGACCTGTCAGGTTCAGAGAAACTCAACCATCGTTTCTGGAAACCAACGTGTACGACACCAAGAACGATTTCTCCGGCCCGTCTCTGATGAGTTGGGCCGCGTCCACGATGCCCTATCGGTCACCTCCTGCTGAGGAGACGGTGCCGGTTCGGCCAAGGTCCGACCATGCCGAAACGAACACGAGATGTCCCCGACTCGCTCGCCATCGGGCTTGAGTCGCGTCCCGACTCTGAGCGGAGCTTGCGGCGATGGGTTCGAACCTACGCCGGCCTCCGCATCCCGCACCGAGCGGTGTGCCGCGGGCATCAGTCACCCTGGCGATTTTTCGCCGATGTCTTCCTGAAGCGGCCTCCCGTGGCGCTGGTTCTTGGACCGAGAGGAGGTGGCAAATCGTACCTCTCTGCCCTTGAAACCCACCTGACCAGTCGGTTCGATCCCAACCACGGTACCAGGCTCCTGGGAGGAAGTCTCGCTCAGTCGCAGCAGGCTCACGAAGCCCTGGCTCAGTTGGCCCGAGACGACCCGGCCCTGGAAAAATTGACCGAATCCAGGGCGATCTATGTCAACGGTGCCGAGGTCCGCGTGCTGGCCGCTTCACCCACCAGTGTCCGAGGTCCGCATGTGCCCAGCCTGAAGCTCGACGAGGTCGATGAGATCGATCCCGACTGCAGAGATGCCGCGCTGGGCATGTGCATGAACCGAGGGAAAATGTCTGCATCAGTCCTGATGACCTCAACCTGGCACCGCGTCGATGGGCCGATGTCGAAACTCATCGAGCGAGCACGAGCCGGGGAATTCCCCTTCTATTCCTTCTGCATCTTCGAGGTCTTGCAACGCTGTCCCGAGGAACGAAGCGGCGAAAAGCTGGAAAAATGCCCCGAATGCCCGCTCGTCTCCTGGTGCCACGAAGACCGAGACGACGACCCGCTTAACCGCCCCAAAGCCAAAAGAGCGACCGGCCATTACGGCATCGATTCCTTGATTCAGAAGGCCCGAGTGGTCAGCCATCGAACCTTCGAAGCCGACTACCTCTGCCGCGGCCCCAAGGCCGATGGCCTCTGGTTCGCCGAGTTTGATCCCGTGGTCAATGTCTGCAAGTCGGCCGAATACGACCCAAGCTGGCCCGTCCATCTGGCCGTCGATTCAGGAGTGTACACCGGAGCCGTCTTTTTCCAGGTCGTCCCAAAACCGACCCCCACCGGCATGGTCGACGAGGTGCACGTGTTCGCCGAATACCTTCAAGACAACACCCCTGCCGAGCACGACGCGAGGGCCATCCTCGAAGTGGCCCGACAGCACTGCAACGGCCGAATCGCCATCGCCTCGACCGATCCGGCAGGCAACTCCCGGACACCCATCGGCCCGACGGTCCTGGGTGAATACGAACGAGGAGGCCTGAAAAACCTTCAGTGCTGGCCAAGCGGCGCCTCCGTGACCGACGGCCTGGCCCTGGTCGAATCGTTCCTCAGGCCAGCCGACGGGGGAACGCGATTGCTCGTGCACCCCCGTTGCGAAGACACGATCCGGGCCTTCCAGCATTACCGCCGGGCCAAGCGAAACGGCCAGTGGACCGATCAACCCGAAGACCCCCAGCACCCTCACGAGGATCTCCTTGATGCACTTCGAGGAGGGCTCCGGCTCCGATACCCCGAGGGCCGGTGCCCACCTCCGACGATGAACCGCATTCCCGCCCGCAACGTCTTCTGACGCGAGAACAACTCGATCACACAGGATGGAAACCCTGAATCGACTGACCACTATCCCGTTCGCTAGCCCCAAAGACTTCCATGATGCACAACCGCGAATCACTCGAACTGATCAGCCGCAGACACGTGGAGTGGCAAGAGCACCACCAGCGATGGCGCTGGCTGCTTGACTCGCTCGAAGGTGGCGAGCGCTACCGACACGCCGTCTATGGCTACGACCGACGCGGGTTGCCCGTTCGCAACCTGATTCGTCACAAACGTGAATATCCCGATCCGAGAGAAGCGAGTAATTTCGCTCCCATTCCGGGATCGGCCCCGTTCTCGCCACTCTCGGGCTTCGGAACCGATGCTGCCACTCTGGCTACCGACGACGATTACGAACTCCGACGCGCCCGGACTCCCGTTCCCACCTTCCTGGCCGAGGCCATCGAAACGCACCTGGCTCGCCTGTTTGCTCGTGAGGTCAAGCGTTCCGGACCAGGCGTTTTGCTGGACTGGTGGCAAGACGTGGATGGCTGCGGCACCACGATCGACCAGTGGATGGCCGAAACCGTCGCCCCGCTCCTGCTCACCCTTGGCCAGCTCGACATCTGCTTCGATCATCCCCCCGCCCCTGCGGGCGAGCCAATCGAAACCGGAGCCGATGTCGTTCGCCTCGGGCTCGACACCTGCGTGGCCTCCTGCATCTTGCCGGAGAACATGCTTTGGTGGCGGCTCGATGACCAGGGGAAACGCTACCTCGAATGCCTCGTGCTCGAACGCCACGATTCCGGTGACGAAATCATCACTTGCTATCGTCACTGGACGGCCGAGGGGTCAACGCTCTACACCGAGGACGGCGAAGTACTTGCCCAGACGCCACATACCTTCGGCCAGGTGCCGATCATCCGGCTCTTTGACCGACGCAAGCCCCGATGCCGCAACATCGGTCAATCACGATACGAAGGGATCGCCGAACGTCAGCGCGAATATTATAACCGCGACTCCGAGTTGATCCTCTCCGACACGACTCAGGCCCATCCCTTGCTCCAGGGACCTGAAGACTACGTTCAGCCGGACGGCTCCGTGCCGATCGGACCGGGATGGCTCTTGCCCAAGAAAAAGAACTCTCAGGGTGGCCAGACTACCTATGAAGGGTTCGACATCGTTGAATTCCCGAAGGATAGCGCGGAGTCGATCCGACGAAACAAGGCCGACCTTCGCGACGACGTCGACCGTGATGCCTCATTAATCCGTACTCCCGTTCGCGAGGCCGGTGCCCAGTCGGGCCTGGCCAAGATGCTCGATCAGGCCGACGGGAATAACCGTCTGGCCAAGATTGCCCGGGTCCTCGCTCAGGCCGAACGCGTGGTGGCCGAGTTCGCGCTGACGGTCCTGAGTGATGGCCCACCTTCGACCTCAGTGGTGGCCGCGATCCAGATCGTGTATCCCGCCGAGTTCGACCTCTACACCGCCGATGCGGTGGCACGGGCCACGGCCGATTTCCAGGCCCTCACCACCCGGGCTGGTGCCCTACCCACCTGCGAAGGATTGATGCTGGCCCGACTACTTCGCCTCTGCCTGCCTGGTCTCAGCGACCCCCAGTATGCCGAGTGCGAAGAGGAGATTGCCAACTACCTTGCCCGAAAAACTCAGGGGCAAGACGCAGGCATCCCCTACGACCAGATCGACCGCCGCGATGTCTTCCAGGACATCAACGTTCTCTAACTTATTTCATGTTTCACGATGGAGCCTCGAGGCAACCTTCCTTTGTGAAAGAACCGTTTTATTAACACAAATCGTCCGGATCATTCGACTCGTGCCAGAGCCGGAGCCGTTCCGGAACCTCGAAACGAGGGCAATGTCATGGCTCACGAGTTTGTCCCGCAACTGCTCACCGCTATGGTCGTCAGCCTTTTCCTGATGTCGACCCTGACTTCGCTGGTCATTCCCATGGTCTTCGGGTTCTTCGACCGCCGCCCCTGATTCTTTTGAACTTCGAGTATGGATCATGACGATGTATCGCATCCTGTTGAATCCAGACACCATCGACGAAGGGTCTCCTGCCGACGCTGAGATGGTCAGCATCTCAGCGTCAGAGCTGGAAGCCCTCCGGGCGGCCGCCGCGAGTGCGACGAAGATCTCCGAAGCAAAGGAACGCGCCGCCGAGCGATCTCTCGCAGACGATCGCCTGCGAGCGGAGGAAATCGGCCGCTGGTCGAAGAAGGCCGAAGACTGGGAACGAGCCTTCAAAGCCGCCACGAAGGAAAAAGAGCTGGCCACCGTCCTGGCCAGCCGCCCCCTGGTTCAGGGGGCCGCCCCTCAGCTCATCAAGCTCTGGCGAGACGAGCTGGAGGTCATCGACGAGGCCGGCCAATTCCGCGTTGCAACCCGCGATGGGCGTTCCGTCGCAGAAGCCGTCAACGCCTGGCTGGCCAGTTCCGAGTACGCCCACTTCTCCCGGCCTACGTCTCGGGGAGGGACCACGCCTCCCGGCGACTCCCGATCCACCTCGACCGCAACGGCCACCCCCCCACCGAAGAACCTGGGGGAAGCGGTCTTGATGCGATGGCGAGAAGCCCTCCAGGGTCATCGCCAAAACCCCGATGCTCCCATCGGGCTTGGACGCCGTCGCTTTTGAACGGATGATCCCCTGACCGTTTGTCCGATCGATTTCATGGTTTCCTTGAACTTCACTTGAGAAAGACAGACTCATGTCCACCACGTTCCTGCAAGGCATTCAGCGCGCGTCCGACCACCAGGCCCAGATCCGCAACGACGTTCACGTCGTCGCCACCAACTGGTTCGTCAATCGGTGTCCCCTCGTCACCCGATTGCCGCGCCTCCCGGTCGGCTCCACGACCTTTTCGATGGTCAACCGAGCCTTCCGCAAACGGCTGGCCACCGTTACTGCCACCGCAACGATCAGTGCCGAACTGTTCACGTTCGATGATGCCAGCTCCTTCATGATCGGAGACGTGCTGGAACTGCCTTCGGGCGAACGCATCGAAATTCTTGAGTTCCCGAACGGCTCCACCGTCACTGTCAAGGTCCGCCGAGCCGTCGAGGGAACCACCGCGGCCGCCGCGGCCATCGACGACGAGGTCCGACTGATCGGCAACAGCCGATCCGGCTCCGAGATCAATCAGAGCGCCGTTGCCCTGCAGCCGACCGGCATCGCTCAGTACTGCCAGACCTGGCAGCACCCGGTTCAGGTCGGCGGCTCGCTCCAATCGAGCCTCGGCTATCAGACCACTCCCGGCATCCAGACCCCCTTCGATCAGCACCGGATGGATGCCTTGCAGAACTTGCTCGATGACATGGAAGTCTCCTGCTACTACGGCCTTGGTGAATCTCCCACGGTCTCCGGCCGGCCCAAGCAGCGAGGATTGCGGGCCTTGCTCTCGACCAACCGCATCACCACGCCGACCAGTGGCAGCGGCTACAAGCCGAGCGACCTCGTCCGAGACACCCTGGAACGCTGCCGGGCCAATGGCGGCTCGCCCGACGTCCTGATCGTCTCGACCAACTTCATGACCGGCCTGGCCATCTGGGGACACGCCGCCCAGCGCATCGACGCCGGCGTCAACGTCTTCGGCTTGCCGATCGACGTCTTCGAAGCCCCCTTCCTCGGTGGCATCTCCCTCATCGAAGCCCCCCTGCTCCGACCCTTCACGGCGATTGCCCTGACCAGTTCTGAGGTCCGGCTCCGCATGAAGCGCAACGAGTATTGGAACCCCCGAGGCAGCCGCGGCGATGCCCTCGAAGGCGACTGGATCGCAGAAGGGGCCATCGAGGTCGAGAACGAGGCACACCACGCCTGGCTCGAAGGCATCACGGCCTTCTCGGCAAGCTGATGTCCAGCCCCTCCCGTTAGGAAACGCTTTCGCTGGGGACCCGATCGTCGGGTCCCCAGCATTCGCTCGCAACGCGAAGCCGCGATCACGCAAAGGACGCGATCATGACTCCATTCCAATTTCATTTCCGTGGCTATCCCGAATTCCTCGCCGCCGCCGCCAAGCACGCCGGCCGACCCGACCTCGCCGGTCCCGCCGGTCGGGTCGAGGCGTTGGCTGCCCTCTCAGTCCTTTGTTCCCAGGCGGTCGAAGCCGACCGCGATCGAGCCAAAGCCATCCTGCAGCAGGCGGCCGAGTTCCGCCACCAGCTCAAGATCTCATTCGAAGCCGCAGATGCCATGCTTCGAGCCGTGGCAACCGCCTGTGGCGCCGAATGTGTTCTTGGTGCTGCGACGGATTCGACCAAGAACTCCTCAGGGAAACGATCTCGACGCCGAAAACCGTCACCCGATTTGACTCCTCACGAGGCACCATGAACACCACGTACACCAACTACGCAAGCGACGAAGATGTCGCCTTGCTCTCACCATCCGACGTGGGTCCCCTGTTCCCAGACGATCAGCTCATCGCGGCTGGCACCGATGGAAGCTTCGACCCTTCGGATCGCTGGACACTTCATTCCAGCTCAGTCACGTTTACCGACTCGGGACTTTGCCCGGGTCATGTGGTTCGATTGATCGCCCCCGTCGAGCGGTTCCGATCGCCCGGGGCCCTCTTTGGGGTGGCCGAGGTCGCTGCCCATTCGGTCAAACTCCGCCGCCTCGGCATGGCGTCTGGACTGGGTGAACCGGTCGCGCCCCCCGAAGGATTGACCAATGTCTCGTTCCTGATCATGACCCTCGACCCTCAGATCAGTCAGGCAAGCCGAGAGGTTGACGCGTTACTCGGCATCCGAACCACCTCTCCTTCGCTTCCTGGCCTCGACGGGATCTCCCTGCGCGATGCCGTCGTCCGGTTGGTCTTGGCCCGTCGCTATGCGGCCATCACGCGAGACGGCGACACGGCCTTCGCAACCCGGGCCAGGCTTTTCGAAGCCAGCTTCGAACGATTGATGACGCGGTTGATCATCAGTGAAAACCTCATCCATCCCGATCGGATTCCTCGCCTCGGAACACGTCTGATCCGTTGATCCGAGCCGGGCACCTTCATCCTCCCCGCGTCGCAACCTTTCGTCTTGGCACGATCGTTTCCTGACCTGCCCGAGGCTCTACCTCGGGTAGGTCAAACCTTACAGGTTTACTCATGAGCGCAACCGACTGCGATGCTTACGACGCGATGATCTCGTGTCTGGCTGCAACCCGTCTCTTCGGCTCCCTCAGGCTCGACGACGTCGAGCGCAGCAATGAAGCGTCGATCGCCAGTCCCCTGGCAATCATTTCTCCCGGTTCCTGGACGGAATCAAGAACCGACGATCCCACCCGTCTGATCCGTCGCATCACCTATCGGGTCACCCTTCGCGTCCGAGGCGATGATCTCCGAACCAGGTTTCTCGAAACCGATCGCCTGGCTCACGAAGTGATCGCCCGGTTGAACGGGGCAAACTTCGGTGAAGGGTGTGTCCCGAGTCTCTCCACCATCCAGCGCGGCGAGTCGCGACTCTCGGCGGGCAACGGAGAAGCAATCTGTGAGTTGGTGGGAACATTTTCGTTCCTCGTTCCCGCGTCGTTCCCCTCCTCAATCACGACCACGTAATTCCGATTCTTTACAGAGTGAAGCCTCACCCAAACCGCGAACAGAACGAATCAAACATCTATTGATACGCTTGCAAATCTGCTGGGCAGTGGCATCGAACTGGGAGTACGCTCATGAATCTGGTCCGAATCGGTTCGATCTTCGTGAATTTCGATCGCGTCACGATGATCCGGAACCTGACCCCCGATCCTGAACACACCCAATTGCTCGTTCGCCTCGACTTTAGCGAAGGCCATCATCTTGACGTCACCTCCCATGCAACAGAGTTGCTGCAATGGGTTGAGCAACGGATGACCGACGTGAGTGACCCGCCGGTGGTCACCTGAGCCGCGATTGGCTCCAGACGCTCCAAACACATTCCTCAACGCGATCGGACCCGCGCTGGCGGGCAGATTCGGCCCTTGGTCAAGAGCAAGCATGCCCAATCTCCCGCCTCCGCGTCGTGCTTGACCGCTCAAACGGGATCGACCTTGGCAGCTCCCGCCTTCACACAATCAAGTTCCGAGAGGGAGTGGCACCCCTCTGGGAGTTCGGCCTCCTCGACCAGCATGTTCGGAATATCATCCTTGATGGCGAACCGGACCCCACACCGGGTGCAGACGAGGGTCTGATCTTCCAGCCGCAACGGAGCTTTGCCCATCGGGCAAACAAGTAAAGATAGCAATTCCTCGCTGATCATTGGAGCCTCGTTCCTCTTGGCTGGCGACCCCGCTCGGGCGGTCGTCGCTTCCCGTCGATGGCGTCTGGCCGTCATTATGGAGAACCAGGCCAGCCGACGGAAGTCGAATCTGGCCCTTGAGGAGGCTAAACGTGTTTGGCCTCTCGTCCTAGTCGCCCAGGTAAAGTTCCCAAGCGAGCAGCAATGCGCAACGTGCCGATTCGGCGAGTGGTCGTCACAGGATTAGGTGCCCTCAGTCCCAACGGTGTCGGAATCGACGCCTTCCGAAGCGCCCTCCGCGAGGGACGCAGCGGAGTGACGAGCGTCCAGGAGTTCGACACCTCTGCTCTCGGAAGCCGGATTGCCGGCGCAATCCGAGGGATCGACCTCCGCGACGCCATGGAGCCGAAACAACTCAAGGTCGTCAGCCGAACGGTCCCTCTGGCGATCCTCGCAGCCCGAGAGGCCATGACCGACGCCGGCTTCCCCCCGAACGACCTCGACCTCGACACGCGTCGCCAGATTGGTGTCTTGCTCGGCACCGGCGGTGGCGGCATCGCCTTTGTTGAGGAGCTATACGGCTACTACTACAAGGGGCAGCTCGAAAAAGCCACCGCCCTGGCCGTTCCGGCGGGAACGCCTGGGAACATCTCGTCGGAACTCTCCATCCAGCTCGGGGTCCGCGGCCCTTCTCACGTCATTTCGACCGGATGTACCTCCAGCACCGACGCCATCGGCTACGCCTTCCGCCGCGTCCAGTACGGCGAAACGCCGATCATGCTCACCGGAGGGTCCGATGCCCCGATCGCGCCGGCCATCATGCTCGGTTTCGATGTCATGGGGATCGTCTCCCGCAACTGGAACGACCAGCCCGAGCGCGCTTCCCGCCCCTTCAGCCGCGACCGCGACGGCTTCGTGCTGGGTGAGGGATCGTGGATGCTCTTGCTGGAGGAGCGCGAACACGCCCTCGCTCGCGGAGCCCGGATTTACGGTGAACTGCTCGGCTACGCCAGCACCTGCGACGCCTGGCACCGGGTCTCGATGTCGAGCGACCTCGACGAGCCGGTCCGCGCCGTCCAGCTCGCCCTGCAAGACGCCGACCTCTCGCCCACCGACATCGACTATGCCAACCTCCACGGTACCGCCACCCCCTTGAACGACCGGGTGGAAACCGCCGCCCTGAAGCGAGGGCTCGGCCCGCATGCCAGTGCCATCCCTATGTCCAGCACCAAGAGCATGATCGGACACCCCCAAGGAGCCTGCGGCGCCGCCGGCCTGGTCGCGACCCTACTCAGCCTCAATGCCGGATTCCTTCCGCCGACGATCAACTGCGAGGAACCCGACCCCGAATGCGATCTCGACTACATTCCCAACCAGTCCCGACCCGCCCAGGGCGCTCGGATCGCTCTTTGTAATTGCATGGGATTCGGATCAAAGAACTCCGTCCTGATCGTCCGTCAAGGAGACGAATCCTGAACGCCGTCCTTCTGCCCTCCTCGGCTCGATCGCCGGCAACGTTCGCTGCAATACACGACCTGTTCCCAGCAATCGCGCCATTTCCGACGATTCGAGAACGGCCGCCGGCACACCGGGCAGACCTTCGATTCGCCCGATGGCTCCGCTCGATCTCGCTTCCGCTGACGATCGGGCACGGTCTTGACCAGATACAACGCCTTTGAGACACGAACAGACCCATTCAAACCCGTTCGCTCGGCTCCACGAACGGGGGACAATCTGCTAGACTACCGCGACTCGGACCCGCGTGGAACGGCCAGAGGATTATTCGACGTTCGACCCAGAGGGCGATCATGAGTTTCCGCGAAGCGTTGGCCGGCGCGGTCGTCCGCGACCCTCGCTACACTGTTGATGCCTACGAGTTCGTCTTCGCCGCCCTCGACCTTGCCAAGGTCCGCAAGCGCAAGGCTCGCCGAGCCCGTGGCCTCGGCCAGAAACCTCGGGGAAAAGGTGAGTCCCGGCACGTCTCAGGCCGGGAGCTGAGCGAGGCCGCCCGAGACCTGGCGCTTGACCTCTACGGCCGACTTGCCCTCACCATTCTGTCGAGCTGGGGGCTCCGATCGACCTCGGATCTCGGCGAGATCGTGTACAACCTGATCGCTTCCGGCGACTTCGAACGCTCTGACGAGGACCAACGCAGCGACTTCGACAACGTCTACGACTTCGAGGCCGCACTCTGCCACGACTACGTCATCCCAATCGAGGAGTCGGAGGAAGAATCATGACCAAGGCTCAAGGTCAAGGCTCAATCACGCCTCCCCCCCGATCGTCCGGGCCGATCGTGACCCGCGTCCAGCGGCTTCGATTCTCGGCAACCCTGGTCGTGTTCGTGGCCTGGGTGGCGGGGCTCGGATTACTCGCGATCCGGTCCGACCCTCCTCGAACGCTCTCAGCCGACGATCGGGCACCCGGGGCGGCGGCGGCTCCAGATCCTCGGGAGGGATAATGCCCCGATCGCGCTCCTGGCTCGTTCCCGATCGCCGCTCCGACCCCGAGCTGATGGACGCCCCAGGCCTTCCCGCCGAGGAGGTGGCCGACGCCTACGCCGTCCTCCGTCGGGTCAACCGCCACCTTGGAAACAACCGGGTCATCGACCGCGAGGTCGCTCGCTTTCGAACCGAAGACCCGATCGGCACGACCGTCTCGCTGCTTGATGTCGGCTCAGGTTCGGGAGACATCCCGAGGCGGATCACCCGCCTGCTCGATCACCTCGGCCTCGACCGGCTCGTGCCGATCGCGCTCGACCGCGACCCAGTCGCCACCTCAATCGCCGGTTCCTCCTCCTTCGAGGGTCCGCCCGTCCATGTGGTTCGCGGAGACGCCCTGCGGCTGCCGTTCTCCGATCATTCGGTCGACCTCGTCACGGCGGTCAAGTTCGCCCACCATTTTGAAGGGAAAGCGCTGGCGAGGCTTCTCTCAGAAATGGCCCGGGTGGCCCGATGCCGGGTGGTCGTGCTCGACATCCGACGGCACTGGCTCGCCTACTGGGGGTTCGTCGCCTGGAGCCGCGTCTTCACCCGTAACCGTCTGGTCCGCTTCGATGGCCCCCTGTCCGTTCTCCGAGGGTTCACCGATCACGAACTGACCGAACTCGCCGCGACCATCGATGGATTTCAATGGTCTGTTCGACGCAATCTGGGATTTCAGATTTCTCTGATTGGAAAACGTAAATAATTAAAAAACATTTTTTAATATTCAACATGAAATTTTCCTTGGATCACGTGTCGCAGCGAATCCGAAGGAAAGTAAGGCATTGCCCCATCGGCCCAGAAGCGAGGCGGTGTCGATGAGCGACGGTTGGACCAGGGCATGATGGAAGGCGCGGCAGAGCATCACGCGGCGATCGAACCGGGCGTGCCAGGCCTGTTGCGCGGCTCGAAACGTGTCGGGTTGCATGTCGTTCCGGGCGAGGGCTTTGAGGACGAACGGAGCGATGACCTCGGCCCCCAGCATCGCCATCGTCAGGCCCTGGCCGCCGAGCGGATCGACGGTACCTCGGGCGTCTCCGCAGTAGAGAATGCCGGGCAGACGGGGCGAGGAGGCCTCAACCCGGACTCCGGCCACGGTCTTCCAGGGGCCTGTCGGCTCAGCGGCCTGCCAGAGTGCCGAGAGGGTGCGGTTGCCGGGGAAGACCGACGCGGCGAGGGCGTCGAGGTCGCCGCGATACGCTCGGGAGAGCCGTTCGGGAAGCAAGCCGCAGAGGTTCGTTCGGCCCCCTTCCACTCGGCAGGCCCCCACGTAACCGCCGGGCAAGAGATGCAGGCCGACTGTCCCCGACGGCTCGTCCCGGGCGTCGTCGGAAATTGTCAAATGCCGCTTCAGTCCGAACAGCCGGGGCCGAAGACCGGGCACGCTTCGGGGTCGTGTGGTTCCCGAGCGTCGGGTCAGGGCCGAGTGGCGGCCGTCGGCGGCGATGACCACCGAGGCCCGAGCGGCCACCGGCTTCCCCGAATCGCCTCGTCCCGAGACGCCGACGACCCGATCGCCGTCGAGGATCGGCCCCGAGACTCGGGTTCCTTCGAAGACCTCGACCCCAAGCGACCGCGCCTGATCGAGTAGAAGGGCGTCGAGCGCCGATCGGCTCAGGCCAAGCCCGACGCGGCCATCAGGACCGGCGACCTCGGCTTCGAGGGCCCGACCGCGGGGTGTGGTCAGACGGACGGCTCGGATCGGTCGGCCGCCGGATCGGGCCAGGCGATCGCCCGGAACGAGCCGATCGACCGCCTCGACCCCTTCGGGGCTGAGGTACTCGCCGCAAAGCTTATCTCTCGGAAATCGCCCGGCGTCGATCAGGGCGACCCGAGCCCCTGCCCTCGCCAGCAGGATCGCCATGGCCGATCCCGACGGACCCGCGCCGACGATCACCGCATCGAATGGACGACCGGCGTCGAGGCGATCGGCAGTAGCGGAGAAGGCGGTCGGGTGGTCAATCATCGGCAACGGCATCTCTCAATCAGTATCGCGCGGAATGATGATCTCTCGGATGCGCTGATTGACGCCAAGACCTCGGGCGTTCAAGGCGGTCCGAATCAGGTTGAATCCGCCGTAGCAGCGCTGGGCGGTTGGATAGCTGAGCCAGCCTTTGAAGGTGGTCGCCCCCTCGTCCTGCCAGCTACTGGTCGGCTGAGAGCGGACGAGGACATCGTTGAAGACCGCGGCGACCTTCGGGGCGATGGTGGTTCGGTCGGGTCCGGGCCCGGCCTCGTCGGGGATCGTGATGGGCCAACTGACGTTCAGGCTGCAACTGAGGTTGCGCTCGGAGGCGGGCAGGGCGATCACGTCGTAGGGATTTTCCAGCTCCATCCGGAGCAGCAGGAGTTCGACATCGACGAGCAAGGCGGGGTGCTCGACCTGGTCGCGGACCCCCTTGCGGACCGAGGCCCCTTCGGTGTCGGTCGGACGAGTCGTGACCGGATCGACAGTCGGGGCCGATCGAGGAGTCGGCGCGGAGGCTTCGGCGGCAAATCGTCCCGAGACCCGGGCTCGGCTGAGCACCTCGTACGACCGGGCGACGAGGCGGAAAGCCCACTCGTCTCCACCGAGATCGGGGTGATATTTCTTGCTCCGGGCCCGGTAGGCGTCTCGGATCTGCTCCAAGGATGCGTCGGTCCGCACCCCGAGCACCTGAGCGGGGTCGATCTCGAAGGTGTACGTCATGGTGGGTTCGGGACGATTTCACACAAAGGGAAGATGGAGGACAAGAAACGACGACGGAGATGCAACCGAATTCTCAGAAGCACTCAGTGTACGCAACCTCTAAGGTCTCGGGGAAGCCAAACCAATCTGTATCACGCATGTTGGATGCCACGGATCGACAACGGATGGTCTCGACGCGTCGAGCCGAAGGAAACGGAACGGAGCAATCGATCTGTCGCACGGGGAACGCTCATGGTACAGTAACCCCTTTGCCAGAACGGCAATGCCCCTGCCCGAACCTTCCCGGTTCTCTCGCCGGGCCGATCGTTGTATGGGGTTGCCCGCGATTGAAGAACCATCCCGACGCTGAGCCGGAATCCTTGAAGGAGTTGCCGACGATGGAGACGTTTGACCCGAAAGTCCTCCGCAAGCTGTTCCGCATGTCCGCCCGGACCAAGCGGCACTACGACGAGACCCGAGCCGCCTTGCGGGCCGAGCGCGTCGCCACCCCTCCCGGCCCCGGCAACCTCCGCGACCTGAAAGGCCAGGCCGACCGCGACGCCCTGCAGGCCACCTACGACGCCCTGACCTCGGAGCCGAAACTGGCCGAAGACGCCAAGCTCTACGACCACCTCTTCACCAAGGCTCACGGGAACGTCGCCGTCCGCACCGGGGGCTGACCCCGATCGCGTGATGCCACCCCCGGCCGACTTAATGACCCGATCGCCTTCCGCGTCTCGCGAAGGCGATCGAGGGTGGTCGGCTGCGCCCTCCTGGTTGAATCCGGGTGCGTCTGGAGATTGTCTGGGAGCTCGCTGAACGACCGCAACGGTTCAGGATCACCGTTCGATGTCTTGGTGAGACGGTGCGCTCCGAAATCGCGTGAATCTTCGGGGGATTTCTCTTGCGGTGTAACGCGTTGCGCCGATTCAAATGGGTTCGCTCCGTCACACGGAGCGTCCTCGATCGGGTTCGTTTCGCGCCGAACGCTCCGGGGTGATCGCCACCAATTCGGCACGATCGAAACCCCCAACGCGAGGACGGTGCGCCGTCTGGTGCGCTTCCGGTGCGCCCGGTGGTGCGCTTCTGGTGCGCCATCCGGTGCGCTTCTGGTGCGCCTCGCGAGAACGAATGCGGGAGCGATTTCTCGTTTCCGGGTGAGGGGTTCCGTCGATTGACCTCGGTTCGATTCGGGAAACGAGGCGCGGCGGGATCAGGTTTGTTTGGTGACGGGAGCCGGGCGTACTGGTTGGATCGAAGCGAATTCGGGCGAGGACATTCCGAACGGTTGAGCAGTTCGAGTTGCCAAAGAGGACTGACACACACGGGTTCCCCCTGGCCGTGAGCTTGCTCGTTGGCGAGCGTCGAGGAGGGGAGTCGAGACATCGGGATCGCACATGAGGTGCAACCCTTCTGTCTCTCTTGATTATGATCGTGGAATTGGGGATTGGCAGTCACCCAATTCATGGAAATTCCCAGAACCCCACCAAGTCGAGGCGAGACACCTCCGAAGCGAGTCGGCTGAACTATCAGGATGAATGGCCCGCGCGTACCCGATGGGCGAGTCGGTGGCGAGGCGTAAACGATGTCGAGTCTGCGAAGAGACACTGATCCGCGACGAATCTTCGAGAGGGTGTGTCTTTGAAGACTCGGCATACCCTCCAACAACTCGACACGCCCAACGGAACCTGGATTGACGAGGCACCACCGATGCAATGCCCCCACTGCAACATCGAACTGGCGATTGCTGATCGCCAGGGGATCGAGATCGACTACTGCCCGCGCTGCCGGGGCGTCTGGCTCGACCGCGGCGAGCTGGACAAGCTCATCGACCGCTCCGTCGCCGCGATCGGCGGCGGCGGCACCCGGCCGATCGACCGCGATGACGACGACCGCCGGGCGCGGCCCCCGTACCCCTCCGATCGGCCGAAAGAATATGACCGCGACGACGATTACGCGAAGCGTCGCCGCAAGAAGTCGTTCCTGGGCGAGCTGTTCGATTTCGACTGATGGATCGCCTGGCGGGGCTTTGGGAATCCCGATGGGGTGGAGGCCCCTCCCCATCGGGCCGCCGTGCTCATCCCCGATCGAGCCGTCGGAAGTGTCGAGTCCTCGAAGACGAAACGATCCGGGGCCGTTGGCAGATCGGTGTGTCTTCGAGGACTCGACACCCCCGACGTGAACCTGATCTCGCCTCAGCGGGTCGGATCGATCTCGAAAGGCCGATTCGTCGGGTCGGACGATCGCTCATCTTCCTCGCGGGGAGGGTGGATTTCGAACAGGAGCTGATCATCTTTGATAATAGTCGCCCCCTTATGGACCCCCAAGGCATGAAAGACGATGCCGTTAGAGGGGGCACGAATCTGGGCTTCCTTGATCGAACTTCTGATTTGGTCTTCACGCTCCTCTTCAAGTTCGAAGGCTGACAACTTGGTGTTTTCTTCGAACCTGGCCTTCTCGACCGTGTTTTCGAGCAATTTGATCTGCTTTTCAAGGGTAAGCGTCTGAAGAACTTCCAGGGCCTTCTGAACTTGCTTTAGGGCCAGCTCGGCACGCAGCACCTCGATTCGGGCCTCGGCGGCTGCGAGATTGGCTCGGAGTACGCCAATCCGGGCTTGGGCCGGTTCGAGCGTCTCCATTACTTCCTTGATCTCCTGGGCACCCTCAAGGCGCTCGAAGCGGGCAATCGCCAGTTCCAGCTCAGCCTCCGCAAGTTCGACCTCACCCAATGCGGCGAGTTCCTGCTGTGCGAACACCCCGTCGAGATACTCCCTCACGGCAAGCTCGGCGATCTCGCGTTCTTTGATCGCAAACGCGTATTCAGACTTGGCCTGTTCGGTCACAGGCTGCTGAGCCGCGAGCTGGTTGCGGAGGATCGTCGTGTCGAATTCGCAGAGGATTTGGCCCTTCATGACTGCGGTTCCCTCGGGGACGAGCATCTGAATGTCCATGGGACGATTTATCTCGGAGCGCACCTCGATCGGGGCGTCGTCGGGCATCAGTTGCTCATCGGGCGTGAGCTCGGGGGACGGTGCGGGGTCGTCTTGATCCGTAGCGAGCAGTGCCGAGGCGAACGGCTCAGGTGAGGGTGCGGCGTCCTGAAAAGACACTGCATTCGGTTTGCCCCAGGGGTTGAAGCCGGTAGCGCCGGCCCCCAGTCCAAGGACGGAAAGCGCGATGCCGCCGAGGGCGAGCGTCCGAAATGCGGAAATCATGAGCATGCTCCGAAGGGTTGAGGAGGCCAGGGGGACCGAGAGCGAGGCCAGCGAGACGCCTCGGGAGGCGACGGCGAGGCGGGAGGCGGCGGAGGCCCAGCCGATCGAGGCGAGGGAGGTGGCGGATGAGGTGAGCGGGACGGGGGCGAGCAGCAGAGAGGAGGCGGACGAGGGGGTCAGGCCGCGGCGGAGGAGCCGAGGGCGGAGGCGGTCGCGACCTCGGGAGAGGCGGGTGCGGAGGGTGGGCGTCGGGATGCCGAGGCGGGCGGACGCCTGGTCGTGGGTCATCCCCTGGAGGTAGCAGAGGACGAGCGGGTCGCGGTAGCGAGGCGGAAGGCGGTCGAGTTCGTCGTAGAGGACGTCCCAGTCGTCGGCGAGGGTGGGGTCGGGAGGGGCCTGGGTGAGTCGCGCCGAGGTGTGCTCGCTCAGGGAACGCTCGGCCTGGCGGCGGCGAGAGGCGCGGGTCCTGGCCCGCAGTGCCACGCGGCGTGCCACGCCGAAGAGCCAGGGGCCGACCGATCCGGTCTTCCGGATCGCCCCGGCCCGGCGGGCGAGGACGAGGAAGGTGGCCTGGTAGGCGTCGGCGGCGTCGTCCGGGTCGCCGAGGATGCTGAGGCACACGTGCCGGACCATCGGGCCGTGCCGCTCGACCAGCACCGCGAAAGCGCATTCGGCCTCGTCGGCCCTACCGTCGAGATAACGGCGGAGCAGGTCGCCATCGCTCATCGTACCCGCCGCGCCGATCGTGAAGAGGATGCGCAGCGGAGACGCGGCGGAAGATCGGTCATTCATGAACAGAGGCCCCCGAATCGCGGTCTTTCGTCCATAGTGCCGCGAAGGGGGGCGGGGTGCGTCACTTTTCTTCAGAATTCCCAGTCTCGTCCGGTCGGCCCCGATGACAACTCAGGTTCAGAGGTCCGGTGCCAAGGCTTTGGGCCGGGGTCATGCGATGGCTTGACGTCTGTCCGCTGGGGTCGTGTCGACCCGGCCCTTGAAGTTGTCGCCATGCGCCGGCCAAGGAGACGCAAGGGCGAAGGGTGCCGTGGATTCCGTCTTCGGAACCCGAGCAGCGGGCGTGGGGTCGGCGGGGTGGGACGGGCTCGAAGACGGAACCCGCGGTTGCGGCGCGCTTTGCGAACACGGGTTCGAAGACGATTTCGTGCCACCCTCCCAGAGGCCCTCGGCCTCGGTGCGGAGGGGGAGCGTGCGGATCACGATTATAAGGAGAGCCTGGTACACGGCCAGCGTGAGCCGGGCGCGGGCCTGGCAGGAGGCCGACTCGGCGAGAACGCGGCGTGCCTTGTGCGTGATGTGCGTCAGAACCGTATCGCCGTACACGTCCTGGATGACGGACCAGAGAAAGATTGTGAAGGGGCTCCGCCAATAATCACGATGCCAACGGTGGCCGACCTGCTTGCAGAGGCCGTCGACGGCCGCCTCGTCGAGATCAGGGCGGAGGTCTTGGCAGAGCCGGCACAGAGCAGTCTCAAGGCCTTGATCAGAGGCCGGTTCGCGCGGGCTGATGAAGCACCTTCAAGAGTGTCAATTTTTGTCTATTGCTGGAGCCACACCGACGAACACCTCAGCTGGTTCGTTGCTTGAATGGGTTGGGGTATCAGGTTATCCTGAAGCCGCGTTAGGAAGCGGCACAGGATCCTTGTTCAGGACAGGTGGCGGAAATCGGGGGAACGGGGGTATGCCGGTTAGCACGGATGTCAACCTCCCGAAGTCGCACCCTGCGGTCTTTCCGGATCGGTGCATTGCATGCGGGGTGGACGAGCCCGGCGTTTCCTATCGTGTCGGCACGAATGCCATTGGCTGGTGGACGCTGGCGTTCTGGAGCTTCGGCCGTCGGTTCACCGTCGATGTCCCCGCCTGCGAATCATGCCGCGACCGGATGCATCGGCAGCGGTGGTTCCGACTCGCGGTGAGCGCGGTTGGCGTGGTGATTGGGGTGGGCGTGGCGTTCTTCCTGCTCCAATGGTATGAGGGGCCGTTCAAGCGGTGGTTCGCGATGGGGATCGCCCTGGCCTGCTTGCTACCGGTGTTCCTCTGGGAGACGTTCTTCCCTCGGCCGATCGACCTGACGGCGTACTCGAACACCGTGGACTATGAGTTTCTCGACCC
This sequence comes from Tautonia rosea, assembly GCF_012958305.1. Classification (NCBI taxonomy): domain Bacteria; kingdom Pseudomonadati; phylum Planctomycetota; class Planctomycetia; order Isosphaerales; family Isosphaeraceae; genus Tautonia; species Tautonia rosea. The sequence goes on along the minus strand of NZ_JABBYO010000002.1, from coordinate 52,211 downwards.
GGATTATGCGGAAGCGTTCGCGGAGCTCAACCGGATGCCCCAAGCGGACCCAAGGCCCGCTTCACTCACGTAACAGTGGCCCCGAGCCGCTGTACAGGGTTTGGGGAATGCGATCGGCTTCCCTCGGCGGGGCGGTCCGTTGAGCGCGGTGGTGAGGTGGACCAATCCAGCCATTCACGTTCTTTCCCAACAAGGAGGTTGCCATGTGCCGATTTTTTCTTTTCTTTCTCCTGCTTTTCGCGATCCCCGAGAGTGATGCCCAAGACTCGTTACGCAATTCGCATTGGCGTGTGATTTCGGTGGAACGTGCCGACACGCCGTCGGACGATTTCACGATCACGGAATCTCGTGATGACGGCTCGGCAACCACCCGATGCACCCTGGACTCGATTCAATTCACAAACAGTCGTGCAATCTTCTACGTTGGTTCCGAGGCCGCGCGGGTCATGCATCGGCTCAACGCGAGAACGAGCCGTCTTCCCCGTGGCAAAGACGGGCGCTTTCGCCTGACGATGCTGGGTCAGGAGCGGGATGCTTGGTACACAATCGACGGAGAACGCGTTGTCATCACGATCGAAGATTCCGAAGACGCCCCTCTCGTGATCAAGGCCGAAACATTCTCACAACACCCGATCGCTCAGTAATACGGCATCATCAACGGGCAGGGTGGCAGTCAACGCTGATCACCGTTCGGGGTAAGCGAACGAGAGGGTGACGTAACCCTTTTGCGATGGTGGATTCTCGCAACGGGTTTCCTACGTTCCCTGGTTCTCGCGCGACCTCTGGGGTGTCTTTGTGCGCAGAACACGCTGGCCGTTCACGAAGCCTGCGGGGGATTGGCGGGCCGTCGGGGAAACTGGCTCGCAGACCTTGCCATCACAGGTGAACGGCGAAGCATGGCACCCATTCCCCTGCCGGAACGCATCCCGAGGCGTTCAACGGGCCAGGTCGACATGACCCCAGCCAATCCGCCGGGTGCTCCAACGGTCAGGAAACGTGCCAGGGCATTGGGACAAGAATTGCACACAGAGAACAGGGGCAGTGGTGTCGGGCCGACCCGGCGCCCGGGGATTCTCCGAGAGTCACGGTGACCGTCAGGAGATGGCACGGGGCTCCGGGGGTCGCAGCCTGAACCTGAACCTGAAGCCGAGACACCGACCAAAGGAGCCACGCCGTGATCTTCAAACTGATGAGACGATTTGGATGGACGGCGAGCCTGGCCGTCTGCGCTGCTCTGATCGGGGCTGGATGCGATGACGGGCCCGGGGATCTTGACGACGACGATGAGAACGAGGTGATCGAAGAGATCGAGCCGTCGCCGGTGACCGTCCCGTCGACTGATCCTTACAGCGACGTGCCCCCGTCGGAGGTCGAGCCCAGCGATCTGCTACCTGAACCACGTACGACCGATGACACCCGGCCTGACGAGACGCCCATCACCACAGGGACCGAGCGCGACACGGCAACGCCGGAAAGCAACGATGATTCACAGCCCCAGCCGGAGGTCAGCGACGAGCCAGGCAACGACGAAGAACCTCAGGGTAACGACACCAACTCCTAATCACTCGTTACAGCGGGCGGGGACACCTGGGGCCAGGACGGCCCCAGCCCCCCCCAGAGCCGTTGCGGGTTAGCCGCTGCGTGTTGCGCTGGGGGAGGAATCGGGACGGGTCCTCACCAGGACTGGGTGACCTTGTCGATCTCCTTCTCTGCCTGATCACGGGCGTAGCCGTAGCGGGCCTGGAGCTTGCCGATGAGCTGGTCGCGCTTACCTTCGATCTCGTCGAGTTCGTCGTCGGTCAGGTCGCCCCACTTCTCCTTGACCTTGCCTTTGAACTGTTTCCAGTTGCCTTCGATCTGATCCCAATTCATGGGTGTGCTCCTTGATGAGAGTTGAGTGGAGCCTCCGTTGACCATCGAGGAGGCAGTTTCTCATGAGGGGCAACTCCTGTACCGAATCCATTCGGGGGATCGGCGATCTCCGCAAGATGCCAGGGGAGTTCCTTCGGGGTTCCTGGGGAGCATGCCCTGGGCACTGGAACGAAACGAATCGGTTTCTCCTTCGCTCCGCCGACTCGGGGGAGCGAGGAGGCAGTGTGAAAGGTGGAGGGAGCGGGGACGAGGCGCCGGGCTCGGCTCCGAACGCGAGGACCCCTCAACCCGGCCCTCTCTCCGCTCGCGGGAAGAGGGGGCCAGAAGCGATCGGGGAGAGAATCGCGTTAGCGGGCGATGAGGATGATGGTACTGCGAGGGGGGACCTCGTAGGAGTCGTCGGGGAGGAAGGCGGCTTCTTCCTGGGGGACGATGTCCTCGCCTTCGGGAAGGGAGGTGTCGACGACACGGTACCAGCGGCGGCCTTCTTGTTCGGGAAGCTCAACCTCGATGGGCTCCCAGAAGGCGTTGCTGGCGACGTAGATGGGGACGTCCCAGCGCTCCTCGGTCTCGAAGGCTTCGAGGGTCCAGGCGAGGAAGCGCGAGGTGCCGGAGAAATCCGGCTTCTCAGGCTCGACTCCGTGCCAGGTGATGTTGCGGAGGATCGGGGTCTCGTCTTCCTCGGAGGTCATGTAGCGCCAGCGACGAATGATTGAGTGCTTTTTGCGGAATTCGATGATGTGTTTCGTAAAGCGGTAGATCTCGCGGTGCTGCTTGAGGAGCTCCCAGTTGAGCCAGTTGAGGGAGTTGTCCTGGTAGACGGTGTTGTTGTTCCCCAGGGCCGATCGGCGCATCTCGTCGCCGTAGAGGAGCATGGGAGTGCCTTGCGAGAGGAAGAGCAAGGTGAGGAAGTTCTTGATCTGGGTGATGCGGAGGCGTTCGATCGTTTCTTTCCGCTCGTCGTCGAGGTCCTCGGCATCCTCAACCGGCCCCTCGTAGCCGCAGTTCCACGACTCGTTTTCGTTGTGGCCGTCGCGGTTGCCTTCGCCGTTGCGGATGTTGTGCTTTTCGTTGTAGGAGACGAGGTCGTTGAGCGTAAAGCCGTCGTGGCAGGTGACGAAGTTGATCGAGTGGTAAGGGGAGCGCTCGGAGTCGTCTGAGGGGGCGAAGAGGTCGTAGGAGCCGGCGACGCGGGTGGCCAGCTCGCCGGCGATGCCCAGGTCCCCTTTGAGGAACTTGCGGACGGCGTCGCGGAACTTGCCGTTCCACTCGGCCCAGCGGCGGTCGGAGAAGGAGCCGAGGCGGTACTGGCGGATCGACCAGGGCTCAGCGATGAGCTTGATCCGGGAGAGGACGGGGTCGGTCTCGATCTCCTCGATGATCGGGGTCTTCCCTTTTTCCTGGCCGTCGACGTCGATGGCGAAGACGGCGGCGAGGTCGAAGCGAAAGCCGTCGACGTGCATCTCCTCGACCCAGTAGCGCAGGCAGTCAAGAATAAACTTGCGCACCACGGGGTGGTTGCAGTTCAGGGTGTTGCCGCAGCCGGTGAAATCGTTGTAGAACTGAGGCTGGCCGGGCATCAACATGTAGTAGATGTTATTATCAAGCCCCTTGAAGCTGACGGTCGGGCCGTAGTGGTTCCCTTCTCGGGAGTGGTTGAAGACAACATCGAGGATAACCTCGATGTTGTTGCGATGGAGTTCCCGGACGAGCATTTTGAACTCGTCGACCTGAGCGCCGAGCTTGCCGTAGTAGCTGTAGTGGCTCTCGGGGGCGAAGAAGGCGACAGTGTTGTATCCCCAGGCGTTGGCCAGGCGTTCGCCGGTGACGGGGTCGCGGAAGGGGCCGTCGAAGCGGTCGAACTCGAAGATGGGGAGCAGTTCGACGGCGGTGACCCCCAGGTCCTTCAAATAGGGGATCTTTTCCATGAAGCCGCGGTAGGTGCCTTCGAAGTCGGTTTCGGAGGAGTGGTGGCGGGTGAAGCCGCGGACGTTGACTTCGTAGATGATCGATTCTTCGATGGGGATGTCGGGATGTTTGTCGCCTTGCCAGTCGAAGTCGGAGCGGTAGGCGATGCAACGGGGAGCGCCACCGAGGTTCGAGACCTTGCTGGGACGGAGGTGGCGGTCGGGGTCGTCGGGGTTGGTGTTGTCGTAGCCAAGGGGGTCGCCGTCGTTCCAGTCGAAGTCTCCGGAGATGGCCGGCGCGTAGGGGTCGAGCAGGACCTTGTGGGGGTTGAAGCGGGATCCGTCCTTGTCGGGGCGATAGGGGCCATCGGCACGATAGTTGTACAGGGTGCCGTTGGGTAAGCCTTCGACGAATAGGTGCCAGATATCGCCGGTCTTGTTGGCGGTGCGGGAGAACGGGATGACCACCGCCGGCTTGTCATCGGCGATGTTATCGAACAGGAGCAGTTCCATCCGAGTCGCACCCTGGGAATGGACCGCGAAGTTGATCCCGTCGGATCGGACGGTCGGCCCCAGTGGTTCTGGGTCTCCCGGATGAATGTCCTTGATCGTCGGCATCGGCGGCGACCGGGCGACGAAGCGCCCGCCCCAAGGTAAGATCGTTGTCCGGACGAGACAGAACACGACGCAAATCCCCACGCCGATTTCCCAGGGAAACGCGGCGTGGGGTGTCCAGTGGCCCAATCTAGCAAGTTTCGGTCCCTTTGTGCAGGGCTGCCGCCTCGACGTCTCTGGCTCCCGGCCCATCCTTCAGGTGAAAGCAATCGATCATGCCCCCACGACCCGACGACACCGAGCCACTGGCATCCGCAGACGACGCCCGCACATCCCACCCCATTGAAGCCAGGGCCGAGGCTCTGTTCCGGGCCGAGGCGGAGGCCGTGACCAAGACTCCGCTGCGGAGGCCCCGGGCGACCTATCGGCTCCAACTGCATCGGGACTTTCCCCTGTCGAAGGTTGAGGAGATTCTCGACTACCTCGACGATCTGGGCATTTCCGATGCGTATTTTTCGCCCTACCTTGCCGCAAGGCCTGGCAGCACGCACGGCTACGACGTGTTCGACCACGGGCAGATCAACCCCGAGATCGGCGACGAGACGACGCACGAGCGGCTCGTCTCGAAGATGCTCGATCGGGGGATGGGGCGGGTGATCGACGTCGTGCCGAACCACATGGGGATCACCGGCGGCAACCCGTTCTGGGCCGACCTGCTCGAGAACGGCAAGCAGGCGGCCTCGGCCCGGTACTTTGACGTGGACTGGTATCCGGTCAAGGAGGAGCTCGAAGGCCGGGTGTTACTGCCGGTGCTGGGCGATCAGTACGGCAAGGTGCTGGAAGACGGTCAGCTGGTCGTCGGTCGCACAGAGGGTTCGTTTCATCTGGATTACTTTGACCACCAGTTCCCGCTCTCGCCTCGGTCGTACGGGTTGATCCTCGGCCAACGGCCCGAGGTGCTGGATACGGTGCTCGAACCGGACGACGTGCGCTTGCTGGAGTTCCGAAGCGTCATCGCCGCAATCGAGAACCTTCCCCCCGGCGACGCCGAAGACGAGGAATCGGTTTCCCGATACCGTGCCGAGAAGGAGGTGATCAAGCACCGGATCGCCCGGCTCTGCGATCAATCACCGAAGCTGGCTGCGTTTATTGACGAGAATGTTGCCTTATTCCGGGGAGCGGTGGGTGACCCCCGCAGCTTCGACCTGTTACACGAACTGCTCGAACACCAAGTCTACCGCCTGGCCTACTGGCGGGTGGCGGCCGAGGAAATCAATTATCGAAGATTTTTTGACATCAATGATTTGGCTGGCGTACGGATTGAGGACCCGGAGGTTCTGGAAACGACGCATCGGCTGATCTTCGACTGGGTGGATCGCGGGGGGGTCTCGGCACTTCGGATCGACCACCCGGATGGCCTGGCCGATCCTGCGGGATACTTCACGAGGCTCCAGGAAACGCTGTTCGTTCGATCGTGTCTTCAGCGACTCAACAAGGAAGGGGACGACGCGGAGCGATCGGAGACCGAGCAACACCTGCGCGATCGCTTCCGATCGGCCGTCGAGGCCGAGCCCAATGGCCCGCTGGTGAGGCGATACCCGATCGTCGTTGAGAAGATTCTCAGCCGGGGGGAGGACCTTCCCGAGCGTTGGACGATTGACGGAACCGTCGGATACGAATATCTTAATTCGATCAATGGATTGTTCGTCGATCCGGAAGGTCAGGCGACCATCGAAACCTCATACGCCGAATTTACGGGGGACACCGAGCCCTGGCACGAGGTGGTATACGACGCGAAGCAGTTGATCTGTCGGGCCTCGCTCGCCAGCGAGCTGAACATGCTCGCCCGGCAGCTCAACCGGGTGAGCGAACACGATCGGAGAAGCCGGGACTTCACACTGAACGACCTGCGACGGGCCTTGCGCGAGGTGATTGCCTGCTTCCCGGTCTACCGGACGTATTTGAAGCCGGGCGAGCCGATGACCGAGCGTGATCGGGCCTACATCGACCAGGCCGTTTATCGAGCCAGGAGACGGAACCCGACGATTGATCCGTCGGTCTTCGAGTTCATCCGGGCGGCGCTCTTGCTGGAGCATCCGGAGGGGATCTCGACCGACGACATCGAGCAACGCGAGGCGTTCGTCATCCGCTTTCAGCAGACGACTGGCCCGGTGACAGCCAAGGGGGTCGAAGACACGGCCTTCTACCGGCAGATCAAGCTCGCGTCGCTCAACGAGGTGGGTGGCGAGCCAGCCCGGTTCGGGCACTCGCCGTCGTCCTTCCACGCGATCAACGCCCACCGACTGAACCTTTGGCCCGGTGGCTTCTCGACCACGGCCACGCACGACAACAAGCGCGGCGAGGACACGAGAATGCGGATCAACGTCCTCTCGGAACTGAGCGGCGAATGGCAGACCCACCTGACCCGCTGGGGATACTGGAACAAGACGAAGAAGACCGAGGTGCACGGCGCAGCGGCTCCGGATGCTCGGGAAGAGCACCTGTTTTATCAAACCTTGATTGGTGCCTGGCCCTTCAGTCCGTCGGACGAGGTGCCCGAAGGGCTGGTCGATCGCTTGCAGCAATACATGCTCAAGGCATTGAGAGAGGCGAAGCTCAACACCACCTGGACCGACCCCGACCCGTCGTACGGCGACGCGGTCTCGAAGTTTGTGGCCGACGTACTGACGGGAGAGGGGGCCGACGTCTTCCTCAAGGACTTCCTGCCCTTTCAGCGACGGGTGGCCCGGATCGGGGTCATCGGGTCGCTCGGTCAGGTCTTGCTCAAGGTTGCGTCCCCGGGGGTGCCGGATGTGTATCAAGGGTGTGACCTGTGGGATCTGGCTCTGGTTGATCCCGATAACCGCAGGCCGGTCGATTATGACCACCGTCGTCAGGCCCTGGCCGCGCTTCGCCAGGAGATTGCATCAGGCACGCCGCGCGATCAGCTTGCCGCTCGATTGCTGAACGATCCGGAGGACGGCCTGATCAAGCTCTATCTGCTCTGGACGGCACTCGGTCATCGGAAGGAGCACCCCGAGGTCTACTCGCACGGCGTCTATCGCCCGCTGGAGGCCGAGGGGGAGCGCAAGGGGAACGTCCTGTCGTTTGGCCGCTACCGAGACGGTCGGTACGCCGCGGTGGTTGTTCCCCGACTCGTCGCCGGGCTGATGGGGGAGGAAAGCATGAGCATGCCCGTCGGACCGGAAATCTGGGGAGATACGGTGCTCGCGCTCCCGGACTCGGGGCTTCCGAAACGCTGGCGGAACCTTCTGACTGACGAGGTGGTCGAACTTCAGAACGGCGAGGGTCGGCCGGTCCTGCCGATCGCCGAGATTTTCCGAACGATCCCGTTCGGCCTGATGGTGGAGCAGGAATGATCGGCGTTCTCCCGAACGCCAGGTTCCCGACTCTGGCCCCAGGCGAGGCTCGGGAACCCGGCGTGACGGAGTCACGATTCCAAGGGTTCCGGGGCGGCCGGGTCGGGAGCCGGCGAGATGCCGAGCCGTGTGCGGTACGGCCCGGGAACCTGGCCATTCCATCGGCCGAACAGGGCGGTCTGTTCGGCGAGCCACGACCGGCGTTCGGGGGTCAACTGCTCGATCCGAAATCGCCAGGTCCAGTTCCCCTCTCCCACGCCGGGGACGTTCATGCGGGCCTCGGTACCGAGGCCAAGGAAGTCCTGTAACGGGGCGATGGCCGTGTTGGCGACCGAGGCCCAGGCCAGGCGAATCATGCCGAGCGGGATGTCGTCGGCTTGCCCGGGGCCGAGGTAGCGGCGGACAAAGCGGCGCTCGGCCTCCATCTCCTCCAGAGGCTGAGTAGTCTTGCCGGGTTCGGCCTCGAACCAGCCGAGCGTGGTGTCGTTGTCGTGCGTCCCGGTGTAGGCAACGCAGTGCGGAATGTAACAGTGCGGTAAATACACATCTGCAAGGGGGTCGTTGCCGAAGGCGAACTGAAGCACTCGCATTCCCGGCAGCCCGAAGCGGTCGCGGAGTGCTTCGACCTCGGGGGTAATCACCCCCAGGTCCTCGGCGATGAGCGGGAGCCGCCCGCCGAGCGCTTTGCGAACGGCATCCAGGAGTTCGTCTCCGGGGGCGGGCTCCCACTCGCAGCGGTCATCGGCGGCGTTCTCGGCCTTCGCGGGAATGGCGTAGCAGGCTTCGAGGCCGCGGAAGTGGTCGAAGCGGAGCAGATCGAACCGGCCCAGGGCGGCGGCGATCCGACGGGACCACCAGGCAAAATCGTCTTTCAGGTGCGCTCCCCAGCGATAGAGCGGGTTTCCCCAGTCCTGGCCCAGTTCATTGAAGTAATCCGGGGGGACGCCGGCAGTGTGGGTCGGGGTGTTGTTGGCGTCGAGGCGGAACAAATCGCGGTGAGCCCAAACATCGGCACCGTCGAACGCGACGAAGATAGGCAGGTCGCCAATCAGGCCGATGCCGCGCTCGCGGCACCGTGCGCGGAAGTTGTGCCACTGCTGGTCGAAGATGTACTGCTCGAAGCGGCCGAAGGCGATCTCGTCGGCCAGCGCTTCGTCGATGCGTTGCAGGGCCTCGGGAACGCGATCGGCCAGGTCGCGGTCCCACTCGTTCCAGGGACGGTTGCCGAAGTGTTGCTTCAGGGCATTGTAGCGGCAGTAGTCCTCCAGCCAGTCGGCCGCTCGTCGGCGAAAGGCGAGAAACCCGTTGTCGGGCTGGAACCGCGAAAAGGCCAGACGGAGCAAGCGATCCTTCACCTCAATCACGGCGGCGAAATCGACCCGATCAACCGGGAAATCGGGCAGGTCGTCCAGCTCTGAGGCGTTCAGAAGCCCCTGTTCGACCAGGATGTCGGGCGCGATCAACAGCGGGCTGCCCGCGAAGGAGGACGGCGAGGCATAGGGAGAATTCCCCGCGCCGATCGGTCCGACCGGGAGCATTTGCCACCAGCGCTGGCCGGTCTCCGCCATCACGTCGAGAAACCAGTCCGAACCCCGGCCGAGATCGCCGATGCCGAACCGTCCGGGAAGCGAGGTCAGATGCAGCAAGATGCCACTGGCGCGTTGCAAATCCATCTCCAGGGTCGCTCCCGGTCAAGAGTCTCAAAAGGCGATTGAACGACCACGCGATTCGTGATCGAGCCGACCACTCACGCGAAACCAGGGGGGATTCCGCCAACACTGATGACGACACCCTAACTTCGCCTCGATGCTCCCGGAAGGTCGATTCTGATCGGGAGACGCCTTGGATCCATTCGATTCAAGTCTGTCGGCCGGAGACGCCTGGGCAAGTTGCATGCCTCAACCGTCCGATCGGGCGGGATGAGCATTCAGGAAAAATGTGTCGGCAAGACGTCCGATCGCCTCGGGTCCGATGGCCTCGCGACGCTCCCGACGCCCAGAAAACCGCGCGGCCCGTCCCCAGACGACCAGGCGGACCGGATGTCCCGAACCGACCCGATTGGCCAGGGCCTCCGCCACGCCGACCGCCGCCCGAGCCTGCGGATACGGTGGCGTTCCTCGACCCGCCCGGCTCCAGGAGGTCAGGTCGAGCCGATGCCACGGATCGCCCAGCATCGGCGGGCGGAGATGACGACGCACCTCGTCGGGGTATTGTGGCAAATCATCTTCATGGAGAAACACGTAGACGCGCTCGGCATGGCTGGCGTACAGGGCGAAGGACGGCCAGGAATCCCAGGCTCCCCATCGTTCCAGACCTGGCAAGGTGATGGCCAGGGCAAAGACGGCGACAACCACCCGACCAGCACGAGGCATCGGCTCCATCGGAGCGATCGAACGCCCTGATCCGGTTCGGGCGAACAGGATCAACCCTTCGACAATCAAGGCGCTGTTCCAGACGACAACGATCGTGCTGTGATCCAGGCCCCAGGGGCCAAGCAGGGTTATTAGGGTCGCGTGCATGAGGACCGCGCCCACGAGAGCGACCGGCCGGGTCGTTCGGAAGGCCAGGCCAACACCCACCAGCAACTCGACCATCGGCATCATCAGGGCGGCCGCGGTCCGTACCGGACCGGGCCAGCTCATCACGTCGGTTCCGAGCGGAGCGGTGAGCTGGATCAGGAAGGCGGCCCCAACCTCTCCGGGAAAGGTGACATCCAGCTTCGAAAGCCCCGAGTGAACATACAAGGCGATTAACAAGGCCCGGCAAAGGCCGAGCGCCCGAGCCGAGGGCAAGGTCCCCAGCGCCATCGACATGAGGGCGTATTGATACGCCCACGGTTGAAATCGGTGCTGGTCTCCGGCGATCAGGTACGCGAGGGGAAGCAGCCCGATCAGGAGGCATCGCCTGCGAAGGATCCCCCCGAGGATCGAGCCAACCAGCACGCTGAATAGCACGAAACGGAGCCAGGGGGGTTCCGGCAGTCCCGGCAGAAACGGCACGCGAGGGAAAAGGCTGTCAGAGCCAACCCAGATCGGCCACGAGAGCGAAAGCATCGTCAAGGTGGCCACACCGAGCGCCCCTCGGAACAGCCAGGCACGACGATCGGCCGAGTGTTCCTGACGCAGATCAATCATGGAGCATTCGATCTCGGAGCGATCGGTACTGAGACAGGGCCTCCTCGGCCTCAACGGCTTGACGATCAAGGAGTGCGATGGCGGCATCGCGGCTGGGGCCGTCGGCCGGAAGCCCTTGCATCAGATCCTCAATAAAGGCGATGGCGACGTGAGCATCCTGGGAGAGGCCGAGGATTTCCTGCACCTGCTTCGCCCGTCGGCCGATGCGTTTCGCTCCGGTTCCGGCGGGGCGGCCCAGCCAGTCGGCGACCGACTCGGCGGCATATCGGGTCCGCTTGGCCTGCTTTCGAAATTCGTGAAGTGTTGCGATCGGAGCGTCGGGCGAGGAGGCTTCCAGGGCATCGAGGAACCGTCGCCAGTCGCGGCCGAGGCGATCGGCCAGGACGGCTCCGGCGGGTCGATCGTGGCCATCGGCCAGGGTCGGGGTTCGTGCCTCGGCGATGATCGCGGCGCGAAGCGAGGCGTAGCGATCGCCATCGAGGGCGGCGCCGAGGGTTGATCGGTGCAATTGCCGGCGGCGGTCAATTTCTTCGAAGAGGGGATCACTCGGCCCGACGCAGTCGAGTGCTACGACGGCAGCTCGCAGGCGATCTTCGAGGACGTCGAGGTCGCGTACGACGCCCAGCACGCCGGCCAGCCATCGTAGCTCATCGCGGATCGGCCGGAGGGCCGGATCGTCCAGCATCGGTCGGAAGAAGCGAAGATCGGAGCGGAGGCGGCGAACCGAGGTCCGCATCTGGTGGATGTCCTCGGGGCGGAACTGGCGAGCCCCCGGCTCATGCGACAACAGCCGCAAGACGTCATCACCCAGGGCCGCGCGGACGACCAGACCGATCGACGATCGTGCGGTCCGACCATGTCGGGCGTTCTGCTTCAAGGATTTGAGGGATGGGGATTTCATCACATGGACCCAGGAGCAAATACTCGCATCGAGATTGGGCGTGTCTCTCAATAGTATCAACGGAGGTCAGACGAACCGTTCAGAGCGATTCGACGAACGTTTCAATCGTCTTTCGAAACGTCAACCCGGCCTCGATGTGCGGAAGGTGGCCGACCTCGGGCAGTTCAATGAGCCGGGCTCCGGAAATCAGACGAGCTAGCTCGGCCGACTTCTCAGGAGGGTTGACCAGGTCACGATCTCCGACGAGGACGAGTGTCGGCACCGTGATTTGGCCGACGCGGTTGCGGGCTTCATGCTCCAGCGCAGCCCGAGCCTGGCGAGCGTAGGCCTCGGCATCCTGGGGAAATTCGTTCCGCTCGGCGAACCGGATCAGGCCCTCGACCTGCGCAGGATGTTCGAGGAAGGCGGGACCGACGAGCCAGGGCATGACCAGGCGGGTGAACTCGGCCGGCTCGCACTTCCGTCGTAGGTCGATCCAGGACTGGAGCAAGACGCGTCGCCAGACGTCGGTTCCGGCATGAGAGGAAGCGAGGACCAGAGCTCGGACCCGGTCGGGGTGGCGCAGGGCCAGCTCCTGGGCGATGAGCCCCCCCATCGACTGACCGACAACGATGGCGGGCTCGAGGTTGAGGGCGTCCAAGACGCCAGCCGCATCGTCCGCCAGGTCGGCGATGGTGTAGCCCGAGGGGTCGCGATCGCTGCGGCCGGAGTCGCGGTGATCGAGGCCGAGGACCCGGAATCGCTTCGCAAAGTGCCGGATCGCCACAGCAAAGGCTCGGTGGTCGCCTCCCAAACCCGGCAAGAAGACCAGAGGCATCCCGTCGCGGAGGCCTTGATCGTCGTGGTAGAGATACCTGCCGTTCAAGGAAAGCTCTGGCATGGCGGGCTCTGATCCGAACCGATCTCATCGTGATCCGGCGACATTTAAATGGGTCGGGACGAGCCCGGCACTCCTGATCACCGGAGGCGGCAAGACTTGCGATGCTCGATCGTCAACCGTAATGAGTCTTATTCTATCGGGCCTCAGACGCAACGACGAGGTCCCCGAACCGCGAGCGCGGTGTTTCCCTGTCGAATTTTTCGGGGCGAGCGACTTGCCGAGGTTGAACACGCCGGGTAAAATTTGACCGTCATCAAGGTAGAGACTGTGTTTTCTATCTTGATGACACATTGTTATGCCCCCATCGTCTAGAGGCCTAGGATACATGGTTCTCAGCCATGGGACCGGGGTTCGAATCCCCGTGGGGGTGCTTTGAGTCCGTCTCGGTGTTGATCTGGCCACGCATTGCGTGGCCTTTTTTTCGTAGCGAGACCACGTTTCACCGCAGGAGGTGTGCGATGGTTCGGCGGCCTGGCGTGTTTGTGACCGTCATCGTGATCGCGGCTCTCATGGGCGGGCTCGGTTGGACCTTGCTTTCGGGTGGTCCCGTGACAGAGGGGTATGAAGCGAGGCTCAACGTTGCGGTGATGGCCGTGATCCTGATGGGAGCGTCCGTCTTGCTCTGGACGACTCTTGCCGCTCTGCTCGGGCCGAGACGGCCGTTGGTCTGGGCCGCGGTCGGCCTGGTCTCTCCGTTGCTCGGTGGGCTGTTGGTGCTCCCGCCGGTCTCGTTTCTCGTCATCTTCAACGCCCCGGTCATTTGCTTCGGGGTGGGGCTGACAACGGGATTACTCGTCTGGGCAGCCTTCCGATACGGCGAGTCGCCCAAATCGCTGAAGGGCGTGGACCTGTGGAACGAGGTGGTCTGAGCATCTTGCTCTGAGCGGCTTCCCCTCCCTTTCCCGATACGATCGAGTCGCCCTGGACACGCCGAACTCTGGCCACCAGCCGGATCGTCCCTTAGCATGGCGAGAGGATTCCGGTGGGGAGGGTCAGCCCAAGGGTGCGGGCGCCCTGGTCTCCGCGGTGAAGCGCGTCGATCTCGGGGGAGTGCCGCGAATGATGAGTCGCCTGACCAGGGCTATTATGCTGGGGATTTGCCTCATCCCTGCCACGACCCTCGACGCACAGCAAGCGTCGGAGTTGCCAACCTTCACCGAGTATCTCCGGGCCAGCGCCGTCCCGAGAGCCGTGATTGACCAGTTCCTCAAGGGTCCGAGCTGGGCCCAGTTCGATCCGGAACTCGGCTATCGACTGGGCAACTACCTCCCGACCGACGGCATCGACGGCAGCGCGACCCTCTCGACGGCTCGGCCCGACGGTGCACGGACGGCCTTCATGTACGTCGATCGGCCTTGCCGGATCAACACGTACGGCGACAGCTTCACGCAGTGCCATCAGGTCAGCGACGGTGAGACCTGGCAAGAGTACCTGGCCGCTCACCTCGGCGAGCCGATCCGCAACTTCGGCATGGGGGGCTACGGGGCCTATCAGGCGTATCGGAGGATGGTTCGTGAGGAGTCGACCGACCACGGTGCCGAATACCTCATCTTCTACATCTGGGGTGACGACCACATCCGCAGTTTGCTGCGGTGCCGCCACGCGATCATCTACCCGAGGTGGGACCACAAGGGAGGGCGGATGTTCCACAACAACTTCTGGCCCAACCTGGAAATGGACTTTGATTCGGGGGAACTTGTCGAGCGGGAGAATTTGCTGACGACCCCTGAGTCACTTTATCGCATGTGCGATCCCGAATGGATGGTCGAGCATCTTCGGGATGATCTCGCCTTGCAACTCTTTGCGTTCAAGCTGGGGTCTATCCAAGACCTGGACCGAGACAGGACCGATCGCCTGGCCGCCATCCTCGATTTCCCGATCGACTGGGACGACGAGGCGAACATGCGGGCACAGGCGGGTGCCCTGCTGGATCGATACGCCTTCCGGGCCACGAAGCTCGTCCTGGAAAAGGCCCGAGCGTTCGCCGAGGAGCGTGGGAAAAAGCTCCTGGTTGTCCTCTTTGACCCCTATCAGACGTTGGATCAGTTGAGGCGAGGGGAGGAACGGTACGATCAGGAGATTGTCGATTTCTTGACGGGCGAGGGATTCGCCTACTTCGACATGAATGAGGTCCACCTCCAGGACTTTCGCCGCTCGGGATGGGAGTACGGCGATTACATGAAGCAGTACTTCATCGGGCACTATAACCCGAAGGGGAACCACTTCTTCGCCTACGCGATCAAGGACCGAGTGGTCGAGTGGCTCGAACCCAAACCGATCACGTACCGGAAGCCCGACCCCGACTCGATCGACTTCCAGGGTTACCTGCCGATCCGCCCGGACGGTTGAGGAGGTATTCCCGACGCCAACACCGCACCCATAACGAGTCAAGCGGTTCCAAATCGCTGCGACGATGATCAAGCCTGGCCAGGAAGCTGCGAGGCGGCTTCGGGATCGAGCATCCAGGTGACTCGGCTGCCGGCGGATCGGAGGAGAGAGCCGGGCACCTGCGCAGTCATCGGGCCGGTGAGGGACTGGGCGACGGCCTCAGCCTTTTTGGCGCCAAAGGCAAGGACGAGGATCCGGCGGGCCGAGAGGATGGCAGCGGTCCCCATCGTCAAAGCCCGGCGAGGGACACGTGATTCGCCTCCGAAATCGCCGGCGGCGTCGGCGATGGTTGTGGGGTGGAGCGAGACAGGGCGCGTGGGGAGCTTCAGCGCCGTCTCGGTGTCGAGATCGGCCGGTTCGTTAAACCCGATGTGCCCGTTGCGGCCAAGGCCGAGCAGTTGCAGGTCGAGCCCCCCTTCGGCCTCGATCCAGCGATCGTACGAGGCGCCATAGGCCTCAAGGGCCGACTCGGGCACGGTGCCATCAGGCACATGAGCGCGGTTCGGCGCGAGATCGACCTGGGAGAAGAGATGCCGGTGCATGTAGGTCCGGTAGCTCTGCGAGTCGAGCGGCGACATGGGATAGTATTCGTCGAGGTTGAAGGTCGAGACCTCGGCGAACGAGAGCCGGCCGGCGTGATGCTGCTCGACCATCCCCTTGTAAACCGGAACAGGTGTTCCTCCGGTGGCCAGGCCAAGCACGGCCTTGCCTTGCTGAGTGACGGTGGATCGGACGAGGTCGGCGATCTGCTCGGCCGCGGCCAGGCAGGCAGCGGCCGAGTCGTCGAAGATCAGGACAGAGGTGCCGTCAAGGTCGATTGAGCGAGCGGGGGACGGGGCGGGCATCGTGGGCCTTTTTTTTCCTTCCAGAGAACCAACGGACGGTTTGAGGCAAGGCAGAGGGTTCGGTGCGAATGGGGGAGGCCTGAGGGCTAATGGCTCACCCTCAGGCCGTGGCGGGAACGAGATCCTGCAGGTTCGACGGGTCGAGGTGGCCACCGAGGATGCCCAGGGCGATCTGGATGGGGTCGCTGGCGAGCAGATCGGCGCGGGTGGGATCGAAGCGCTCAATGCGAAACAGTTCAACACCGACGGAGTTCACATCGGCCCGAGAGGGTCGGCCGCCGGAGAGGCTGTGCCCCTCGGACCATTCTCGGGTCAAGGCGGCGTAGGCCCGGCCGAGATGGTTGCAGAATTCCGTGTAATCGGTCAGCTTGACCTGCGAGGCGTGGCAGTTGATCGCCCATTCCTTGGTGCGTTCGGCCTGCTCGTCGTAGGTGAAGAAGGCGTTCGGCTGGGGCAAGGGGCCCCAGGGGGTCCAACCGCTCATGACCATCGTGTCGCTCAGGCCGGCGCCGATCAGGCCAATGGCGGCGAAGCATCGGGTCATCCGGTGGGCCATGTGGGCATCGGTCGCCGGGGGGATGATCAGGGCGCCGGGCTTCCGCTGATCGAACCAGCCAACGATCTTGTCGAGGTCGGCGGCCGTGGGACGGTAGCCGGGGCTCCGGTAGGCGTCAAGGTCCCAGCAGACCGGCTCAGCGCCCAAGACGTCACATTCGAGTCGGAATTCCTTTTCGCGGACAGTGACTTTCTTCTGGTTGTTCAACCAAGGGGCATCGACGTTCCGCTCTCCCGCGAAGACGAGCACCTCGATGACCGGCAAACCGCGCTCCACGGCGAATTCGTGGAGCATGCAAGCCGCGGTAATGGCCCCGTCGTCGGGGTGCGGGCACATCATGACCAGGGGGCGATCAGCCTTGACCACCCCCCGCAGCGCATCACGGACGTCCACAATCTGACCATGCGCCCCGCTGGAAAGGACGATGCGCAGCAGGTCCTCGTAAACGGGCTTCCAGCGAGAACTTTCGGTCGAGAGATGAGAGAAGGGTTGCATGGGCTCGCCAAAGCTCCGGCGCGACGTGGGGTCGCTCATCGGATGGCCTCGTCCGGTGCGACGACCAACACCAGGGCGGGGGGAACGAAAGCCAACCGATTCATCAACTGTTCACATGAGAGGAAACGTGCGAGCGATACCTCGCCGGCCCTTCCATTGTGCGGCCCGCATCGCTCGGAGTCAACGCGCGATTCGACCATTCGAGAGGCGAACCGTTGGACTCCCAATGAACGACCGTGCGTCGGGCTGGTAAACTGGAAGGGACCGGCCAGGACGACCCCAAGCCGGCCAGGGCTCCGGGAGGCTGACCGATGGCGACTTCCACATCGACCGACGCCGATCTCCGACCAGGTGATCCCGACGGATTCTTCGAGGTCATTGACGATCAACTGGTGGAGCAACCGCCGATGGGGACGGAATCCGTCTGGATCGTATCACGAATCCACAGCCAACTCTCTCGTTACGTTGACGACCACGGCTCTGGGATTATCGTTTCCGAAATGCTCTTTACGCTGTGACGAGCCCCCCTGCTCCGTCGTCGGCCTGATGTCGCGTTTGTCTCGGCCGGTCGTTGGCCGCTTGACCAAGCGATTCCTCGGGAAAACGGCTGGGAGGTCGTTCCGGACCTCGCCGTCGAGGTCGTCAGCCCATCCGACCCGTTCGAGGATGTGCTCGATCGGGTCCACGATTGTCTCAACGCCGGATCGGCCCTCGTCTGGCTCGTCTTGCCAAAGCTTCGGCAGGTCTACGTTTACGACGGGACGGCGTCGATCAGAGTCCTGAACGACAGCGATGAGACTGGACGGGGCGACCGTCCTCCCCGGCTTCCGATGCCCGATCCGATCGTGCTTTCCTCCGAGCGTGGCGGAGTGAGTGACGAGCCAACCCTCGCAGGCTCAGAGGTGCTCGACCCAGGCCTCGGCCTCGTCGGTCGCGCGGTTCATGCGGGCCTCGACCTCAAGGCGGTAGTGTTCGATCCCCTCGCGGTCGATGTCGCTCGGAACCGCCACGGGAGCCGGAGCAACACAGCAGGCCGCCCGGAAGGGCCGAGGGACGGCGAAGCGGTCCCAGCTATTGGCCCGCCAGGGGCGATGGAAGGCCATGCCTGCGCCGACGATCGGCCAGCCGGTTTTGGCAGCGAGGTAGATCAATCCCTGATGGACGTGGCGCCGGGGGCCTCGGGGGCCATCGGGGGTGACGCAGAGATGACCCCGGTCGATCCGGGCGATCATCTCCTTGAGAGCCCGAGCACCACCTCGGGTCGTCGAGCCCCGGACAACCCCGAAGCCGAGCTTGCGGACGACCCGGGTGATGTACTCGCCGTCCCGGTGGTCGCTGATGAGGATCTGCATCTCAGGCCAGGCCCAGAAGTAGGCTGGAAAGAGCATGACCTCATGGAAGAAGGCATAAATGTAACGCGTGCCGAGCCGTCGGGCGACCTCGGGATTGACCCTCGGGTCCTCGTAGCGGAAATGGAAATGGTTCGACCCGACAAGCCGACGGATGCCCCACGCCCCGACCGTTCCGACGGTCGAAAACAGCAAAGGGTGCTGAATCTTCATCGCTCCGGCCTCCTTGCCTGCGATCCTTTGCGTAATCCGCCCGACCTTCCTCGGATCGGGAGCCTACCCGACCCGAGCCTTCCCGACCAGATCAAGCCTCGACGGTCGCGAGCACCCGATACCGTTCGCCGAAGAACGGCCGGCCCTCGACCCGGAATTTATTGGCAAAGTTCGTCTGGATCTGCCAGGCGTCGCCGGCCTCGACCCGAGACTCGTCGATCGGCTCGAACCCCGGATGTGCGGAGATCAAGGCCACACTCTCCCGGAAATACTCCTCGACGTCGGTCATCAGGCGAAGCTCTCCTCCCACCTTCACCACCTTCGACGCCCGAGCAACGAACCGCTCGTTGACCACCCGTCGCTTGCGGTGCCGCTTCTTCCACCAGGGGTCGGGGAAGTAAACGTGCAGGACCTCGATCGACCGATCAGGCACGAACTCATCGAGGAATTTTTGCGCATCACCAGCCACGACCCGGACATTCCCGAGCCCCGCCTTCACGACACGCTGGGCGGCCAGGGCTGCGTACTTCTTCGCCAGCTCAACGCCAACAAAGTTCGTCTCCGGTTGCTCCGCGCCGGCATGGGCGAGATACACCCCCTTGCCCGGACCAACCTCCACCTCGACCGGCCCTTCATTGCCGAAAAACTCGGGCCAGTTCAAGGGAGGCTGCAATTGATCGAGTCGGAAGAAAGTCCCCGTCGTGTCGACGGGAGATCGGCGTCGGGGCATGGCGAACACAGGCCGTCGGGCTCGGTGGGACCGTGGGGGGGAGGAAGGAAATGATCGTAGCGAAAACTGAGGGACGGCTTCAACGTCCTGCCCAGAGCAAGGTCTCCCGTCGGCCAGTCTCCTTCGCCTGCCCTGCGCAACCACCAGGATGGATTGGGGCTCCGGTGCGCTCGACCCGGGGGGTACCGAGGCTTCGGGCGCGATCGCGAACCTGAGCGATGGCTGATCGCATGGCGTCGCCGTCGACTTCATGCACGTCGATCAGCCGGCCGACTGCGGGAACCATCGTCAGGGTCAGCCGACCGCCGAGGTGCTGGCGGAACTCTTCCAGGCCAAGGAACAGGTGGTCTGTCTCGTCCAGCGCGGGGTCATCGAGCGGCAGGCCCAGATCGGCCAGACACTGGAGCACGCGATCGGCCACGAGCGGATCGAGGCCAAGCGCGATCGAGGAATAGACCGTGTCGATCGCCACGCCGATCCCAACCGCTTCGCCGTGGCGGAGGGAGAATCCGCTGAGCGGCTCAAGCTTGTGGGCCGACCAGTGGCCGAAGTCGAGCGGACGGGCTTCGAGCGCCTCGAAGGGGTCACCCCCTCGGGTGATGTGGTTCAGGTGCATCCGGACCGAGTCTCGGATGGCGGATCGGGAAGCCTCAGGGTCCCGTCGGCGGATACGGGCGGCGTTCTGGCAAAGACGATCGAACGCATCCGGGTCCTTGAGCAAGGAGACTTTCACCGCCTCGGAGAAGCCGGAAACATAGTCGCGATCGGGCAACGATTCGAGCAAGGCCTCATCGTTCACCACCGCCCAGGGGACGGCGAATGCGCCAAGCCAGTTTTTCTTGCCGAAGAGGTTGACGGCATTTTTCACCCCGACACCCGAATCGGCCTGGGCGAGCGTGGTGGTTGGCAACCGAACGAGGCGGATCCCTCGGTGGGCGATCGCCGCGGCGAAGCCGACGGCATCGAGGACGGCGCCACCGCCGATTACCACAATGTAGCTGCGGCGATCGAGATCGGCCTCATTGAACGCGCGGAGCATCTGCTCCAGGCCCTGAATATCGTTCTTGATCCCTTCGCCACCGGTCACGAAGATCGGGTCGCCCACAACGTGGAGCCGATCGGCGTAGCGATGGGCGAAGGAGCTAAGCGCGTCGAGCAGTCCTGGCCGGGCCTCGGCGACCGGGCCATCAACCCAGAACTGGACGCGGGCGAGCCGGTCTCCAGAAGGCTCTAGCAGTTCGGCGAGCACTTCGGAATCGTCACCAAGCACGTCTCGGGTCATCCGCAAGCGATGCACGAACGGAGCCGAGAACGGCACATCGAGCCGTTCCGAGGGGTCGATCGGGGTCGTCATTGCGCGGCGCACTCCTGCGGCCCGGCTCGCCTCCGCGTCGAGCACGCGGGACGGATCGGGCGTTCGGGTGGTCAATGGGGGGATGGGCCTCGTCCCGAAAGACAAAGCACCTGGCAGGATCGGTCGCGTCGGGCTGGGCATCGGCGATGGTGCGTCCCGCGCGTTGACCCGACGTTGAACATTGTCCCCCCCGATGGCTCTCGGAACAAGTCCCCGCCCGGAAACCGCTCCGGCCAAATCACTTCCGAGGATGTTGCGTTTCCTCAAGGAACGGTGGCTTCGGCCTCGACGGGCCGGAAGGTCATCAGCGTCTGTCCGTCTCCCTGTTCCGCGGCGAAGCGAGTCGGCCGAGCCTTGCCGGCATCCGCCGTGCAAATGACCAACCGATCGTCGTCGAACCGGTAGATTCCAAGCACCCGATCCCCCCGATTCCGCCCGCCTTCAGGAATCAGGTCGATCGTCTTCGGGTCGGCGTCTGGATCCAGCTCGAACGTTGTTGCGGCGAAGGAATCGCCCGAGCGTTTCCAGACGATCCGGTTTCCGTCGACTACCCGGACGATCTCCTTCATCACCTCGACCGGCCCGTCCTTGCCATCCCGGACCGACCGCTCGACGGCCCAGGTCCCTTGATGGCGAGCCAGGTCGTCGGCCTGCTCGGGAGCGTTGTCCGATGCTGGGATCACCAGAAGCACGGCAACGAGGCGAAGGAATCCGATCATCGATCCAGTGCTCCAGACTCTGATAGTGTCCGTTCAACGCTCCCGGCAATGTCGCCGGCAAGAACGACCGACTCGTCCGATCCCACGCTCCGGAGACTGGGATCATCGGGATTGGGAGGAGTCATCAACGCGGCTCGTTGCCCCGAGTGATGACTGGGATGAAGCGCCGGAGAGGGATTACCCGATGACGACTCCTCCGATGACGACGAGCATGTCGGCCTCGTCGATCGATTCCCGGACGCCTCTGAATCTGCCCGTCCACCCGGAAGACCGCGTGTGGGCTGAGGAGTCGTGGCGGGTTTCCGGGAGTGCAACATCCGTCACGGCCGCGCTTCGACCGAGTTACGGAGGGTGCCGAGGCCGTCGATCTCAACCTCGACAACGTCGCCGGGCTTGAGCCAGACGGGGGGTTTGCGGGCCATGCCGACGCCGGGAGGGGTGCCGGTAAAGATCAGGTCGCCGGGTTCGAGAGTCATGATCTGGGAGAGGTAGGCGATCGTCTCGGGGACCCGGAAGATCAGTTGCGAGGTGCTGGAGTCCTGCATCAGGCGGCCGTTGAGTCGCAGCCGGATGCCCAGACTGTGGGGGTCGGGAACCTCGTCGGCAGTGACGAGGTAAGGACCGACGGGGGCAAAGGTGTCGAACGTCTTGCCAGACATCCACTGACCGCCGGGCTTGCGCAGCTGCCAGTCTCGGGCCGAAACGTCGTGGCCGACGGCATAGCCGGCGACGTGGTCCATCGCTTCAGAGGCGGGAATGTCCCGACCGGGAAGGCCGATGACAATGACCAGTTCGGCCTCGTAATCGACCTCATGGCAGACTTTCGGCACCTGGATCGGAGCCTCATGACCAATCAAGGAGGTCGGGTACTTGCTAAAGAGGATCGGCTCTTCGGGGATCTTCGCACCGGTCTCAATTGCGTGGTCGCGGTAGTTAAGGCCGAGGCAGATGATTTTGCGAGGGTCGGGCACCGGGGCCAGCAATCGCGAAGCTTTGGGATCAAGGCTCACCGAGCCGGTCGAGGCAGCCTGGCGGGCTCGGGCCAGGCCCTCAGGACCCTCGGCAAGGAGGTCGCGGACGGAGGATGGAACGGCCGGATCAGCGGCGTTGAGATCGACGTAGCGGCCGTCTCGCTCGGCGCACGCCCTCGGGCCACGTTCCGTAGCGACGGTTAGCAGACGCATCGGGGGTTGTCCTTCCAGAGAGCGGGATCAATGACGCGACCGGCTCGGGTCCTTAGTTCCGGCTCCGGTGGTCAAAGCCGTAACCTACACCGATCGGCCGACCGGAGCCAGGGGGCGATGCGACCGCCCGTCTCCCCAATCAGACAGGACCACGAACCGGGCTGGCTGGTTCCGGCTGGCCTGGTAAGATTCGCGGAACGAACCCGACACCCCAACGATCGCGCCCGAAGGCTTGAATCGAGAAAGGACACGCCCCGTGAGCCCCCCTGAGAATCCCGTGTCCATCGGCCCAAGCCGAATCGGCCGGGGGCAGCCCCTGGCCCTGATCGCTGGACCTTGCGTGATCGAGCCGGGCGACCTGACCGATCGGATCGCCGATCGCCTGGCGAGGCTCCGGGACGACCTGGGCATTCCAGTCGTCTTCAAGGCCTCGTTCGACAAGGCCAACCGCACGTCGAAGGGGAGCTTCCGAGGGCCAGGGGTCGACGAGGGCCTGCGGACCTTCGAGCGGATCAAAGGCGCAACCGGACTGCCGGTGACGACCGACGTGCATGAGTCGATCCAGGCCGAGCCGGTCGCCTCGGTTGTCGATTTGCTTCAGATTCCGGCCTTCCTCGCCCGGCAGACCGACCTGCTCCTTGCTTGCGCCGAGACGAAGCGCGCCGTGAACGTCAAGAAGGGGCAATTCATGGCTCCCTGGGACATGGAGCACGTCGTTGCCAAGCTTCAGGCGGCTGGGGCCTCCCGAGTCTTGCTGACCGAGCGGGGGACGACCTTCGGCTACGGACGCCTGGTCAACGACTTTCGGGCCATCCCGATCATGCAGAAGACCGGCGCTCCGGTGGTCTTCGACGCGACCCACTCGGTTCAGCTTCCGAGTGCCGGCCAGGGGGTCACAAGCGGAGAGCGGGAAATGGTCCCGTTTCTTGCTCGCGCGGCCGTGGCCGCCGGGTGTGATGCCCTCTTTCTGGAGGTGCACCCGAAACCTGAGGAGGCGCTTTCCGATGGACCCAACGCGCTTCGTCTCGACGATCTGGAACCCTTGATGCGCACTTGCCTTCGGATTCGAGCGGCCATCGAGGAGACCTCCCAACCCCGTTGATCGGCTTCGAACCATCGGCCACCGGACATCGTAGCGGAGAATATCCATGCGGTGAGTTGAGACCCTTCACCCAGGCACGACTCGCCGAGCGACCCGAAATCGGTCACAATAAGTCGGGGGTCTTCCTCGGATCCAGAACGATGCGATGCATCGGAGATTCGTGCCCCGTCGAACCGAACGTTCCCACGAGTCCGCACCACGCGACGACGCACCCGGAGAGCGACCCCCGTGCGAAGGCGATCATCCCGCTGGCAATTCCTCCCGATCGGGCTGGGCCTGATCCTCGGCGCAATGACCCTCGGCTGCGGCGGCAACGACGCGCCTCCCCGCCCGTTGTCCGGAGGATCGCGCGATCCGGGCCGGGCGGACCGATCCAACGGCGTGGCCAGTCGAGGGGCCGATGCCTTCCGAGGGGTCGGCATGGACGCCGAAATGCGCGAGGCCTTGCTCCGCAACGTGGTGACCCTGCTTGAACGGGCCCCGCTGACTCCCGGCGGCCAGAATATCTCGATCGCCACCGCGAACCTGAATAACTACTTCAAGTCCAACCCCGACAGCGATTTCCAGCTCCCGAACGAGACCCGAGCGTACCTTGATGAGCAACTGGCCGAGTCTCCCTTTCAGACGAGCGATTTCGAGAATCGAGCCTTTGAGCTGAAGGACGCAAGGCACATTGAGGACTGCCTGCTCTACCACAACATCGCCTCTCGGGTCGCCGGGCCAGGCTCGATGTTCGACCGCGTGGGCAGGCTCTTTGACTGGACGGTCCAGAACGTCCAGCTCGTGCCCCCCGAAGCGCCGATGCCCGAGGCGCTGGTGGCTCAGGGGGTCAACCCGGTCCCTGCCCGGCCTTACGATGTGATCATCCGAGGTTTCGGCTCGGAGATTCCGGGCGATCTCTGGGCCGATCGCTCGTGGACGTTCATGGCCCTCTGCCGACAGATCGGGGTCGACGTGGCGATGCTCGGCTATCCGGTTGA
This sequence comes from Tautonia rosea, assembly GCF_012958305.1. Classification (NCBI taxonomy): domain Bacteria; kingdom Pseudomonadati; phylum Planctomycetota; class Planctomycetia; order Isosphaerales; family Isosphaeraceae; genus Tautonia; species Tautonia rosea. The sequence goes on along the minus strand of NZ_JABBYO010000002.1, from coordinate 27,667 downwards.
CGATGCTGAGGAGCCCTATTACTGGACCTGCGCCGCGTTGATCGACGGCACCCCCTATCTGTTTGACACCCGGATCGGCCTGGCCATTCCCGGCCCCGACGGCCAGGGAATCGCCACCCTCGAACAGGCCGCGACCGAGGCAATCGTTCTGGATCGTCTGGATCTGCCCGCCCCTTCGATTCCCTATGCGACGAATGCAGCCAATCTGGACACCGTCCGCGTGTACCTCGACTCCAGTCGGGGCTACTTTGCCCCCAAAATGCGGCTCCTGCAGAACGATCTGGCCGGAGCGAACCGGATGGTCCTGCATCGCGACCCCGCCGAGCAGCGAGACGCCTGGGCTTCGGCCCTTGGCGATCGGCTCGACACGGTCGAGCTGTGGGATCTGCCCTTGAATGTCGAGTACGCCCTGTTCAACGACCCGGCATATGTCCGGGCGATCCAGTTCGTCAACTTTTACTTCAGCCCCGACTTCCCGCTCCTGGGTGCTCGGCTCCGACAGCTTCGCGGCGACCTGGCCGACGCCAAGCAGGAATTCACCCGAGCCCGGTTCCGCCGGGTGGCCGGCATGGAAGAGGCCGCCCAGATTCCTGCCGAGGTTCGCCAGGAGATCCAGGAGTCGATCGACCTGTTCTCGACCTACTTCCTCGGCCTCGCTCAGCTCGACGACACCATGCCCGATCAGGCAATCAATCTGTTCGAGCAAGCCCTGAAGCTCCCCCCGACCAATGCCCGAGCCGTCCGGGGACGCCCGGCAACCTTGCTTCGACTCGGGGCCGACTCGAACCTCGGCAAGCTCTACGAGACCAAGGGAGAAGTCGCTCGCGCCATCTTCTCCTACTCCCGGAGCAACACCACGCCTCAGTCGGTCGGCAACTTGCTGCGGGCCAACGCGCTGGTCTTCGACGATCCGTTCGGCCCCCCTCCCCCGCCCGTTGATCCGCCTGCCATTGAACCGGATGAACCGGAAGCGGACACCGACACCGACACCGACACCGAGAACGGCTCTGCCACCGAGACCGACGCCGAAACGCCCTGATGCCGGTGCCTGACCCGATCGACCGGAAGGGATGGCTCGACGAGGTCATCCCGTTCAATCAATCCGGCGATGACGGAGGCCGCGATTCCAAGGCTCGATCGGGCCGAGCGACCCGTCCCGGCTGAACAACCGCCCCATCCGTTGCCGATAGAACCCCCTGGTGCTTGCAGTGTCGAGAGGGCTCGTCGGCCAGCAGAGGGGGGAACTCGCCATGCCGTCGCCATCGAACCGGTCTTCCGGATCGTCGACCGAGCTGGCTGCGCTGCGGGAGGAGGTCGAGACCCTCCGCCGACAGGTTGTCGAACTGCAGCGTGTCAGCGCTTTGGGAGTCCTGGCCGGAAGTGTCTGCCACGAGCTGAATAACGCGTTGATGCCGGTGCTCAACTACGCCAAGCTCGGCCAGCGAAGCAAGGACCCGGAGTACCGCGACCGCGCCTTCCAGAAAATTCTCGACGGAGCGAACCGAGCGACCGCCATCGCCGGCGGCATCCTCGGCCTGGCTCGCCCCCGGGCCGACCGCAAGAGCGTCACCGACCTGGTCCGTCTGACCGATGAGGTCCTGCTTCTTGTCACCAAGGACCTTCAAAAGCATCGGATCGTCCTCGACTACAAGGCCGACGGCCGACCCCACTCCCAGACCAATCCGGCTCAGATCCAGCAGGTCTTGCTTAACCTGGTCATCAATGCTCGACAGGCGATGCCCGAAGGCGGCACCCTGAGCATCCGGGTCGGCTCGGACAGGACCGGCCGACGCGCCGAGCTTTCCATCGCCGACACCGGAACCGGAATCGCCCCCGGAGACCTTCGACGCATCTTTGAACCCTTCTTCACAACCAAGACCGGCCCCGACGCCTCGGGCCTTGGCGGGACGGGGCTCGGATTGCCCGTCTGCCGAGAGATCGTCGAAGCTCATCACGGTCGGCTCCGGGCCGAGAGCCGTCCCGGCAAGGGCTCAACCTTCACCCTCATCCTTCCCACCTGTCCGGCCGCGGCCAAGCAAGGGGCGGCCTGATCGGGGATGATTCGGGATTGGGCGAGTGACCAGGCACGCTCCCCCTATTGAACAATCCCCTTGTCTTCCCGCAAAACCGCTCACCCCTGCAATCGTTGATTCCGATACAACCCACTGGAGGGAAAGCCGAGCCCAACAACCGACCGACCCTCGATCTGAGAGGATGAGCGATGCAATCTTCCGAACGCCGGTCCGGCGCAATCCCGATTCATCACCATCCGCTCGTTCTGCCGACCCTCTTTGTCGCGGGAGGCTGGCTGTTGCTGCTCGGAGGATACCTCCCCGGCCGGACGTCCCCACCACCATCGCCCCCGCTTCCCGAACGCTCCGCCAGGCAAGGTGGGGCTGATGAGCCAACCGAGACCTTCGAGTCGCCCCCGCCAACCGTCGTAACCCTCCTCGATGATCGATCAACCTCGACCCCGCTCCGGCTGACGATTGAGTTCCCGAATGGTCGCGCAGACGCCGCCTTGATCACGGTCACCGATCCGGACTTGCAGGCGAATCGAGCGCCAGAGGCGGCGTCGGCATCGCAATCGGCTCCTGTTGATGCTCAGACCATCCAAACCCGATCGGCCCCCGTCGAGGCCCCGTTGGTTCCGCCCCCCATTCCGGGGCCTCCACCGGCCTTCAATCCGGCGATTCTGTCGCCTTTGATTCCGGAATCCGTTCCCGCATCGCCGAAGGATGAGGGACGCACAACGGCCGATGCGATGATCGCCAGGCCAATGGACGAACTGCCCGACACCTTCAACCCCGGAGACTTGCTCGATCGCTACCGAAGTGACGAGTCCTCGATTTCAGCGCAAGGTTCCGCCATCGCCGACGGGGCGAAGCCCATTGCGGATATGGCCGATCCGTTGAGAGTGGATCAAGGCGATCTGGCCCCCGATCCGCCTCCCACTCCTCATGGTCTTCCGCCGTTCTCAAGTGCTCCCGTGATTCTCCCGGAGCCGTCTTCAGCGGCGAACGAAGCCCCGCAACCTCTCCTTGAGATGCCTTCCGCTCCGACCGTTCCTCCAGTCGGTCCAGCGTCCCACGCTCCCATCGAACCGATTCGGCAGCCTCCCCAACCGGATCGTCGCGGCCTTCGGGGACTCTTCCGGGCCTTCCGCCCTCCTCCGCCCATTCATTTGGTGCCGCCACCGAGGATGACGGTGGAACCAGGCCACGGTCCAGCCGAACCGATCTCAAGCATTCCCGACCCGGTCACTCCCTCCGACCTGCTCCTGCAAACGGACGCCCTGTTTCGATCTGCGCCGACACTCGTTCCCGGCCCCGACACGCACCGAGCGCCAACCCCGATCGACTCTCCGCAGACCGGCGCTGAGATTCCACCGGTCCCAGAACCGACCACCCCTACGACCGCAATCGAGCCGCCGATGGATTCGGTAGCAACTCCGGAGCCGGGTCATCCGCCTGCGTCTTCGGGAGCACAAACCCTCCGGGCTCCGGTCAGGAGGTTGGTTCTGCCCCTCCCTTCGGCCGACGAGGCGATTCGCCGAGCTCGAGGAGTCGGGCGCGACCAGCCTCAGGAGACCAGCATCGAGTTGGAATAACTCGCAGGCACGAGCAGAGTCACTGCGCGGGGCAACACCTGGGCCGTCCAGGGAGTCGGGGCGCTCGGATTGATCGATCCGCCGGGGTCGCCGTCGAGCTGAACCGGGATGGAGACGTCGGAGGAGACCGAGACGCGACGGACCCGACGGTGCCAGACCCCCGGGCGATCGAGGTGCAGGCCCCGAAAAATCAGCCAGAGATAATGCAAGGCCGCCAGCGGGCCAGGGTCTCGGAAGACAACCAGATCGAGCAAGCCGTCGTCCTCTCGGGCCGTCGGAGCGATCGGTAGTCCGAGGGCATAACTTGGCAGATTGAAGACAAAGGCAATCGAACCGGAGAAGACCTCGGCAGGCTCAGGGTCCTCGACCCGGACCGTCAGGGTCGGGAATTCGTATTCAAAACTCGCGCGAAGCACCGGCTCGACATAGGCCACCCGACTGGTGGGCCGGACCCGCTGTGAATGACCGACCCGAGCCAGGTGGTGCCGGGTGACGATCTCGGCATCGAATCCGATGCCTGCCATCAAGGCGAAGCGCCGGTCGTTGGCAGCTCCAAGATCGAGGCTGATGGCTCTGCCGTGAGCAATCGTTTCGGCCGCCTCTTCGGGATGGCGAGAGAGGCCGAAATGGCGGGCAAAGAGATTCTCGGTTCCGGCAGGCAGAACGCAGATCGGCACCGTCGGGTGTTCGTTGATCAGGGCTGAAACCGTGCCGTCTCCTCCCACCGCCACGAGGCATCGACAGGACGGCGATCGCGAGGCCTGATCAACCATGACCAGCCGATCCGCCGGAGACCATGCCACACGACACTCCAGTCCTTTTCGCTTCAAGGCCCGAACCAGGCGAGCCACACGATCGCGACCCGCGCCGACTCCGGAATTCGCGTTGGCGATCAATCCAACCCAGGCGGACGCCTTGAATTCGGGACCGATGATCGAGGACCGAGGCGTTGTGATCGGGGCAGCGTCGTGGTTGCGGTCGTCAGAAGATCCTGGGCGAGGTCCGTCCTCGACCATCAATCAGGGTCCATCTCGGGGAAAAAAAAGGTCAGAGGTGGCAATCAACCGAACCTGCCCCGAAGGTCATCAGCCACTCACCCGATCCCAACGAATTCTGGGGAATTCGGGAAAACGAGCGGGCTGGACTCAGGACAGGTTCGAGGGAGTACACATTCGATATGGCTCGAACCGAGAGCGAGTTACTCCGTATTCTCCGAGCCATCGGCTGCGGTGGACCGACTGGCAACTTGCTGAAGCAGTTCCTGATTTTCCGCAAGGAGCGTCGTGAGCCGATCGCGAAGGGTCGAGAGTCGACCCAGCCGCTCCGAATTCTCCGCGGCGAGTCGATCACGAAGCGAATTCAGTTCATCGAGACGGGCCTGCAACTCGGCCTGTTCCTGATCTCGACCCGCAATGGTTTCATTCGTCCGAGCAAGCAGCGCGTCCTCGTCATCGTTGCGGAGCTGAAGACGGACCTGGTCTTCTTTGAGAACGCTGACGCGATTCTCCAGGTCCTCGACGCGAAGCTTGAGGGAGCGGAGTTGAGCGTCGGTGATCTGTCGTTCGGCGACGACCTGTTTCTGGATCGCGTAGGCGTCGGATTTGGCCTGGCGCACCTGCCCTTCGGTCTCTTCAAGTTGGGAGGAGACCGTCTCGATCCCGCGGCCCCAGCTTCGGTTGAGCTGCGAGACCATCGAGAGCAGATAGATCGAGACGAGCATCATCAAGGCAACCAGAACCGACAGGACTTTCCCGGCGGTGGACATCGGACCTCTCCGTGTGGGTCGATGGGCGACCGATGTTCGAGGACTGGACTGAAGGGGAGACTCGCTGCCGACGGCCGGGCTGAGAGCAGCCCCGGCATTGCCGAATCGCCCATCGACGCGAGATGACCCTCGATTATACCCCTACGGTCCGGCACATGCCAAGTCGCCGGAATTGCGGGCGAGGGCATCCAACCCGGCGTGACCGTTCCAGGCGGCGCCTCCGACACCGATTCCGATCGAGAATCCGTCCTGCCGAAAGGACGGTCCGGCATCGAGCAAGGTGAACTGTTTGACGGCCTCCCTGCACTCCTCTACAATCCTCGGATCAATCGCGTCCGCAGTGTCGCGGCGGAGGGTGTACGCCCGCGGCAATGCTCGGGCCGGATGGGGATTCGTCGAGTGATGCGAGCGGCGTACACGGTCACCGAGCTGCTGGGAGACGGCATCGGCCCCGAACTGTCGGAGGCCGTGCATACCCTGGCCGAGGCGCTTCCCATCGACCTGCACTTCGAGCCGGTCGATCTATCGCTGGAGAACCGAAGGGCACGCAAAGGGTCGATTTACGACGAGGCGATCGCCTCGATCGAGACCAACCGCGTCGCCCTGAAACACCCGACGATCACGGCCGAGGAAAGCCCCAATCAGATCCTCCGCCGACGCCTCAATCTTTCAGTCATCCATCGTCCTGTTTACACGCTGCCTGGGGTTCCCAGCAACTTCCGTCGCGAGCTGGATGTCGACATCATCCGGATCGCTACCGGAGGCACTTACGACGACCCCGGCCGAATGATCGGCACCAGCGGCGCCGTCAGCCTCCGGATCGTGGAACGCCAGCCGGTCCTCGAAGCCGCTCGATACGCCTTCAACCTTGCCCGCAAGACCGGCAAGAGCGTTACGAGTGCCTCGAAATACACGATTCAGAAGGCCACCGACGGCCTTTTTCAAGAGGTCGCCGAATCGGTGGCCAACGAATACCCCGAGGTTCCCCACCACTCCGAGCTGTTCGACGCCCTTTTGGCGAAGCTCATCATGAAGCCCGAGCCGTTTCAGGTGATCCTCGTCCTGAACGAGTATGGCGACTTTCTCTCGGACATGGCCTGCGGCCTGGCCGGATCGCTCGGCATCGGCGCCAGCGCCAACCTGGCGTTCGACACCTCGGCCGTGGTCCGGGTCGCGCTGTTCGACGCGGCACACGGCACCGCCCCCGACATCGCCGGCAAGGGGTTGGCCAACCCGACGGCGATCTTCCTTGCCTTCTCCCTGCTGCTGTATCAACTGGGCGAGATCCGGGTGGGCAAGGCGGTCAAGGATGGCACCCTTGACCTGCTCCGCCGCGGGGTCCGCACCGGAGACCTTGGGGGGAAGGAATCAACCCAGAGCTTCACCGCCGCCGTCGCTGCCGAGGTGGCCGAACGACTCTCCTGATCTTCTGGACGGCGTGAGGACCGCCACCATCCCGGCACGATTCCCCAGGTCCACCAGGGGAACCGCTCCTGACTGGCAACTCCGTCACTCGCCTGGCTTCCCCGCTTGGTGTCTCAGTTTGATCGCGCCAAGAGACGCGATGTCTGCTGACCTCCCGTTCCGTATTCCGGTCGATGGCCGGAGGATTGCCGCCCGTGAGTCCGGCCCGCCGTCGTCGCATCTACAAGTGGGAGCTGGACGCCGCCGCTCGGACCCGGCGCGTCTCGGTCTGGAACGTCTGGGAGAAGATCACGCCCGAGTGGCTCTTTATCATCAGCTTCCTGACCCTCATCGGCATCGGGACCCTCGGACTGCGCCTGCTTCCCTTTTTCTACGCGTCTGGAAACCCGGGCCTGGGGTGGATTGATTCGCTGTTTATGGCAACCAGTGCGGTCTGTGTCACCGGCCTGATCATCGTGGACACGGCGACGTACTTCTCGATCTGGGGGAAGCTCTGGATCCTGCTCTTGATCCAGTTCGGCGGCCTGGGAATGATCACCTTCACCACGGTCCTTATCGCTTCACTCGGAGGGCGTCCGTCGCTCCGCCAGGAAGCGATCACCGCAAGTTCTCGCGAGGCGGTTCCCACCGTCGATTATCGGGGTCTGACCCGTCACGTCATCCTTTTTACCTTGACCTTTGAGGCGCTGGGAGCCTTCGTGCTGGCCCTGGTCTGGGTGCCTCAGTTCGGGATCATCGCGGGAGTCGGACACGCGATCTTTCACTCGATCAGTGCCTTTTGCAACGCCGGATTCTCGACCTTCAGCGACTCGGTGATGAGCTTCCAGACCTGGCCGATCACACTTAGCCTGTTGATGATCCTCATCGTCGTCGGCGGACTCGGGTTCTTGACGCTCGAAGAACTCTGGATGAACGTTCGAGCCTGGCGAGCGCGTCGAGGCTTCCGCGTCTCCTTGCATTCGAAGATCGTGCTGATGATGACCGGCTTGCTCTTGGTCAGCGGTTGGATCGGCTTTGCCGTCTTGGAGTGGGACAACACGCTCGACACCATGCCCGGATGGGCCCGACCGATCAACGCCCTGTTCATGAGCGTGAGCCCGAGAACCGCCGGCTTCAATAATGTTGATTATGCCGAGATGACCGCCGGCGCGAGCTTTCTGACGATTCTGCTGATGTTCATCGGAGGCGCCCCCGGCTCGACCGCCGGAGGGTTGAAGGTCACGACCGTCGCCTTGCCCGGCTTGCTGGCCTGGTCCCGGATCAGGGGGCAGCGGGTGACCGGATTTCTCAAGCGCACCGTGCCGGAAGAAACGATCCAGCGGGCCGTCGGCCTGATTGTGTTGGGCTTTGCCCTCGTGACCGGTGGCATCCTTCTGCTCGTCATCAGCGAGGGGAGCCCCCCGGAGCGGTTCCTCGACGCCATGTTCGAATGTGTCAGTGCGTTCGATACGGTCGGCCTGAGTCGGGGAATCACGGCCGAGCTGAGCAGCCTCGGCAGGCTCATGATGACGGCCCTGATGTTCCTCGGCCGTGTCGGCCTGCCGACAATCGCCTCGGCCTTGACCGTCGCGGCCTATCGTCCGCTGGGCGATTTCCGATACGCTCAGGAAGATGTCGTCATCGGCTGACACCTCGATCCTGCCCCGCCAATTGGGAGAGCTTGCCTCCGATGGAGAAGAAGCGTTTCGTCGTCGTCGGCCTGGGAAACTTCGGCCACACGATTGCCGCCAAGTTGCACGAGCAAGGGCATGAGGTCGTCGCCGTCGACACCGACGAGGACGCGGTCGACCGGATTGCCCCTTATGTCAATACAGCCGCCGTGGGAGACGGCCGACAGATCGAGACCCTCAAGCGGCTCGGGACCGAAAAGGCCGACGTCGGCGTCGTCTCCACCGGAGACGACATCACCGCCAGCATCCTCGCCACGATGGCCATGAAGGATTTGAAGGTTGAAGACATCTTCGTCAAGGTCATCTCAATCAACCACGCGAGGGTCATGGACAAGATCGGCGTGACCGAGTCGATCTTTCCCGAACGCGAAAGTGCCCTTCGCCTGGCGACTCGAATCGCCAGCCGAGGCATCCTCAATTACATTCGCATGGGAACCACCCTGAGCATTCAGGAGCTGGCCGTTCCCACACCTTGGATCGGCCGATCGTTGCGGCAGTTGGAATTACCACGCAAGTACCGCCTCTCGGTCATCGCCGTGCACGACATGCTGCGCGACGAGATGATCCCGATCCCCGACCCCGACGCCCCGCTGAAGGATTCCGACACGATCCTCATCGCCGGCAAGGACGAAGACCTCGCCCATGTCGAAAAGGAGATCGAGCGTGAGAGCCTGCCCCCCGGCCGGCGTTGATCCGTCATCGAGTCGGACAGCATCTCCCTCACGTAATCAAATAAAACGAAGGACGCGAATCGGGCCAGGCCGTTCGCGTCCTTCTTCACATTCCGTGGCAACCGCCAAAAACTTAGGCGCTTTCCTTCTTCCGCTCAGCGGCGTCAGAATCGCTTTCCGAATCGTCGGACGAGTCGCCGGACGATGACGCCTTGGCCGAGCTCAAGGGAGCCGATCGATCAAACAGATTGTGTTCCTTGCGGACGACCTCGGGAGTGACCACGTATCGCGATTTCTCCTCGATGTCGGGCAGGTCGAACATGATGTCGAGCATGATCTCCTCGACGATCGAGCGGAGCCCCCGGGCGCCGGTGTCCTTCTCCTTGGCTCGCCTGGCAATCTCGGCCAGGGCGTCTTCGGTGAACTCGACCTCAGCCCCTTCCATCTCGAAGAGCTTCTGGTACTGCTTGACCAGGGCGTTGCGCGGCTCGGTGAGGATCTGAACCAGGGCACTCACGTCGAGCGGCTGCAAGGGGCAGATCACCGGCAATCGGCCGACGAACTCGGGAATCATGCCGAATTCGAGGATGTCGTCGCTCGTGACCTTGTCGAGCAGCGAGCCGATTTCGTTGTCGTGCTCGCTCTTGGTCTGGCCACCGAAGCCGATGGTCTTGCGGCCGACGCGGCGGGCGATCAAATTGTCGAGACCGACGAACGTGCCGCCGCAGATGAACAGGATGTTCGACGTGTCCATCTGGATGTACTGCTGCTCGGGGTGCTTGCGCCCCCCCTGGGGAGGAACGTTGGCGATCGTCCCTTCGAGCATCTTCAAGAGTGCCTGCTGCACCCCCTCGCCAGAGACGTCTCGGGTGATCGAGACGTTGTGCGAGGTCTTGCCGATCTTGTCGATCTCGTCGATGTAGATGATCCCTCGCTGCGCGGCTTCGAGGTCGAAGTCAGCCGCGTGCAGGAGCTTCAACAGGATGTTCTCGACGTCCTCGCCGACGTAGCCGGCCTCGGTCAAGGTCGTGGCGTCGCCGATGGCGAACGGCACGTTGAGGATGCGGGCCAGGGTGCGAGCGAGCAGGGTCTTCCCGCAACCGGTCGGGCCGATCAGGAGGATGTTCGACTTGTCGAGTTCGACATCGGAGCCCCCTTCCTCGCCCAGCACGAGCCGCTTGTAGTGGTTGTGCACGGCGACCGAGAGAACCTTCTTGGCGCGGTCCTGGCCGATGACGTACTGGTCGAGTTGTTCCTTGATTTCCCGGGGGGCCGGAATATCGGTGAAGAGGGCCTTGGGCACCCCCCGACGTTTGCGTTCCTGGTCGAGGATCGACTGGCAAAGCTCGATGCATTCGCCGCAGATGTAGACATCTCCGGGACCTTCGACGAGCGGGCCGACGTCTCGGTAGCTCTTCCGGCAGAACGAGCAGTAGGCATTGCGCCGGTTGGTCCCGCCGTTGCTGCCGCCGCCCGGCCCGGTGGGGCCTCCCCCGGTTCCGCCGCCGCGACGCCCGCCGCCGTTGCCCCCCGAGCCGCCGCTGCTGTCCTTACCCGTGGGCATACATGATCCTTTCGTCGCATCGCGTCAGGGAAAGAGGGTACGAACACGCGACCAGTCCGCCTTCGCTTTCGGCGGGCAGAGCACGCTCGGAACCTCGAACCGACGAATGCCGGTCGGAGTTCCGATCCGAATTCGGGTGATGTCCGGTCGAACGATGTGCCACCGTCAGTCAACACTCGTGCGGTGGTCGCTCCATCAAGTAGGTGTCCGCTCGACGCCGCGCCTGGCAGGCAATCCCGACACGGCTCCCGCCGTTGAATCACTCAGCCATTCTAGAGCATGGTCGGGGGTGAAGCAAGCGAGGCCGCCGGTCATCCGCAATCGGCCTCGATTCCCCAGGGGTTCAACCGTCTTCGACGGCGGCGGAACGATCCGGCCGATCGACAGAATTGCCACGTCCACGACAGGGCCAAGGGGACCGAGCGCAACGGGTTTTTCAGGGCTTGGGGCCAGCCAAGCTTGCCTCCGGGACCGGGGCCTGGAACCCGATTGGCACTGACGGCCGGGCAATTTCCAGAGTAAGGTATCTGGTTGAGGTTCATCATACTCCCCCCTTGTGCCCTCGGGACCCTCAACGGGATTCGAAACGGGCCACGGAGCCGACCGCCGATGAGCGCTGCCGATGCGCCCCGATCTTACGTTGCGCCCTGGTTGATCGGACTGCTCTGGCCGATTCACTGGCTCTTCTTGCGCTGCTATTTCCGGGTCCGCGTGCATCATGCGGACCGGTTGCCGTCGGAAGGGCCGCTGATCCTTGCCCCGACGCACCGCTCTCGGTCGGATACCTTGATGCTTTACGAGGCCGATCGCAAGGCTCCCAAGTTCCGGATGCTCCGGTTCCTCACCTCGCACAATGAGGTAGCTCACGGCCTGCAAGGCTGGTTTGTTCGTCGGCTGGGGGCCTTCCCGATCAACACCAACCGCCCAACCCCCGGGGCCTTGAAGCATTGCCGGGAAATTCTGGAATCGGGCCAGTCGCTCGTCATCTTCCCCGAGGGGAATATCTTCCGACTTCCTCCCGGAGAGGTTCACCCACTGAAGCCGGGGGCTGCCTGGATCTCGCTCCAGGTGCAGGAGAATCTGGGGGACAATCGCCTGACAATCGTGCCAATCCGCTTGAACTACTCGGATCGCCTCCTGAAGTTCGGGTCGAGGGCCGACATCGAAATCCGCCCTCCGATCCAGGTTTCCGACTACCTGACCTTGCCCCGCAAAAAGGCGATCACCACGCTGACGGCCGACCTCCAGAAGGCCCTCGGCGATCGGGTCAACGACGCCCCTCGAACGGTGATCGACGCCCTTGCCCGAGGAGAGATCCTCCCCTCGATCGACCTTGCGGAACTTCCGACCGAACGAATTGAGGAGAACGCTTAGGTATGAACAATCGCAATTGACAGCCCAAACGAACCGGGCTACTCTCCTCGCGATCATTCCCCTGGGCATCGCCTTGATTCTGCCACCTCTTTTGATGCTCACCCTCGGCCGCATGTCCTGTCCAAAGCTGCCGTAGCTGGTTCGAGGGAGGCTCTCCGTTGGCGTTGTCGTCCAAGTCCCGCCGATCGGTGTTCCGAGGCATTGCGGTCTGGCTCGGAATCCTCGTCCTGATCGTCCCGATCGCCACCACCACGGCCGATGATCTGGGAGACGAGCGTCTTCCGCTCCACCCTTCATTGATTGCTCCCGGCATCGACCCTGAGATCGCCCCGGATCAGGTCGGAGGACTCTTACCCGAGGCCCTGCCCCCGGATCTCTCGTCCTTTTACGACGCAACCACGCCCCCTCCGACCGTTCTCGGTGCCTACTTCGATCGCCCAGCCCTCGCGGCCCCCCGACCATGGTCCGGAAGCGAATTCGGCGTCTTCCCACCGGACACGGTTCCCACGCCTGGGATAGTGGCCGATCCGCCGATCTCGTATCTGCAATCTCCTTCGCCATCGATGGTCGAGGACATCGGGTATCGAGACGGCCCTCGGATTCCCGAGCCGATGGTCTTCGACCTCGTCCGCGGTCTTGGTGCCCGTCGCGGGGAGTTGGAGGTCAACGTCCTGAACCTCGTCCCCTTCCGGGGTGATGGCCGAACCCGTTACGAATGGGCCCCGGAAATCGAATACGCGCTGTTCGACGGCTTCGCCCTTGAATTTGAGCTGCCGATCTTCAACACCCACATCGAGGCGGCGAAATACGCCGCGCAGTACACCTTCGGCACCGCCTTCGACGACGCCTTCATCCACGGCATCCAGGGAATCCTGCAACACGACTTCAACGACAACCGGGTGTCGATCGCGGTCCTGTACCTGGCCGGGCTTCGACTCGATCAGAAATGGAGCCTCTTCGGCATGTTCGGCTTCAACGCCGGGCAACTGGTCTTCCCGTTTGATGACATTGCTCCCCGCCGAGGGCTCGACATGCTGGTCAACCTCAGCGTCTTCTACGACGTGACCGAGCGTTTCCTGGTCGGGGTCGAAACCAACATCGCCCGCAACTTCGTCGGGTCCGGAGACATCCTCATCATGCCCCAGTTCCACTGGGACATCGGTGAACACTACCGGGTCCAGTTTGGCGTCGGAGTACGCGACACCGGCATCGAGACCTTCCCCGAACTCGGCTTTCGTGTGATCCGGGAACGCTGACCGCGTCTGACGGGCGAGGATCACTCCCGGCCGCCCGAGCCCTCTTCGCTCCCAGCGGGGCCAGACGCTACAATCAGCGGCATGAACGTCATCGTCATCGCCTGCAATGGTCTGCACCTCGGGTTTCTCGGCCCCTACGGAAACCCCTGGATTGAGACGCCAAACCTCGATCGCCTGGCGAGCGAGGGAGTGGTCTTCGATCACCACTACCCCGAAAACCTCACCACCCTGCCGACGCGTCGCAGTTGGTGGACCGGCCGCTACGGGTTCCCCGACCCCGACCAGGGGTGGACTCCCCTTCGCGCCGACGAACCGATCCTGCCCGACCTGCTTTACGATCGCGGCGTCCGGTCGGCCTTGATCTCCGACGTGCCCATGCTCCGCCAGGCCGGGCACGGCTTCGGCCGAGGATTCGACGAGGTCGTCTGGGTCCGAGGGCAAGGGTACGACCCGTATATCCTGCCCGACGACCCCCGCGCCTCCGGCGTCTCGATCGCCGACGAGCCGGGCCTCCGACTGCCTCCGGAAGACGATCCCGACCGGGAACTCTGGACCCTCCGCTGGGAGCAGTACCTCCGCAACCGAACCGCCCTGAAGCTCAACACCGAGGAGAACGCCGGTTCCGGCCGCGCCATCCGGGCCGCGATCGACTGGCTCGACCGATCGGCCAACGAGACAACTCCCTTCGTGCTCTGGCTCGACCTGTTCAGCCCGCACGGCCCCTGGGATCCTCCTCCCGCCGATCGCGACCGCTACATCGCCGTCGAGCCCGACGACTTCGAGGCCGGTGACGAAGGAGACCTGATCGACGAGGACTCCGACGGAGACGACGACGCCGAGGACCTGTTCCTCGACGAGGTCGCCCCCTTGATCGACGTGCCCCCCGGGCCGGTCGGGGAAGTGATCTCCGAGGAGGAACTCTACCGCCTCCGTCGCACCTACGCCGGAGTTGTCACCGCGCTCGACCGTCAGCTCGGCCTCTTGTTCGACCACCTGAAACGCCTCGGCCGGCTCGACGACTCGTTGATCATCTTCACCTCCGATCAGGGCGAACCCCTCGGAGAGCACGGCTTCGTCCGTCGGTTTCGACCGTGGCTGTATGAGGAACTGGTGCACACCCCCTTGATTCTCCGCCTGCCGGGCGGCGATCGAGGCGGATCACGCCACCAGGCCATCGTGCAGTCTGTCGACCTGCTCCCGACGATCCTCGCGGCCCTCAACGCCAACACATCCCCGTTCGATACCGAGCAACCGCCAATCCACGGGCACGACCTGCTGGCCTTGATCCAGGGACGCGTCACCAAGCTCCGCGACTTCGCCTGCTTGGGAATGGATGTCGAGGAGTTCGCGCTCCGCTCCCACTACTGGCACCTGGTCCTCCCCGTCGAGGCTGACCCCGACGACCCTCCTCGCTCCGTCGAACTCTACCGCAAGCCCGAGGACCGATGGGATCAGAACGACGTGTCGGAGCGGAACCCGGAACTAATCGAGCACCTTGAACTCGTCCTCCGCCGCTTCGTGGCCGCCGTGGAGCGCGACGACTTCTCCCAGGTCCTCCCCCTCCGCGACGTCGCCCTCTTCCCTCCTCCGGCCTGAGCATCGCGCCCGGGTACCCAGATCCATGCGACGCTCCCTGCCCTCGTGAACACGCTCAAGCCCCCACACCGTCCCGGTTTCGGGTCGATGTGGGGGCCTCATTTCAAGAAATGGAGTGGATAGACCTGGGAACTGGTCCGACATCAGTGGGCTTCGACGGGGGCCTCCTGGATCGCTCCCTCGACACTCAACCCCACCTCAGGAACGATGACAAGGGGGGCTTCTGCAACGAACACCTGCGACGCCTCAAGGTGGGGCTCAGGGTGCTCGGTTGCGTCAGGTTCAGATTTCGTGGGGGTCATCCGGCGCTCGGGACGTCGGATTTCGAAGTTCCTCGCGGCGTCGTCAAAGGCGAGATTGGTACGGCTCGGCACTCCCGCGGCAGCCTGAATGTCGTAAACACGGAGTCGGATCACGTCTCCAGAACGGTGAATGATCTCGACCCATTGACCCTCTTTGCGCTTCAAGACCAACATGGTTTTGTCCTTTGTTCATTCGATGTGCGGAACCAAGTCTGCGAATCCAGGTACGTACGTCGTTTCTTCGAACGCGTTTTTAAAAAACCGTGAACATGCTCAGACGGCGATCCCGACCGGCACCGATCGCGACCGGCCTGGCATCAGGGACATTCGATCCTCAGGCAAAGATGGCCCGACGGGGTCGTCCTCGTCGTCGGGGGGCGGGCGGCAGCGGGCGGGTGCCCGGTGCCCAGGTGCCACCAAGAATGGCGAGCGCCTCAAGGTGGATGTAGGTGATCCGAGACGGAGAGAACCCCAGTCGTTGAGCGACCTCGGCGTGGGTCTTCTCTTCCAGGTAGATCATCCGGCAGGTTTCGGCATGCTGGCGGGGCAGCTTTTTCAGCCAGGTTTCGACGGCCTCAACAGCCTCCAGTTCGGCCCCGATCGGCTGGCCTTCCCCGGGGACCTCGGTGATCATCGAATAGGCGCTCTCGGCACCGTCCGCCAGCTGGCATTCGTTCCGGCTTCGAAGGATCCGCTCGCGGCGAACGTCTCGCAACCCTCCCGAGATGCGTTGCCGGGCAAAGGTCGAGAACTTCACGGCTCGACTAGGTTCGAACGCGCGGGCCGCCTCGACCAGAGCCAGGCAGGCCGCCGACTCGAACTCCTCCCAGATATCCGGAAACTGCTCCTTGAACGGCCGAGCCAGCGATCGGGCCATCGGCAATTACTTCACGGCCAGCCGCTGCTGATCCTCAGTGAGCGGAGGGCGTTGCTTGCGGGGTTTCTCCTGGTACACGGCGTCTCTCCGTCAGTTGAAGGTGCCAAGCTGATGTCTCAAGTACAGCCACGTATTGAAGTCAATTTAATTCAATCTGTTCGTCGTCCGGCACCGCCTTGCCAACCAGAAGCCGCGCTTCGATCCGGTTGGACCTGAGGTGCGCAAGCAATGCCGAACGCTTCATCCGAAGCCGTTCCAGGTGGGTCATCGCCAGGGTCGGATTGCTCCCCGGTTCCGACAAATACATCCAGGCCTGCTGGATCTTTGTCCGAACCGTTTCCAGCTCCGACAGGAGCCGCTCGTTATCGTGGACCAGACGGACCAGCCGCCGGAAATCAGTCACAGGAGCGTGATCGGATCGCACCTCGACATCGAGGCCAATCAACCGCTCCACCTCACCGGCAGTCGCGTTGCCGGTGAGCGCATCGGTTATAGAGGATACCATCGTGGAATGTTCCGGTGAGAATTGTTGCCAGCTTCGGCAAACTCCCTCGGGATCCTGCGGCCAACTCTCGCGCTCGTCATCGAGTTCGCTTCGGCCGCCCGCCCGAACGCTCACCTCCCTGCACCTCAACTATGAACCCATAATCTGGGCCGTCAAGGAAAAGTTTGCGGAATAGCTGCTTTTTATTGCCGGTTTTGGGTCTGAATTCCAACTCTTGTCTTTTTTGGCTCTTTCCACGATGACTTATCACGTCCTGTACCTGAGATTTACGACGCCGACGCCGCTTCGTCTTCGAATAAATCCGAATGATCGTCGAATTTTGCCATATCCGCATCTGGACCTGTTTTTACCCCCCTTTCCTCACGCGGGACACCTCCTCCTTTGTCCGACTCTGATCGCCGCCCGGTCGCGAGTTGCGTGACTCTGGTCAACGTCGGATGAGGAACGTTTCACGTCAATGTCCGAGAACAAGGATTTGTCTTTATGCACCGATCAGAACGATTGCAACGACCCGATCCCGCATCGGACGATCCGGACAATCCCGAGCCCGACCTCGACCCCACCTGGCTTGCAAGCGTCCGCCGAGCCTTGCTCGACTGGTACGATCGCGAGGGTCGTGCCGATCTTCCCTGGAGACGAGACCGTGACCCCTTCAAGGTCCTCGTCTCCGAGGTCATGCTCGTTCAAACGACCGTTGCCGCCGCCGGTCCCTTCTTCGAGCGGTTTCTGTCCCGGTTCCCTACCCCCAACGCCCTCGCTTCGGCCGACGAGGCCGACGTGCTCAAGGCCTGGGAGGGGCTTGGCTACTACCGGAGGGCCCGCTTGCTCCAGCAGGCGGCTCGGGTAATCGTCGAACAGCACGACGGCCAGGTCCCCGGCGACCCTGAGGCCTTGCGGCGTCTTCCGGGGGTCGGACGCTACATCGCCGGCGCTGTTGCCTCGATCGCCTTCGACCTCCCCGAGCCGATTTTGGAGGCAAACAGCCAGCGCGTCCTCGCCCGATGGCTCCGCTGGACTGAGGATCTTCGCTCCACGAACTCCCAAGCCAGGCTCTGGAAGGCGGCCGCCCGGATCGTCCCGCCGAACCACCCTGGCCGGTTTAATCAGGCGATCATGGACCTCGGTGCGACCGTCTGCACCCCTCGATCTCCGCGATGCCTGGCCTGCCCGGTGGCCGACTCCTGCCTTGCCCGTCGCGAAGGGATGCAAGACGAGTTGCCGAAGCGATCGGCGCCAATCCCGCCCCTTGAGGTGGCGGAAACCTGCGTGCTGGCCGTCGACGATCAGGGTCGGTTTCTTGTCGTCCAACGCGCGGCCGGCCGCCTCTGGGAAGGGTTCTGGGAGTTCCCGACCGTCCATCAATCGGGGGTTGATCCGGCGGGGAGAGGCTCCGCAGTCGGGCTCGTCGATCCGCTCGACCTTCGCTTCCGTCACCTGACCGGCATCTCCCTGGCACTTGGCGAACCGTTGCATACGATCCGATACGCCGTGACCAAGCACCGCGTCACTCTCTCAGCGATGGCCGCAGCTCCTCTCGGCGGCGCTCCGACGCCAGGCCCCGGCCTCTCGGCCGTCGAGTGGCGTTCGATCGCCGATCTCGATCCCCTGCCCCGCACCGGGGCGACCCGTCGACTGTCCCTCTGGGCCTCCTCCCATCCCGAGGCGTTCCCACCCCCAGGGCCCGGCAAGCCCGCGTAATCCCGGCCAGAGCACCCTGGACCCGACTTCGTCATCGGACGAGAATACGTGGATCACTTCCGCTTCGGAATCAACTGCGGGCATCGCTTGCCGACCGGAATGACCTCAGAGGCGAGGCTCATGACTTCCATTCCTCCAGGAGACGATCGCGGGTCGGTCTCCCAGTGGATCGGCCAGTTGAAGGCCGGCGACCCCGAGGCCGCCCAGCCCCTCTGGGAACGCTACTTCGATCGGCTGGTTCGCCTGGCCCGGCAAAAACTCGCCTCCAGCCGCCGCCGAGGGGCTGACGAGGACGAGGAAGACGCCGCCCTGAGCGCCTTCGACAGCTTCTGCGCCGGAGCCGCCCGGGGACGCTTTCCCTTGCTCGGCGATCGAGACGACCTCTGGAGGCTGTTGGTCGTCATCACCGCTCGCAAGGCCGGAGCCCAGGCCCAGCGCCGTAGGGCCCAGAAACGCGGGGGGGACCTCCTTCGGATCGACACCGTGCAGAGCCCTGAAGCCGAAGACGACCGCCTGCTCCTCGACCAGCTCGCGGGCTCCGAACCCTCTCCCGAGTTCGCCGTGATGGTCGCCGAATCCTATGAACGTCTCCTTGACCAGCTGGATGACGAAGACCTCCGCCGTGTCGCCATCTGGCGGCTTGAAGGCCTGACCAATGATGAGATTGCCGACCGCCTCGGCTGCGCCCGGCGTACCGTTGCCCGACGGCTCGACCTGATCCGCAAGATCTGGGAATCGCATCGGACCACGGACCCGGACGATGATGACAACGCACCTGAATGAACACTGGTATTGAGGTTCTGCTGCTTTGGCATGCCAAGTGACTCACAAGATGATGATAGGCCGTTCTCATGAGCAACTCGGATACCCAGCTCCCTCTCGAACTGACCCTCTCCATTGATCGCGCACGCTTTGTGAACGACGCCTGTGATCGATTTGAGGCAGACTGGCGAGCCGACGGTGCTCCCTCGATCGAGTCGTTCCTGGCGGAAGCTCAGGGGATCGAGCGTCGTGTCTTGCTCCACGAGCTGATCGCCCTCGAACTGGAAATGCGCCGCGAGCGAGGCGAACAGCCGGTTGAGGCAGACTATCGTTCCCGGTTTCCGGACGATCCCTCAATCGTTGCCGAGGTCTTCTGCGCGACCAAGCCCACGTCCATCGCCGGATACGACCTGCTCGGCGAACTGGGTCGAGGAGGCATGGGAGTCATTTATCGGGCCCGTCAGCAAGGGCTCAACCGCCTGGTCGCCTTGAAGGTCATGCGGGTCGGGCGACTCGCAACCGACGACGAGGCGAGACGGTTCCGGATCGAGGCCGAGGCGGCGGCCGGCTTGCGACACCCGAACATCGTCCGCATCTTCGAGGTCGGTTGCTGGCACGGCGAGCATTACTTCAGCATGGAGCTGATCGAAGGAGGAAACCTTTCGCGAGTCATCCCGATCCTGCGAGAACAGCCCCGAGTGGTAGCCGACCTGCTCCTTCAGATTGCCCGAGCCGTCGACCACGCGCACCGGCTCGGGTTCGTCCACCGCGATCTGAAGCCCGCCAACATCCTGCTCGACGGCGATACCGACACCCCAATCGAGCACCGGACTCCCTTCATCACCGATTTCGGACTGGTCAAGCGGGTCGGCCCCGGGTCGGACGAGGGACTGACTCGTCCCGAAGCCATCGTCGGCACGCTCGAATACATGGCTCCCGAACAGGCCCGAGCCGGAGAAATCGACGAACGCACGGATGTCTATGGCCTGGGAGCGGTCCTCTACGCCATGCTCACCGGCCGCTCTCCGCACCGTGCCGACTCTCCCATGGAAACGCTTGTCCAAATCAGCGAACGCGAGCCCGATCCTCCCCGTCGGCTCAATCCGAGCGTTCCCCGCCCCCTGGAGGCGATCTGCCTCCGCTGCCTGGAAATCGATCCGCAGCGCCGCTATCCCTCGGCCGAGGCAGTCGCCGAAGACCTGGAACGTTACCTCCGGGGCGAACCGATCTCGGCCAGTTGGGTCGGCCCGGTCGGCCGGCTCCGACGCTGGGCCCGTCGCGAGCCCGAACTCGTCTTCCGCCTGGTCGCCATCGGGAGCATCACCCTGCTCACCCAGGCGAATTACCTTGCCCATGTCCCGGCCGACCGCAAGCACACCCTGCACGTTCAGCTGACGGGCCTCGAACTCCTCTGGATGACTTCCGCCATCCTCATTCAGGCCGCTGCCCGTCGATCCGAGCAGCCCGAACGCCTCTGGCCCGCCTGGATTGTCGTCGATGTGACCGCGCTGACCGCCGCGCTCCGCCTGCTCGACGCCGCCGATAGCGGCCTGGTCATCGGCTACCCCATGCTGATCGTCGCCTCAGGGCTCTGGTCCCGTCACTGGCTCGTCTGGCTGACCGCCGGATTGGCCGCCCTCGGGTACAGCCTGATCTGGTTCGAACACTTCATCTCCCACGGATATCAACCGAACGTTTACCTCAATATCCTGATTGCCTCCCTCCTCGTGACCGCCTTGATCGTCTCGCATCAGGTCCGACGCCTCTGGTCGCTCAGCCGATTCTACGAACGCCGCCCCGATCCCCGGTAAGCCATTTGACCTGAACGCCCGTTTTGAGAATCGAATCGTAACAAAACCCCTTCATCTTCCTTCCGCTCGCATCCCCGTCGCATCGAGGCCGATCAGGCGATAGGCTGGGGAACGACGATCGACTCGAATTCGAGAAGGGCCTCGGCCGGGGGTCGGCCGATGGCAATTCCTAGCGACCAAACGATCGATCGAGACCGGGAGTTGACCACCAATGACTCGACGCTTTGCCCTCGCCTGCCTCGGCCTGGTCGCCCTTGCCGGGGCTCGCCCTGCCGTTGCTCAGGACGACTCCATCACGTGCCTGATCATTACAGGCGACCACCGCGGTCACGCCTGGCAGGAAACCACACCCATCATCAAGAACTTCCTTGAAGAAGGCGGCCGGATCGATGTCGACGTGACCACCACGCCGGCCCGGGATCTGACCGAGGAAAACCTTTCCAAGTATGACGTCTTGCTCCTGAATTACCGACAGACCGACAGCGCCACCTCCGAAACCGAGTGGACGGAGGAGAACAAAGCGGCCCTGGTCAACGCCGTCAAGAGCGGCACCGGCCTGGTCGTCTACCACTTCGCTTCAAGCGCCTTCGCCGATCCAAACTGGGACGAATATGAGCGTATGATTGCCGGTGGCTGGCGTAGCCAGGGATTCCACGGCCCCAAGCACGAATTCACCGTCAAGAAATCGGAGGTCGACCACCCGATCTCCCAGGGGCTGCCGGCATCTTTCAATCATACCATCGATGAGTTGTATCAGAACTCTGTCATGGTTGACGGGAACGTCGTCCTTGCCACCGCCTATTCCGACCCCGACCTGCCCCGTGGGACCGGCAAGGATGAGCCGGTCATCTGGGTGAACACGTTCGGCGAGGGCCGCGTCTACAACAACGTACTCGGCCACGACCCCGAAGCCATCTCGAACCCGGACTACCAGGAATGGATGCGACGCGGGGTCGAGTGGGCTGCCACCGGCAAAGTCCAGGACTGATCTCCAGCGTCTTGCCATCGTGAGCCGACCGAGAGACCACCCGACCACAGGACCTCGGCTCGGGTGGTCTACCGGCTGCCGATGACAAGCCCCGATCGTTCCCCGAGGAGACAGCAAGGCGATGAGCGATGCTTCTCCTCCTCCCCCCCCCAAAGGTCAGCGTGATTACAGCCAGGCTCGCCTGACCCGACACGCCCTCGAACGCTTTATCGAGCGATTCCACGTTCCCGAGCCCGAGGCCGAAGTTGCGCTTCGACTCGCGCTGGCCCGCACCCGGCGACTCGGACGCAACCCGGAGAATGGCGCAGTCGCAGTCCTCGCCCTCCACCGAGGCCGGATGCTCGTCGCCATCTTTCAGGAATTCTCCTGCCTCACCGTCCTGACCTGGCCGCTGTTCGAACCGCGCCTTCCTGAGTTCGGCCGCGCTCGCCTTCCTCGGAAACGCGGCCGAATGCTCCGACGGCTCCAGGAGGGTCTTCCAAACACTCCAGACGACCCCCTCTCCGAGAAGTGACGTAACCCGCCCTCCCAGACGAAAGCCTCAGGCCATTGCCTCCCTTCGTTCCTCGGCCAGCGATCGCAAAACCTCAAGGCCTCGCTCCAGCACCGCATCATCAACGGCATACGAAATGCGGACGTGCGTATCTGCCTTGCTGAACACGTTCCCCGGAATGATGAGCAGATTGCGCCGGATTGCCTCCTCGACGAACGCCGATGCCGACGGCCACCCCTCGGGGACCTTCGGAAACGCATAAAACGCCCCGGTTGGGCGCGCCAGGTCGTACCTCCCCGACAGGACCTCGAGAACACGATCCCGTTTGGATCGGTAGGCGTCGATTTGTAAAGTCAGGTCCAATCGTGATGCCCCGACGACCGCATGCTGTAATGGCGTCGGAGCACACACAAACGAGAATTGCTGCAGCTTGGCCATCTCCTGCAGCAGGAGTCCCGGCCCGTGTGCGAACCCGAGCCGCCACCCGGTCATCCCATAAGTCTTGCTGAACCCATCCACGACCAGCACATCCTCATTCCATTCCGCAGGCGAATGAAACGCCTCATCGTAACAAAATGCTTTGTATACTTCATCACTTATGAGCAAGATCCCCCGCTTCCGACACAAGTCGGCCAGCGCCTTCAGCTCCTCCGGCGGAACGACCACCCCACTTGGGTTTCCCGGGCTATTGACGATGATCGCCTTTGTCTTCGGCGTGATGGCCGCCTCGACCCGATCGACCGGGACACCAAAGCTCGGATACGTCTCGACCAGAACCGTCGTCCCACCCGCCAGGGCGACAAGGTTGGGATACATCACGAAATAGGGATCGAAGACGATCACCTCGTCTCCCGGATTCACCGCGCAGCAGATCGCCAGCAAGAGCCCTCCCGCCGTGCCGGAGGTCACCATCACCTGACGATCGGAATGACCGTACTGATGGTCGACGATCTCCTGCAGCTCTCCCCGTAACCGAGGATCTCCCATGGTTACGGTGTAGGCATTTCGTCCTTCTCGGATCGCCTCACAGGCGGCTTCTTTGATGACATCCGGCACGTCGAAGTCCGGCAGACCGATCGACAGGTTGATCGGATCGGTCATCTGTTTCGCCATCTCGAAGGCCTTGCGAATCCCCGAGGCCTCGATCTTCGTCATCCGATCCGCAATCCAAGCGTCGTTCACCTGACCCGTCCTCCCACCTCATGACCGGCCCCGAGGATCATCGCGCCCCGATGCCATCCCGAGCCGTTCCGCCTTGATTGGTGCGTCGGCCCCGGTCAGACCGGAGCCTTCACCTTCCCTTGACTCTATCGGACTGCAATGCTTCAAGCGAGTTTAGCGGCATCGGCAAGCCGTTGCCCATGCGATACAATGGCCAGTCCCACAAACTTCCGTCATCCTGCTCCTCAGTCGGACACCCCCATGACCTCCCCCGAGTCGCCCCGAGCCCTGCTCCTCGACTTCGACGGCACGATGGCCGACACGCTCCCGCTGATTTTCGACGCCTTCCGCCACGCCCTCTCCCCCTGGACCGATCCCCTCCCAACCGACGACGAGGTCGAGGCCAGCTTCGGACCCGCCGAACGTGCCTGCCTTGGCCTCTTCGCCCCCGAAGATCGGCTCGATGAGGCCCTCGATCGCTTCTTCCTCCATTATGAACAGGAACACGAGCGCATGGTTCGCCTCTTTGACGGAATTCCCGCCGTCATCGACCGAGCCCGAAGCCTCGGCTGGAAAGTCGGCGTGTTCACCGGCAAGGGCCGCCGCGCCGCTCAGTATTCGATCTCCGCGCTCGGGCTCAGCGGTCAGATCGACTGCCTCATCTCCGGAGACGATGTCGATCGCCCCAAACCCGACCCCGACGGCCTCTACCGGGCGGCTCGCTTGCTCAATGTCGAACCTCAACAAATCCTCATGGTCGGCGACAGCCCCGCCGACGTCCGCGCGGGCCGAGCCGCCGGTGCCCTGACCTGTGCCGTCACCTGGGCCGCCTTCCGACCCGAGCGCCTCCTCGCCGAAACGCCACACCACACCTGCTCGCACGTGTCCGAATTCCTCGCCCTGCTCGACGCGCTGCACCAGAACGGCCCGCCCTCACCGATCACTCAACCCAACTCAGACATTCCAAATCATAAATAAGTTCATGAGCGCATCCGGTTTCAAGTCGTGATCCTGACATTCCCCTCCGGACGTGAGATCCGGAGCTCCTCATTCCTCCCGAGGCTCTCCCATGCCCGTGCTCGACCGCGAGGAATACATCGAGCAGGCCTATTTTTATCGTGCCTTCCGTGAACGGGTGCTCGACGGCATCCCCTCTCAGGACGTTCTCTCCCGAATCGGCGAGGAGTTGCTCTCAACCACTCGGCTCCCCATGGCCGTTGGCTTCATGTACGCAGAGGTGAAGATCAGTGGCCAGATGGGCCCGGCCATGAAGCAGTTGGGCCACTACTTCACCCCATTTCAATCCTATGTGATCATCAAGGCAGAAGAGGACACTTATAATCGATTTCCAATGGATCAAGCCCTCCTGGTCCTGGAACGCGAGGCCAACTACCGCGCCGACGCCCCGACCCCCGCCGGCCTGTTCGTCTATCAGTTCGAGGCCATCAGCCGCAACCGCCTCGGTTACGCCGGCGGACTCGACGCGATGGCCGCCGACCCGTTTTACAACGAATCGTGGAGTGATTATATTCTTCTTTTAAATGCCCGGTTAGGAGATGTCGATTTTGCCGACTTGATTTACTCTCGATCAGAGTTCCTCGTTGCTCAGATGCGCCGACGCGATCCCGGTTTCACCCCCAAGTTTCCCATCCTGTTCGGCGAGAAAGAAGGCAAGATCGCCCGAGCCAACCACGGCCGCGATCCGCTCTATCTCTTCTCCGCCCTTCAGCGCCAGTTACACTATCCCGAGGTCCCCCGACCGAAACGCGTCGACGAGGCCGAAACACGCCTCAACCTTCTTGAACAACAGGTCAAACTCCTTGAAAACCGACTCAAACTTGTCGAGGTCGATCTCAAGGGAGAGATTGATATGAATCAACTCCGTGTCCGTCCCGAGGACACCGCCGGCATTCCCGATCACTGGGGCCTCAAGGCCTCCGACCTCGATGACTCTCCCTCTGACCTGGAAGGCTAAACTCCATGTCTCCCATCACGATGCTCCCGCTGTTGCTGTCGAATCCATTCGTTGTGGCCGACGAGACCCCTTCCCCTCGCCCCCTGCCCTCATTCGAACGCATCGTGATCGACGACAATTTCCCAGGCGGCTATCAGATTGAGGTCGCCGACGTCAATGGCGACAAGCGGCCCGATCTTGTCGCGCTCGGCGGCGGTACCTGTGCCTGGTATGAGAACCCATCGTGGCAGAAACGCATTATTACTGGTCCCGACCAGACCCCCGGGATTATCTCCTCGGCCACTACCGACCTTGACGGCGATGGCCGCGCCGAGATTGCCATTGCCTACGACTTCGCCATGCGAGAACCCGTTCGAGGCAAGCTCGGGCTCGCTTCCCAGGGGGCATCTCCTGATGACGACTGGTCCTTCCAGACGATCACGGAGATGCCCAGCATCCACCGTCTCCGATGGGGAGACATCCTCGGTAACGGTCGTCTCGACCTCATCGTGGCTCCCATCTTCGGGCCCGCGTCGACTCCTCCCGCCTTTCAGGAAGACGAGGCCCGACTCATCGTCCTCCCCTCGTTCACGATCGAAGCGAATCGCCCCGAACCCGAATCTGTCGCCCTTGCTCCGGTGATGCACGCCATCGCCGTCGTCCGCCTCCCCGGAGATGACCGCGATTCCATCCTTTCCGCAGACAATTGCGGCGTCTCCTTGCACCGTCGTCTTGAGGTCGGCGATCCCGAGTTACCCCGCCCGTACCAGAGTTTTCCTCTCACGCCCGGAGCCTCCGGAACGCCCCCCGCCCGAGGTGCTAGCGAAGTTCATCTCGGACGTTTCGGACCAGACCACGGTTTGCTGGCGACCATCGAACCCTGGCACGGCTCCACCGTTGCCATCTCAACTGTCCGGCTCAACGACCTGAACCCAGCACGTCTTCAACCCAACCGAATCGGTCCTCGGCGCATCCTCGACGACACCCTCGATGAGGGACATGCCCTTTGGCTCGCCGACGTCAACGAAGACGGGATCGACGAGGTCTTCGCCGGGCATCGCGGCGTTGATCCCCGCGTCTCGGTCTACCACTTCGATGGCAAGACCTGGAACCGAACCATCCTCGACTCCACGATCACCGCGCAGGATCTTCGCGGCGGAGACCTGAACGGCGACGACATTCCCGATGTCGTTGCCATCGGCGGGGCCTCTCACTCGATCATCTGGTATCGTCCCCGTCCCTTCGATTCTCCTGCCAACTCGCGTCCATAACCCAGGAAATCCCATCCTGAACTCGTTGCAATGCAATCACGACTCGATTAGAGTCAGAGATGGCTCATGGATGCTTCATGTCGGTCATGCGGATTCGACGGCGAATAGATGATTCGGAGCACCAGGAGCCTCACCCAAAGATCTTTGATCCTCGCAGCAGTAGAGGACCCTGAACGATGTTGCGAAGCCGCCCAAACATCACAACCTTTTCACTCGCCTGCGCCGTCGTCCTTGTTGCCGCGACAAGCCGTGCTCAGGATGACGAACCCAAGCCTCCCACTCCGGTCTCCCCAACCGCTCCAGCGGCCACCGACGCGCAACCCTCCCCCATAGCGCCAAAAACTTACCCTCCCTACCGTCGCGTTCCGAGCAACTTTGGCAAGGTGGGCCTCTCCAACCAACAACGTGAAGATATTTATATTATCCGAAGTCGCTACCAGTCCGAGATCACCGAGCTAAAAGCTCGAATCGAGGAACTCTCTCGAAAAGAGATGGATGAGTGCGAAACCATCCTCACAGAAGCACAGCGGAAACTTCTCAATCAGATTCGCGCTGCGAGCCGCCCGACGCTGATCGGCAGCGGCAGCAACAACGACAACTGATCATGATCCAGCTTCTAAACGCGTCTTCACAGGAGGGATTCAGGAACGCTGCCTGAGATGTTCGGATGGCCCCGGTTACTCACACACCGCAACCGAGGTCACCCGAGTCCCTTGATCGATACTCAGCGAATGGTCATGAATCCTTGCTTCGCACGAGTATTCCAGGGATCGTCAAACGGAAACCGTTCAGGCATCCATCGGCCCCAATTCGATTCTCCTCACCCGGGACATAGTCCGACTGGCAACCCCACGTCAGCAATAAACTCGACGCGCGCAAACACAAACGCCTCGCATTTCTCTTCAGAAGTGCGA